>NZ_BAAADV010000001.1:0-337048 GCF_039522665.1 Natronoarchaeum mannanilyticum
TGCGGACGTACTTCCCAGGCGGCCCGTTTAGCGTCTTCACTGCGGCACAGCGTAGGCTCGTAGCCTACGCCACACCTAACGGGCATCGTTTACGGCCAGGACTACCCGGGTATCTAATCCGGTTCGTGACCCTGGCTTTCGTCCCTCACCGTCGGATCCGTCCTCCCGAGGCGCTTTCGCCACCGGTGGTCCGGCCGGGATTACAGGATTTCACTCCTACCCCGGCCGTACCCCTCGGGCCGTCCGGTCCCAAGCCACGCAGGTTTCGCCGGACGCCCACATGTTGAGCATGTGGATTTCCCGACGAACTTGCGTGGCCGGCTACGGACGCTTTAGGCCCAATAAGAACGGCCATCACTCGAGCTGCCGGTATTACCGCGGCGGCTGGCACCGGTCTTGCCCAGCTCTTGTTCCACCACCATCGTACGGTGGTGAAAAGCGAGGACTGTATGCCCTCGCACTGGGGATCCCCTTATCGCACTGGCGTGCAGTGTAAAGGTTTCGCGCCTGCTGCGCCCCGTAGGGCCCGGTATCTTGTCTCAGATACCGTCTCCGGGCTCTTGCTCTCACAACCCGTACCGATTACTGGCACGGTGGGCCGTTACCCCACCGTCTACCTAATCGGCCGCAGCCACAGCCTCTGGCGCCGGAGCGTTTGGCTCTCCGCCCATTCCAGGGCAGGAGTAGTATCAGGTATTAGCCTCAGTTTCCCGAGGGTATGCCTGTCCAGAGGGTAGTTTGGCCACGTGTTACTGAGCTATCTGCCACGAGTCTAAACTCGTGCGACTAGCATGGCTAAATCGGATCCCCATAGCAATGGCCTCCGGCAGGATCAACCGGAATGTGCCCCCAGAGTGGGGGCGGTGGGCGGGATGCTCTCCCAGAAGGGAGAGCAACACCATAATGTGTGGTCCCCGTCAGGGACCACGATCGTCTATTGCATGGGTCCGTAGGTCGACGACATCGCTCGATCGGCCGGATGTCGCCGAACTACCAAGGCTAACATCAGATCCCATCTGTACGGCGGACCGCAGGGGTGGAATCCTCATTTCCTTCGGACCTGAACGGAAGCGAGCAGGGCATATAACCCCTTCGGATCGGCCCGACGCCGATCCGTTCTCGCCCGTCCGGTCCGAGTCGTCGGCGGCGAACCGCCGTCGACCTCCGGACCAGAACGAAAGCGAGTGGGACGTATAAACCCTTCGACCCGGGACGGCCCCGGATCGATCTCGCGTGTTCGGCCCGTGATTGCGGGACGGTTTGAACGTCCCGCGACCACGTCGTGTCGTTCTTCGCATTACATTCCGAGGAGAGGGGTACATAAAAGGCCATCGTATCAGAGAAGCATTGGTAAGCGACACCTACCCCAGGAAGGGGAGAAGCTTGTGGCTCCACAAAAGATAGATAACGGTTCACACAGAATCGAATACACGTCACGAGGACGACGGGAACCGATGGACATCGACGCCCTACACGACCGCGGCCGTCGCCGCATCGAGACGCTAACAGCGGAGGTTGCCGCCGACAGCACCGTCACCGAGACGGCGACGGCGATCCTGAAAGCCGTGTACACCGAGGAGACACAGCAAGGTCGGTCGGTGACGACGATCGCCGCGGCGGCGGTCCACGTCGCCTGCAAGGTGGAGCGAGTGCCGGTGACGGCCGCGGCGATCGCGGACGCCGCCGACGTACAGGAGTCGCATCTGCTGCGACGTTCGAAGTGGGTCCAGTCCGAGATCGACCGTCCGGTCGAGGCGTTCGATCCCGGACCGTTCGTCGACGAGTACGCCGACGCGCTGGGGCTGAGCGACGAGACGCGCGAGCTCGCGCACAACGTCGTCACGGTCGGGATCGATCAGGGGATCGCCTCCGGCAAGTCGCCGGCGGGATTCGCGGCGGCGGCGGTGTACTACGCGGCGACGCTCCGCGACGAGCGCTGCACGCAAGACGAGATCCACGAGGTCTCGGGCGTCAGCAAGATCACGATCCGGAACCGCTACCAGGAGCAGGCCGAGGTCGTCGGCGACGTGACGTGAGGGCGCCGCGTCGAGGCGGGTCGGGCTATTCCTGAGAGCGCACGTGCGGCTCGCGTGCGAGCGCATGCGCGAGATGGATAACGAGTCTGCGAGCTTACGCCGGGTTAGTAACTTCTATACCGTCACGGTCCAACGCTCGTCATGAGAGTATGAGTCAGTCTTACAATCGTGGGCTCGTCGAGGACTTCGGCCGGTGGAAGGAGTTCTCGGCCGGGATGTGGGCCTGGATATTCCACAAGTTTACGGGATGGGTGCTGATCGGGTACCTGTTCACCCACATCGCGGTGTTGAGCACCGCAACGGAGGGGGCAACGACGTACAACCGGACGCTCGGAGGGCTCGAGGACCTGCTCCTCATCCGCGTGCTGGAGGTCGGTCTGCTCGCGGTCGCCGTGTTCCACATCCTCAACGGCGTCCGTTTGCTGATGGTCGATCTGGGTGTCGGCCTCGAGTCACAGGACAAGAGCTTCTACGCGTCGCTGATCGTCACCGCGGTGATCGTCGTCGCGAGCGTTCCGACGTTCCTCAGCGGGGTGGGTGCCTGATGGCCGAACACTACTCCTCGTTCGATCGGGGCGGCACTCGATGGCTGCTCCAGCGAGTCACGGCCGCGTTCCTGATCGTCGTACTGGCGTTCCACTTCTTCCAGCTCCACTTCGTCACCCACGCCTACGAGATCGAGCTCGCGGGCACGCAAGCGCGCATGGAGAACCCGGCGTACTTCGCGACGATGGTGCTGTTCCTCGTCACCGCGGCATTCCACGGCATCAACGGCGTCTACAACGCGCTGGTCAACCAGGGACTGGAGGGGACCCAGAAGACTGCCGTCAAGTGGGGTCTGATCGTCGCCGGTATCGTGCTGGTCGCCCAGGGAATCCGCGTCGCAACCGTCATGGCAGGTGTTTCGATCGCATGAGTACGCAAGAGACGAGCGCAGAGACCGAGGACGCACAGCCCGAAACGGAGCCGGCCGGATCGAGCCACCAGGACCGTCGGATGCAGGAAAAGCGCGAGCGACAGGCCGAACGGGACCGGCAGACCGAGGCGGACGCCGAAGCCGAAGCGGCCGAGAACACCGTCCAGATCAAGGTGTTCCGGTACGACCCCGAGGTCGAGGGCAAGCAGGAGCCGCGCTTCGACGACTTCCACGTCCCCTTCGAGAAGGGGATGACCGTGCTCGACGCGCTGATCTACGCGCGCGATCACTTCGACTCCTCGCTGACGTTCCGTCATTCCTGTCGACAGGCCGTCTGTGGCTCGGACGCCTTCTTCATCAACGGGAGCCAGCGACTCGGCTGCAAGACTCAGCTCGTCGAACTCGAAGAGCCCGTTCGGATCGAGCCGCTGCCACACCAGGACGTCGTCAAGGACCTCGTGGTGGATATGCAGCACTTCTACGAGCAGATGGAGGCAGTCGAGCCGTACTTCCAGGAGGAAGACCTCCCGGACGCCGAAAACCTCGAAGAGCAGCGCCAGGACCCCGAGAACCGCGAGAAGATCAAGATGTCCTCGCGCTGCATCTGGTGTGGCGCCTGCATGTCCTCGTGTAACATCGCCGCCGGGGACAACGAGTACCTCGGCCCCGCGGCCATCAACAAGGCCTACAAGTTCGCGATGGACGACCGCGAGGGCGAGGATCTCAAGCAGCACCGGCTCAACATCCTAGAGCAGGAACACGGCGTCTGGCGCTGCCAGACCCAGTTCTCCTGTACGAACGTCTGTCCGAAGGATATCCCGCTGACCGAGCACATCCAGGAGCTCAAGCGCGAAGCGGTCAAGAACAACCTGAAGTTCTGGTAACCACGAGATCACACTATGCACGAACACGACGTAATCGTGGTCGGCGCGGGCGGCGCCGGCCTGCGAGCGGCGATCGCCGCACAGAAAGCGGGGGCCGACACGGCCATCGTGACGAAACTCCACCCGGTCCGCAGCCACACCGGCGCGGCCGAGGGCGGCATCAACGCCGCGCTCCGGGAGGGCGACGACTGGGAACTGCACGCCTACGACACGATGAAGGGGTCGGACTACCTCGGCGACGCGCCGGCCATCGAGACGCTGGCCCAGGACGCCCCCGAGGACGTGATCCGACTCGAACACTGGGGGATGCCGTTCTCGCGCGAGGAGGACGGTCGCGTCTCCCAGCGCCCGTTCGGCGGACTCTCCTTCCCGCGGACGACCTACGCGGGCGCCGAGACGGGCCACCACCTGCTGCACACGATGTACGAGCAGGTCGTCAAGCACGGCGTGCAGGTGTACGACGAGTGGTTCGTCTCCCAGCTTGCGGTCACTGACCACGACGACCCCGAGGACCGGCGGTGCCACGGCGTCGTCGGCTACGACGTCAAGTCCGGCGAGGTCGCCGGCTTCAAGGCCAACAAGGGCGTCATCCTGGCGACCGGCGGCCCCGGCCAGGTGTTCGACCACACCACGAACGCCGTCTCCTGTACCGGCGACGGGCAGGCGATGGCCTACCGCGCCGGCGCGCCGCTGGAGGACATGGAGTTCGTCCAGTTCCACCCCACGACGCTCCCCTCGACGGGCGTCCTGATATCGGAAGGCGTCCGCGGAGAGGGCGGCATCCTCTACAACGACGAGGGCGAGCGGTTCATGTTCGAACACGGGTACGCGAACAACGAGGGCGAACTCGCGTCGCGCGACGTCGTCGCGCGCGCCGAGCTGACGGAAGTCGGCGAGGGCCGCGGCGTCGACGACGAGTACGTCCACCTCGACATGCGCCACCTCGGCGAGGAGCGCATCATGGACCGGCTGGAGAACATCCTCCACCTCGCGGAGGACTTCGAGGGCGTCGACGGCCTCGTCGAGCCGATGCCGGTCAAGCCCGGCCAGCACTACGAGATGGGCGGCATCGAGACCGACGAGAACGGCGAGACGTGCATCGACGGCCTGTACGCCGCGGGCGAGTGCGCCTGCGCGAGCGTCCACGGCGCCAATCGTCTCGGCGGGAACGCGCTACCCGAACTGATCGTGTTCGGCAAGCGCGCGGGCAAGCACGCCGCCGGCGAGGACCTCGGCGAAGCCGAGATCACGACCGGCCGCACCGACGAGACCGAACCCGGCGAGGTCGACTCGCCGGTTTCGCTCGGCGCAGTCGATACGTCGGACGAGGATGTCGCGGCCGACGGTGCGGCGATCGAGGGCGAATCGGTCGTCGAGCACGCCGTCGAATCCGAGCGCGAGCGCGTGAACCACCTGCTCGAAAAGGACGAGGGCGTCCAGCACGCCGAGATCCGCGAGCGCCTCCAGAAGGCGATGACCGAGAACGTCAACGTGTTCCGCAACGAGGAGGGGCTCAAAACCGCGCTCCGCGAGATCCGGAAGGCCCGCGAGGACTACCAGGACGTGTACGTCGACGACCCCTCGCGGACGTTCAACACCGACCTCCAGCAGACGATCGAGACACGCAACCTGATCGACATCGCGGAGACGATCACGCTCGGCGCGCTCGCGCGCGACGAGTTCCGCGGCGCCCACTGGCGCCAGGAGCACCAGGAGCGCAAGGACGACGAGTGGCTCAAGCACACGCTGATCTCGTGGGACGAGGGATCGCCGGATCTGTGGTACAAGCCGGTCGTGCTCGAGGGCGAGAACAAGACCTACGAACCCAAAGAGCGCAGCTACTGAACGCCCAGCGCTCCGAGCAGGTCGATCCCCACGTCCAACCACTGGATCAGTTTGTAACCGAGGTAGATGCCGACGATCCCCATCAGCCCTGGCAGCTCGGGCGGCGCCGGGATCGGGATCTGAAAGAAACTGAACAGCCCGCCGGCCAGCACGCCCGTCAGCAGCGCCAGAATCGTGAGGGTGAGGTCCATCTTCGGGAGACACATCCGCCGCCGGAGAGAAAAACCGTTGGGTCGCGGTCGGCCGACGATGACGGGACGGCGAGAGAGGATTTACAAGCGCCCCCCTCGTAGCGCACTACGAGGAAGGGTAGCTCAGTGGTAGAGCACCGTCGCGCCGGCGAACTATACACGTCGGCGGTGTGGCGTCAAGGCTTCGCGTGGTTCAAATCCCGCCCCTTCCGCTACGCTGTCGCGAACGGACGTGAGCGACGCGTCCGGAGACGGAGGGATTTGAATCAGGGAGTGGGAGGTGAGCGAGCGCGAGCGAGCGAACGGGAACGACCGTGGTTCAAATTCCGATCGACGCCGTCGGTCGGCGTTCGCGAACGCGACGCGTTCGCTCACTGCCGCCACTTCCGCTTCTCGAGTCACGGCCAGCGAGGCGTTTCATCGCCGAGCGATCGAGTGAATCGTGTACGGGCGACGCAGGAGCCCCTTGCATCACCGAGCAGCGGCGTCTCGACGCCCTCGGTCGGGCAGTTTGCACGACTGTCGTAACGGAGTCCCGGGACGGGGACCGATTATCGACAATCGTTGTAGGAGGGTTTTATTATCGTCGAAGAAATAGCTACGATCGATGACAGTGGCGTCTCACGACGGGTACGCGGCGACTGCCGCGGTCCCCGACGAACTCGAGTCCGCGGAGGCGAAGCTCGTGTATCTGAGTCTCAAAACGGCGGAGGGCGCGAGCGTGGACGAACTCCGCGAGAACGTCGGACTGAGCAAACTCACGCTGCACAGCATCCTGCGAACGCTCCGAAGCCGCGGCGTCATCCGGGAGGACGACGGGGAATACCGACCCGCCGCCGACACGCAGTAAATTCTGCAATCAGTTGCCGGTTATAGCTCGATTCGCTCGACCAGCGACTCGTCCTCGTCGGCGTGTTCGTTGACGGCGACGATGCGGATGTCGTCTTCGAGACCCGAACCCTGGAGCTTGTGCTTGAGGAGGTTGTCGACCTGGTAGACGCCGGCTGCATTAGTCATCTCGATCTCGACGAGCACGGCTCGTCCGTCGCCGGGCTTGAGCGAGACGTTGTGGATCGCCTGGCTGGAGATCGTGTTGATGCCGCGGCCGCCCTCCTCGTAAGGGATCCGCGAGCGGCCCCGTTCCATGTCCAAGGCGTCGGCGACGCGGATCACGCCCGCCTCGGTCGTCAGCGGCGTCTCCTCGGTGTGATGACAGAGGATCGCGTGGAGCACCTCGCCTTTCATCCTGACCGAGTCGGCGACGCCGTAGAACTCCGGCAGGATCCGGTCGAGCACGTCGGCCGCGAGCCACAGGGAGTGGTAGGCGTGGTCGTCGCGATGGACGACGTGCCCGATGTCGTGGAGCGTCGCGGCGAGCACGACGATGACGGCCTCGTCGGCTTCTTCGAGCCCTTGCTGAGCGGCGCCGTTGAACTCGACGCCGGCGTCCTTGAGCAGGTCGTAGAGACAGAGCGCCCGGTTGCGGACGATCTCGATGTGCTTGGCGCCGTGGTCGTTGTAGCGCTTCCGATCGACGGGGTTGACGTTCTGGGCCTCCAGGTACGCCTGGATCTCCTCGTCGTCCGCGACGAACTCCAGAACGTCGTTGACGCGCTCGTCGGGAAACGCGTGCTCGCCGTCCGGGTCGTAGATGCGGCCCGCAGTGTCAGTCTCGGCCATACCGGACACTGACGCTGCGGGCGAAAAAGCCCACCGGGCGTGACGTGTCGGCGGGGAGTGTAGTTCTCGGCGTGCAGTCGGCGAATTCCGTCGACGAGATCAGTCGGCGGCTTCGACGGCCTCGGCCTCGGCGGCGGCCTCACGAACCTCGTCGTAGTCCGGCTCGACGCCGGGGTCGTCGCTGACCCACGCGTAGGTGACCTCGCCGTCGGCGTCGACGACGAACACCGAGCGCTTGGCGACGCCGTAGACGCCGAGATCGTCGAAGTCCATCTCGACGCCGTACGCGTCGATGATCTCCTTGTTGAGGTCGCTGATCAGCCCGAAGCTCAGGTCGTTCTGATCGCGGAACTCGTTGAGGGTAAAGGGCGTGTCGCGGCTGACGCCGTAGACCGTCGCGCCGACGTCCTCGAATTCCGAGAGCTGGTCCTGGAAGCTGCACATCTCCGTGGTGCAGACGCTGGTGAACGCGCCGGGGAAGAACGCGAGCACGATCGGCCCGTCGCCGAGCTCCTCCGAGAGCGTGATCGAATCGACGTCGCCGTTCGCGAGCGGTGCGGTGAAGTCAGGGGCGGTGTCGCCTGTGTCGACCATTACGACCGTTCGTTTGCCGGATAGCACTATGTTAGTTACGTTTGTCTACGGCGAGCGTCCGCGGTAGTCGGTACGCCGGGCCTACCATCGCCTGAGATCGGCGCTGTCGTTCGCTCCCACCGCCTACCGGCGTTGCGAACGAACGTACAGAACGGGCGTCGAGCGAGACCGGCGGGAGCAAAAAGCCTATAATTGCGAGAGAGCAAGCAACAGGTAGAGATGGCACTCGAAACCACACCGCTGTTCGCCATTCCCGGCGGTCCGGAGATGCTGGTCGTCTTGCTCCTGGCCGTGCTCCTGTTCGGCGCCAACAAGATCCCCAAGCTCGCCCGATCGACCGGCGAGGCCATGGGCGAGTTCCAGAAGGGCCGCGAAGAAGTCGAGCAGGAACTTCAGGAGATGCGCGACGGACCTAGCACCGACAACGACCCAGAGATGGCCGACGACGACGAGTTCGTCGAGACCGACCACGTCGCCAGCGACGACGCCGAAACCGAGCGATCCGGCAACTAACTCGTTTTTCTCGCGTCGATTGGGCGTGTGGCCTAGCGGATAGGGCGAAAGGTTCCTAACCTTTCGATCGCGGGTTCGAATCCCGTCACGCCCGTACGCCGGCGAACGGCAGTGAGCCGTGCGTGCGGGTCCAGGGATTCGAAGTAGCCGAGACGCGCGCAGCGAAGCGAGCACGTCTCGGCGTGGTTCGACTCCCGCCACGCCCGCTGCCGTGCGAGGAGCGACCGAGACGCGTCAGTATCCGCCGGTGACGGCGTTGATCGTCGCCCCGAGCAGGATTATCACGCCCGCGAAGTACAGCCAGGTCAGAAAGAGCAAGATCCCGCCGAGCGCGCCGTAAGCCTCGAAACTCCCGGCCTGCGAAGCGTACACCTGAAATCCGGCCTGCAGGACGAGCCAGCCGACGGCGGTAAACGCCGCGCCGGGGAGCGCCTCGCGGGCCGTCATCTCGACCGGCGGCATCACGTAGAACAGCGGGAGAAAGACGACGAGCAGGCCGGCCAGCAGCGCGATCCAGCCGATGACGTTCAGGAACGGGACGCCGAAAGTTTCGGCGCGTCCGATCACCACGCCGATGCCGAGCATGAACACGACCGCGAGGGCGATCAGCAGGAGCGTCAGGATGCCGTCCCTGATCTGGCCGAGCAGCGACGTCTCGGCGTCCGGCAGGTACACCTCGTCGAAGGCGATGTCGACGGCGCGGAACATCTTGAGCGCGCTCCACAGCAGCGCGACGACGCCGACGATCGACGCTCCGGCCCGGCCCTGCGGGTTCGAGAGCGAGTCGGCGACGATCGACTCGCCCTGCGCCGAGAGGCTCCCGCCGATCGCGGCGACGATCCGGTCGGCGAAGGCCTGCCCGCCCACGAGCGACCCGATCGCGAGGATCAGCAACAGCAGCGGGAGGATCGAGAAGAACACGTAGTACGCGATGCTCGCGGCGAGAAATGTGATCTGCTCGTCGCGCGCGCGATCGACCACTGAACGAGTCGTCGAGGCCACGTCCATACGTGGAGTAAGACTTCCCCGACCACAAACCTTTCATCGGAGAGAGGTCGGCTGCGGGAAAGCTGGTACCGGCGCGATCGGCGAAGATACGATACCGTCCCGCTCCGCTGGAGCGCCCGCGAGCGGATGGGCAAGCTCGGAGAGCACGCCCCGAGGATGCGCTCGGTTTGTAAGCGAACGACAGCCGCTGCGACGGACTGCCGCATCCGGATCCGAGGCGACGCTGTTTTCACCGCTGCCTACGGACCCGTACGCAATGATCGACGACGCCGAGATTCCCGAGGACCACCCCCGACACGACTCGCTGGTCACCCGTCACCGGATCGAGGACGGCGTCGATCGGGGCATCACGAGCCGGCAGGGGCTGATCGCCCAGGGTCGGGGCGAGGCGTTCGACTACCTGCTCGGCGAGCGGACGATTCCCAGCGCCGACGACGCCGAGCGCGCCGCGGCGGCCGCGCTGCTGCTGGCCGACCACCCCGTGCTCTCGGTCAACGGTAACGTCGCCGCGCTCGTCCCCGGGGAACTGGTCGAGCTCGCCGACGCCGTCGACGCCGATCTGGAAGTGAATCTGTTCAACCGCACCGAGGAGCGCATGGCGGCGATCGCCGACTACCTGCGCGAGCACGGCGCCGAGGAGGTGAAGGGACTTGCGGCCGACGCGCGGATTCCGGGACTGAGCCACGAGCGGGGGAAAGTCGACCGCGATGGCATCTACGAGGCCGACGTCGTACTCGTCCCGCTGGAGGACGGCGACCGCGCCGAGGCGCTCGGCGAGATGGACAAGACCGAGATCGTGATCGACCTCAACCCGCTCTCCCGGTCGGCGCAGGTGGCCTCGATCCCGATCGTCGACAACGCGGTTCGGGCGGTCCCCGGAATCACGGCCCACGCGCACGATCTCGCGGACGCCGACGCCGCGACGCTCCGGGAGATCGTCGACGAGTTCGACGCCGACGCCGCGCTGGCGGCCGCCGAGGACGCGATCCGCGGCGGCGAAATGGAGTAACCGATCCGGCTCTGTTGAGGTCCGAACCGTTCTGTTGCCGTCGATACGCTCCGACAGCAGTGCGCCAGTCGTGACGCCGCCGATCGCCGGGGCGTACCGGAAACGCTTTCAATTACTTTGTGGTAACACTAGGTGGTATGAGCGAATTCGATCAGTTCAGCGACGTCGGCGAAGCGGAAGTCACCCGAGCGATCGGCCAGGAGTGGTCCGAAGAGTTCATGGACTTTTCCGAGACGGAGGTCATCATCGTCGGTGGCGGCCCCTCCGGTCTGATGGCCGCCAAGGAGCTCTCCGAGCGAGGCGTCCAGACGATGGTCGTCGAGAAGAACAACTACCTCGGCGGCGGCTTCTGGCTCGGCGGGTTCCTGATGAACAAGGTCACGGTCCGCGACCCGGCCCAACAGATCCTCGACGAACTCGACGTCGACCACAAGCAGTCCGAAGAAAGCGACGGCCTCTACGTCGCCAACGGCCCCGAAGCGTGTTCGGGCCTGATCAAGGCCGCCTGCGACGCCGGCGCGAAGATGCAGAACATGACGGAGTTCACCGACATCGTGATCCGCGAGGACCACCGCGTCGGCGGCATCGTGATGAACTGGACGCCGGTCCACGCGCTGCCCCGCGAGATCACCTGCGTCGACCCGATCGCCGTCGAGTCCGAACTGGTGATCGACGCGACGGGTCACGACGGGATGGCCGTCAAGAAGCTCGACGAGCGCGGCGTGCTCGACGCGCCGGGCTTCGCGGAGGAGGCAAGCGGCATGGACAACACGGACGACGACACCTACGGCGCGCCCGGCCACGACTCGCCCGGCCACGACTCGATGTGGGTCGGCGAGTCCGAGGACGCCGTCGTCGAGCACACCGGCCTCGCCCACGACGGACTCGTCGTCACCGGCATGGCGACGGCGACGACCTACGGCCTCCCGCGCATGGGCCCGACCTTCGGCGCCATGCTCGTCTCGGGCAAGCGCGCCGCGCAGGTCGCGCTCGACGAGCTCGGCGTCGACGCCGACCCGGTCGACGTGACCGCGAGCGCGGCGACGCCCGCCGACGACTGAGCGGACGGTCGGTCCCCGATTCGGCCCTCCGACCGGTTCCGATCTACCCTCTTTTTCAGCGCGGTTCGACGCCGACGGTTTTCAGCGCGGCTCGACGCCGACGCCCTCGGCGATGAGCTCGTGCGACCGGAGCGCGTCCTCGTGGTTCGACAGGACGTGCTGGATCATCATCTCCTCGACGCCGACGCGGTCGGCGAGCTGCTCCAGGAGACCTGCCAGCGTCTCGGGGCTCCCTGAGATCGCGCGCGGCCACTCGTCGTCGTCCAGCGTCGCGGGCGTCGGATCGGGGACGCCGCCGAGCTCGTCGATCGCCTCCTCGACCGACGGCGTCGACCCGACGACGCCGCGCTGCATGCGCTTGAACGACGCCTCGGCGACCGCCCGGAGCCGCGCGGCGGCCTCGTCGGTCTCCGCGGCGACGGCGTTCACCGCGACCATCCCCTCGGGCTCGTCGATGCCGCCGGCCAGCTCGGAGGACTGGAACGACTCGCGGTACTCCTCGAAGGCGTGCGTGGCGAACTGCGGCCGGATGAAGGCCGCGAAACAGAAGGGTAGTCCGAGTTCGCCCGCGATGGCCGCGCTCGACGGACTCGATCCGAGCACCCACGGCTCGGGCGGCTCGGCGCCGGAGCGGGGAATCTCCAGATCGCTGTAGGGGTGGCCCTCGGGAAAGTCGTCGTACAGGTGGTTGACGACGCTCTCGATCTTCTCGGCGTGATCCTCGTCGGGGTTCTCGACGTGGCGCTCGGTCCCCAGCGCGCGGTCCGAGGCCGGCGAGCCGTTCGCCCGCCCGAGCCCGGCGTCGATACGGCCGGGCGCTAACCCGTCGAGAGCGCCGAACTGCTCGGCGACCTTGAACGGGCTGTAGTGGTTGAGCAACACGGCGCCCGAGCCGAGCCGGATCCGGTCGGTCTCGGCGGCGAGGTGACCCAGCAACACCTCCGGAGTCGTCCCCGCGAGCCGGTCGGCCATCGCGTGGTGCTCGGCCACCCAGAACCGCGAGTAGCCGAGCCGTTCGGCCTGCCGCGCGGCCTCGACGGTGTTCTCGTACGCCTCGGTGGCGGTGCCGCCCTCGGGGACCGGCGAGAGATCGACGATAGAGAGGTCCATGCTCGTCCTCGGGGACTTCGAGAGAAAACGGTTGGGCTCGTGGGCGGTTCTCGCCGCGAAACGGTCGGTCAGGATGCCGTTTGATAGCGGCGTGGGGCGCGGTTCGACGGCGGCGGCGAGACGTGATTTCGACGGCGGCGGGGATGGACTGCGCAGCGGCGTCAGGACGCCGCGGCGGCGCCGGTCGTCGCCCCGCCGTTCGCCACCGCGCCGGTCGTCGCTGGACCGGCCTCGACCCGGAACCAGCCGTCGTCCTCGACCCGCGCGTCGACGTCGACGGTCACGTCGCCGTCCGATTCCGAGATCGCGGTTCCCTCGCGGAACTCGTCGGGCCCCATCGCGATCGCGACAGTCCGGTCGCCGACGCGCTCGACGCGCGTGCGGTCGGCCCAGTCGTCTGTCCGGCGATCGAGGCTCTCCTCGAACGCCGCGACGAACTCGTCGGCCTCGCCCGAAGTCTGCCACCGGAACGTCCAGACGAACGCCTCGGGATCTCCCCTCCCGTCGCTGTCGAAGGCGATCGCGGAGTCGTTGCCCCAGCCCGCGGCGGCCGCGGCCGCGGTGTCGTTGTCCAGAGTCGCCCGGAGCGCGATGCGAGTGAACAGCTCGCCTTTGCGATCTCGGCTCGTCGCGGTCCAGTCGCTGTCCTCGGTATCGACCGATATCGACATCGCGAGCTGCTCGCCCGCAGACTCGCCGTGGAGCAGCTCGGCGGTGGTGGCCGGCGGGTCCGCGTACACCCTCTGGAGATTCGCGGGCGTGTCGAGTCGCTCGTCGACGTACTCGGCGCCGAAGTAGTACGGCGCGACGAAGAACCGATCGCCCGACGCCGAGCGCTCGTAGCTGCGGCGCATCTGCTCGGACTGGAGCGGAACGTCCGAGAGGTGGCGCTCGGTGTACTCGTCGCCGACGTAGGTCGCCCCGCCCTCGATCAGCGCGGTTTTGGTCATCTGCCGGTCGGTCGAGCCCGTCGGCTCGATGAGCCACGCCCCGAACATCGACTCGGAATACTGGACCGCGTGGGCGTACTCGTGGGCCAGCACCTGCTCGACGACGACCGGCGGCCCGTCGGCGGGCTCGACGTACACGCCGAAGGGCGTCGTGACGCCGCGCGGGCCGGCGCCGCCGTCCGAGATGGACCCCGCCGCCGAGGCGTTCAGCGCCTGTTTGAACGTCGACCGATCGGTCGCGAACGCCTGCCCGGCGGTCGCCGACGGCACCCCGACGGTGAGCTCGGGCTGCTCGGCGTCCGTATCCATCATCGTCGCGACGCGGTTCCACACCGGATCCGGTTCGATCGGGAGCGAGCGCTCGGTCCCGTCATCGGCGTCGTCGCCGGCGTCCGCACCGTCGTTCGACGCCGTTTCTCCATCGGCGCCCGCCGCCGTTTCACCATCCGCGGCCGCTTCGCCGTCGGCGACCGACGAGTTCCCGGCGACCTCGGCGTCGTTCGGTGGAGAGACGGGCGCGGTACAGCCCGCAAGCGAGAGCGAGAGGACCGTCAGGACCGCGAGCAGTCGGCGACCGTTCATGTCGTACGACAAGTATTAGTGCGAAATAAAGCTGCCCCTCGAACCGGGAGATGGCGCCGAACCGAGTGATCGGAACTGCGCTCAATCGATCCGGCCGCCGGTCAACCGGACGACGCCGAGCGCGTGCGTCTCGTGGGCGATCGCGCTCGACCGATCCCGGAGCGCGTCGCGCGCGGCGTCGACTCGGCGATCGAGCGTCGCCTGCGGATCGCGGTCGTAGCGGAATCGGAGCGTCGGCGGCGTCGAGAGGATCACGACGGCGCGGAAGAGGGCGTTGACGGGCGCGGCGTACGCCCGTTCGCTGCTGGCTGCATCGACCAGGACGACGTTGCCGCCGTCGACCAGCAGGTCGCACCAGTCGCGGACGGCCGCGCCGGGGTCTTCGAGCATCCCGACGACGAACGTCGCGAGGACGGCGTCGACGGAGTCGAGAGCGGCGTCGACGGTGCCGAAAGTGGCGTCGCCGGCGTTCGCGAACGGCGGGCGGGCGGCGTCGCCCCGAACCAGGTGGACGTTGTCGTACGCCGCGACTGATTCGCGCGCTCGATCGAGAACGGGGCGAGTGAAGTCGACGCCGACGACGGTTCCCTCGGGACCGACCCGCTCGCGGAGGTACGGTAAGTTCGCGCCCGTGCCACAGCCCATCTCGACGACTGTGTCGCCAGATTCTAGTTCCAGCGCCGCGGCGGCGCGCTCGCGAAGCGACCCGATCCCCGGCGTGTAGCGGGCGAGCGCGTCGTACAGCGCGGCCCAGCGGCCGTAGAACGACTGCGCGGCGGTGCTTCCTGATCCCGACGTCCCGGCGCTCGATCGGCGATCCCCGAGATCAGACATCGGTCAGACCAGCGTCCGGATGGCCTCGACCACGGCGTCGACGTCCTCGCCGAGCACGTACAGGATCGGCTCGACGCCGAAGCCGCCGGTCTGGTACAGCACGGTCGCGTCGGGCGACTCCTCTATCGCGGCCCCGATCGCGGCGTCGGCGTCGGCCTCGGCGTCGAACTCGACGGTCTCGTAGCCGGCCTCCTCGAGTCGGGCGACGAGATCCGGGTCGTACCGGAGATTCGCCCCCGCTCGGGCGTCGCTGCCGTGCCGCCGGGCCGCCAGCAGCACCGTTGCGACGTGCTCGCTGACGCCGAACTCGGGGTCGCCGGGAATCGTCGCCCGCCCCTTGACGTCGAAGATGCGGCCGGGGACGCCGGCGACGTCGTCGACGCCCTCGGCGTCGGGCAGGCAGGCGACGAGATTCGATCCCACGTTGGGGATCAGGCCGGCGAAGCCGCTCGTCGTCTCGAGTTTCCGGAGCCCGCGCCGAAGCGCGGCGAGCACGCGCTCGGCCGAGCGCAGCTCGTTGTCCGGATCGTGGACCGCGATCGTCGCGTCGCGGTCCGCCAACTCGGGAACGGCGTCCTCGTGGAGCTTCGCCAGCAGGTCGCCGTCCTCGAGGCGGCGGATCAGCACCTCGACCTCGACGAGCGCCTGAACCGGGCGCATGTCGCCCGACGCCAGCCCGTCGGCGATCTCCTCGACCAACTCGGCCACGCGCTCGTCGTCGAGCACGCGCTCGTTCAGGCTCACGTCGCCGTGGACGTACTTCGAGACGGCGCTCTGGCTGATTCCCAGCACGTCGGCCACCTCGTTCTGTGTCAGCCCCCGCTCCCGGAGCGCCTCGGCGAGCATCGACCGGAACGTGGGGAGGAACTCGTCGACGACGATCTCCTCGATGAATCGCATTCTCGGTGGGGAGTTGGCCCTCCCGGGAGATAACTCTGCGGCTCCGCGGACGACGCGGGGGGACGATACCACCGGGATCGGTCGCAGTTTCAGCGCCTGAAACCGTCGCTCGGGCATTAATAAGACGGACCGTATCTGTGGAAACGAGATGGCAGCGATCGAAACCAGCGGTCTGACCAAGCGGTACGGCGACGTTGTGGCGGTCGACGGCATCGACCTCACGGTCGAGGAGGGGGAGGTGTTCGGATTTCTGGGCCCGAACGGCGCAGGGAAGACGACGACGATCGACCTGTTGCTCGATTTTATCCGGCCGACGGAGGGCTCGGCGACGGTGCTGGGGCACGACGCGCAAGCCGAGACCGACGCCGTGCGCGAGCGGGTCGGCGTCCTGCCCGACGGCGTCGGCCTGTACGACCGGTCGACGGGCTACCGGCACCTGGAGTTCGCGATCGAGTCCAAGGGCGGCTCGGAGACGCCCGACGAACTGCTCGATCGGGTCGGCCTCGACCGCGAGGCCGCCGAGCGTCCGGTCGGAGGGTACTCCAAGGGGATGACCCAGCGCCTGACGATGGCGATGGCGCTCGCCGGCGATCCCGACCTGCTCGTGCTCGACGAGCCCTCCAGCGGCCTCGACCCGATGGGGATCCGCGAGATGCAACGGCTCGTCCGCGAGGAAGCCGACAGCGGGACGACGGTGTTCTTCTCCAGCCACATCCTCGGGCAGGTGTCGGCGGTCTGCGACCGCGTCGGCATCCTCGACGAGGGCGAGCTGGTGACCGTCGACACGATCGAGGGGTTGCGCGAGGAGGCCGGCGTCGGCTCGCGGCTCGTGGTGGAGGTCGGCGGCGACGCCGACGGTCGACTGGGCGGCAGTCCGACCGGCGGCGTCGACCTGACGGCGCTGCCCGGTGTGACCGCCATCGACCGCGAAGACGGCAATATCGTCGTCTCCTACACCGACGCCGCGGCGAAGGCGGCGGCGATCCACCGTCTGGTCGACGCCGGCGTCGAAGTGCTCGACTTCTCGACCGAGGAGGCGACGCTGGAGGATCTGTTCGCCGCCTACACCGGGACGGATGCCGCGGCGGTGCAGGAAGCCGACGACGAGGCTGGCGAACACGGCGACGAGGCGAGCGGCGACGGGGTTACCGGGCGCGTCGCCGCCGGGATAGGAGGTGGTGACGAATGAGCTGGCAGCTCGTCGCCCGCAAGGACTTCGAGGACACGGTGCGCTCGAAGATGATCTGGTCGATCGTCGCGGTGTTCGTCCTGCTGATGGGGATCGTCGGCGTCGGCACGACCGCCGGCGGCTCCGGCGACCCGACTGCGTCGGACGTGATCGGGCTGTTCGTCTCGCTGGCGGGCAACCTGCTGATCCCGGTCACCGCGCTGGTCGTCGGCTACATGGCGATCGTCGGCGAGCGCCAGTCCGGCAGCCTGCGCGTGCTGTTCGGGCTCTCCCACAGCAGGCGGGACGTCGTGGCAGGAAAGTACGCCAGCAGGATCTCGGTGATGGTGCTGGTCGCGCTCGTGACGCTCACGGTGGCGGGCGTGATGATTCTCGGGATCGTGGGGTCGCTCCCGCTGGGCACCTTCGGACCGTTCCTCGCCCTGACGGTGCTGCTCGCGGCGGCGTTCACGGCGCTGGCGGTCGGCGTCTCCGCGATGACCGACACGCGCATGCAGGCGATGGGCGGCGCGATCGGCAGCTACGTCGGCTTCGCGCTGCTGTGGCACCCGTTCGTCGCCGGCGTCCACTACCTCGTCGAGGGCGAACTCGCCGGACTCGACGCGCCGGGCTGGTACTTCCTCCTGCTGCGTCTGGATCCGATGGCGGCCTACCGCCAGTCGATCAGCCTCCTGACCGAGCAGTACCAGTGGCCGCTGATCGGCTGGACGAACATCGTCGAGGACATCCCCGCCGAGCAGGCCGCGGGCGAGAACCTGCTGCTGACGAACCGCGTCGCCGGCGACCTGCCGTTCTATCTGACCGAGTGGTTCGGCGCCGTCGTGTTGCTGGCATGGGTCGTCGTTCCGGCGGCGCTGGGCTACTGGCGGTTCCAGCGCGCGGACCTGAACTGAGTCGGCGGTCGGCGCGCGGGGCGACATCGGCGGTCGCACGCGAGACGGCGGGACGCCGCTACGTCCGCGCCAACCCGGCACCGGCGTCGTTTCGGCCCCGACTCGACTGCATCGTTTCGGCCCTCCACGCGGCATCGTGCGTTTCGGCCCTCCACGCGGCATCGTGCGTTTCGGCCCTCCACGCGGCATCGTGCGTTTCGGCCCTCCACCCGACGGTACGCGCTTCGGCCCTCCAGTCGATTCGCGCCGTGACGATAGCGCGGCATCCGATCGCGGTAGCGCGGTATCCGATCCTCGCGCACGCTCGCTCGCGGGCACGATGAGCAATCATATAGGGGTTCGGGCGGGACTGTTGAGCATGAAACAGGCGATCGTCGCGCGGACCGACATCGACATGGGCAAGGGGAAGCTCGCAGCTCAGGTTGCCCACGCGTCGCTGTCGGCCTACGAGGACACCGGCGAGCGAGCTCGACGGGAGTGGAAAGGCGAGGGCCAGAAGAAGGTCGTGCTGAAGGAGGCCGGCGAGCAGGCGCTGTTCGAGCTGGCCGACATCGCCGAGCGCAAGGGGCTGCCCCACGCCATCGTGCGCGACGCGGGCCACACCCAGCTCGACCCCGGCACGGTCACCGCGCTGGCGGTCGGCCCCGGCGACGAGGAGCTGATCGACGAAGTGACCGGCGACCTCTCGCTGTACTGATGCGCGAGGCACACCCGACCGAGCGCGCGGTGGGGATGGAGTGGTACGTCAGCGACGCCGACGGCACCGGCGGGCGGCTGCGCGACGACGACGAGGACTTCCGGGTGCGCGAGATCGAGCGCTTCGAGACCGAGCCGGTCGACGCCGATCCCGGCGGCTACCCGCACGTCGTCCTGCGCGCCCGGCTGCGCGGGTGGGACACCAACGACTTCGCCGCGCGGCTTTCCGACGGGTTGGGGATCAGCCGCGAGCGCGTCTCCTGGGCCGGCACGAAGGACAAGCACGCCGTGACGACCCAGCTGTTCAGCGTCCGCGACGACGATCCGGACGCCGCCGCGAAGTTCCGCGACGCCGCGTCGGAGATTCGCGACGCCGACGTCGAGGTGTTGGGACGAGCGGGCCGGAGCATCGAGTTCGGCGACCTCGTCGGCAACGAGTTCGAGATCGTCGTCAGCGACGCCGACCGGCCCGAGCAGGCCGAGGCCGTGGCGTCGGAGCTTCGGGCGTTCTGCGGCGACGCGGACAGTAGCGACGGCGAAATCGGCGTCCCGAACTACTTCGGCCAGCAGCGCTTCGGCAGCCAGCGGCCGGTCACCCACGAGGTCGGCCTCCACGTCGTGCGCGGCGAGTGGGAGAAGGCCGTGCTAGCGTACGTCGGCAACCCGTCCGAGAGCGAGCCCGAAAGCACACAGGAGGCCCGGGCGCGCGCCGACGAGGCGGCGTCGGGCGACCGCGACTGGTCGGCCGTGCTGGAGGAGTACCCGCAGCGACTGCGCTACGAGCGCTCGATGCTCCACTCGCTGGTCGAGAGCGGTGGGGACGATCCGGAGGACTTCCGTGAGGCGCTAGAGACGGTCCCAAGCAACCTCCAGCGGCTGTTCGTCCACGCTGCCCAGTCGTACGTGTTCAACCTGATCCTCTCGGAGCGTCTGGTGCGGGGGCTGCCGTTCGATCGACCCGTCGAGGGCGACGTGGCGTGCTTCTCGGATCGCTCGGCGCCTGGCGAGCTGGTCGTGCCCGACACCGATCGGCTCCAGCGCGTGACGGAGAAGCGCGTCGACACGATGGCCCGCCACTGCGAGCGCGGCCGCGCGTTCGTGACGGCGCCGCTGGTCGGAACCGAAACGGAGCTGGCCGAGGGCGAACAGGGAGAAATCGAGCGCGAGATTCTGGGGGAGCTGGATCTCGAACCGGGGGACTTCGACCTGCCCGGCGAGTTCGACTCGACGGGCACGCGGCGTGCGATCCTCGTCCGGACGGATCTCGACGTGAACGTCGACGGCGACGACGTCGGCGTGACGTTCGCGCTGCCGAAGGGCTCGTACGCGACGGTCGTGCTGCGAGAGTTCCTGAAGGCCGATCCGATCGATCTGGGCTGAGGTAGAGCGATCGGGCTGCGAGGAGCGGTCGCACTGCGAGGAGCGGTCGCACTGCGAGGAGCGGTCGCACTGCGAGGAGCGGTCGCACTGCGAGGAGCGGTCGCACTGCGAGGAGCGGTCGCACTGCGAGGAGCGGTCGCACTGCGAGGAGCGGTCGCACTGCACGAACGGCGCGGCGGCGCACGAAGCCTTTTCTCCCGCGTCGTGGTGACAATAGGTGATGCACAGCCGCCAGCTCCGGAAACGACTCGACGCCGCGATCGCGGACGGGTGGCAGATCGAGCAAGAGACGCCGGACCGGGTCGTGCTCGTTCGACGCAGCTACGGCAGCGTCGGCGTCCACCTCCTGCTGGCCGTGTTCACGGCATGGTGGTCGTTCGGCGTCTTCAATCTGCTGTACGCCGGCTACTGCTACCTCGAGGAATCCGAGCGGCGAGTACTCCGGGAGCCGACCGAGCGGGTCTGTCCCGAGTGCGGCGCGGCGTCGCGACCGGGCGCGGAGTTCTGCAGCGAGTGCGGGACCGATCTCGGAAGGACCGCAACTGGAGCCGCGCCCGGCGAAACGGCGGGCGAGCCGAGGACCTGTCCCGAGTGCGACGCCGTCGTCGAGGACGGCGCGCGCTACTGTGCGAACTGCGGGGCCGAACTCGCCGAGACGGCCGCCCGTCGGCGCGACGACTCGAGCGAGTGACGGATGCGGGGCTCGCGAGCGACGAACGAGCGACAGTTGGGCGACAGCCGGGAGCGACGACCGGCGGGAAAGCGCGCCGCTTTACCGGATGGACGCCGTTGCAGCGTACATGGAGTGTGGGCGTTGCGCCAGTTCGCTCGAGCGGCCGGGAGACTACTGTCTGGTCTGTAACACCGGCAACGCCGACACCGTGGTGCTCGATCTCGACCGCGACCGGGCGACGGTGACGATGCTCGACGGCGACGACGTGCTCGGCGCGACGACCGTGACGACGATGCCCGAGGAGGAAGGCGAGAGCGCGGTGATCGAACTCCGGAACTACGCCGGGAAGATCGCCGACGAGATCCGACGCAAGCGCCCCGACGAAGTGTACGCGACCGGCGACCGCGAGGTACTCCGGGCCATTCGCGGGCAGTCCCACTACGAGTTCTATCGCGTCGCCGGCGACGATCCCGTCGAGGCGGTGATCGAGCGCCGCGGCGAGCGCGCGCTGGAGGTCGTCGACCTGCCGCCCATGGAGAAACTCGGCGGGTCGCACACGACGCTGATCGGGAGTCGGGACGGGCGACGGGCCGTCCAGACCGTCGCCGAGCATCCCCACGTCAAGAAGGTGATCCCGGGGCCGATCGACGCCGGCGGCACCGGTTCCCAGTCCGGACTGCGCGCGAAGGTCACGCGCGCCGACGGGAACGGGAACGTTCGCCTGTTGTTGCGGGACGGGTCCAGCGTGCAGGAGAACCGCATCGTGACGACGGCCCGCGACATCGACGGCGGCGAGCGAGTCCGGGAGGATCTCAACGAAGCGCTCGACGACGTCGATCTCTACTGATCCGATATCTGCTGCCCCGATCTCGACTGACCCCGTCCGTACTGACGGCCACGTGTACTGTCGCGACACCAGGACTGGCGGGGAACACTGCGCGCGGAGCGACGTTGCCACACACCACCCTGTCGAGTGTTCTACGAACGAGAATGCCGGCGCTTGCGGCCGATTTTATCGCCGGTCGGGGAAGAATCGATCACCGGTCCCACCCCACATTGTCGAGTGTTAGTCGAGTACTGGCGGGGAGGGGGAGATATTATTTCGGTCACCCACCCCACCGCGTCGAGTGTTAGTCGAGAACCGGCGGGTGGGGGTGAGAGGAGAACGTAGTCGCGGTTCGAACGTTACTTAACGTAGGTATCCGCTAGAAGCAATCCGGACTTCGAGAGCCGGTAGCCCGACTCGGTCAGACCGTCGAAACTCGAGCAACGGGGCAACGAAACCGTACTCGAGTGTAGGACCCGAGTGGTGGAACAGAGATAGGGGCGCGGGGTCGGCGAACACGCGACGCGGTGGGGCGGCTGGAAGGCGATGGAACGGATTGAATGCGGTCACCGAGCTCGACGACAGGAGCGGTGATCAAACGACGCGACGAACACTCGACGGGGAGGGGTGTTCTAGTACATAAGCGTTTATATCACGTGACGCACTCGACACGCCGGTTTTATGTAGGACCTGTCCTAGTGTTTCGGCAATGCCGCTGTTCGATCGGGACACGACCATCTTCCGCGACGAGGACGTCCTGCGGGAGGACTACCAGCCCGATTCGATCCAGGAGCGCGACGAGGAGATCGACGCTTACAAAACCGCCTTGCAGCCGGTTGTCAACGGCGCCCAGCCGCGGAACGTCTTCCTCTACGGCAAAACTGGCGTCGGCAAAACGGTCGCCACGCGCTTCCTGCTCGATCACCTCCGCCGGGACGTCGAGGAGTACGACGACGTCGACCTGTCGATCGTCTGGCTGAACTGCAACAATCTCACGAGCTCCTACCAAGTCGCGGCGAACCTGGTCAACGAGCTGCGGCCTGCCAACGAGCAGATCAGCACGACGGGCTACCCCCAGCAGAAGATCTTCGACATGCTCTACGACGAGTTAGAGCGGCTGGGCGGAACGGTGCTGATCGTGCTCGACGAGATCGACCACATCGGGGACGACGACGATCTGCTGTACGAGCTTCCCCGAGCGCGCGCGAACGGGTATCTTTCCGCCGGGAAACCGGGGATCATCGGCATCAGCAACGATTTTAGTTTTCGCAGCGGCCTCTCGCCGAAAGTGAAGGACGCCCTCTGCGAGGAGGAGATCCACTTCTCGCCGTACGTCGCGAGCGAACTGGAGTCGATCCTCGACCAGCGCGCCGCGAAGGCGTTGCACGACGAGGTTCTCGCCGACGGCGTCCTGCCGCTGTGCGCCGCGCTGGCCGCCCAGGACACCGGCAGCGCACGCCAGGCGCTGGACTTGCTGTACAAGGCTGGTGACCTCGCGCGATCACAGGACGTAGCGGAAGTGACCGAAAAGCACGTCCGGGACGCACAGCGCGCGCTCGAACGCGGCCGGATCAAGCAGGGAATGGTGGAGTTGACCCAGCACGGTCACCTCTCGCTGGTCGCCGTATTGAGTCTCGCCCTCGAAGAGGAGACGCCGGCGCGCGTCCGCGAGATCTACCCACGATACCGCTCGGCTGCCGAGTACGTCGGAACGAACCCGCTGGTGCGGCGCCGGATGCACGATCACCTCTCCGACCTGGCGATGCAAGGCATCCTCCACCGGAACACACGCAACGAGGGGCGAGCCGGTGGAAAGTACTACGTCTACGATCTCGACGTCGCCGTCGAGATGGTGATGGACGTCGTCGACGATCTCGAGATGGTCGACCTGCCGCCGACGGTCGTTCGTCAGGCGGAACAGACCGATCTGACCGCGCACTGAACGATCGACACCAGTTCGCTCTCGAATCTCGATGGTTTCTCAGTTGTCGTCGAAAACTAGCCTCGTCTCCTGAAGGGAACACTCGACGTAGTGGTGTGGGGGGTGAAGTACACAGCTGGAAGAGACGGGAACTAAGACGGACAGAACAGCACCGAAACAGGCATCTATCACTGCAGCAACCGAGCCGTGTCGGCGTCATCGAACCACTGATCATGTTAGTTAGGGCGACGAGAGCGCACACGGGCTGTCTCGCCGACGATGACAGCGCGAACGGGCCGCCCCGTCGACTGAATTTCACCTCCGGACTTCCTCGCTTCCGTCACCCCCTCCCCGCCATCTACCGATAACACTCGACACCGTGGGGTGGGGGACCCGTCAGAGCCCTCTCGACGTAGCGGTTTCTAGGACTACACCAGGAACCCGTAAAACACTCGACAAGGTGGGGTGAGTGTGGGAGAAAAGCCCCGA
Organism: Natronoarchaeum mannanilyticum; assembly: GCF_039522665.1. NCBI lineage: Archaea > Methanobacteriati > Methanobacteriota > Halobacteria > Halobacteriales > Natronoarchaeaceae > Natronoarchaeum > Natronoarchaeum mannanilyticum. The sequence goes on from NZ_BAAADV010000001.1 coordinate 24,181, forward strand.
CATCGCATGGCGTCGTTTTCGCCGATCTGTCCGGTATCGCCGATATTTGGACGCCGAGAGGGAGAGAGTATCTCGGCCGCTAGTCCCGGAAGGCTTGTAAGAAGTGGCCTTTCTGATCCGCCCCGTCGCGACTCACCACCTTTACAAGGAGAGCTCTAATTACATCTAATTAGAGATGGCCTCCAGGCACGACGTGGTTCTGGCGGTACTGCCGTTCCTGGTCCTGAGTGGAATCGTCGTCCAGTCGTTCGCGGGAGTACTCGAACGGGTTGCAGGGATCGGCGGTGGCTTCGAACAGCTACCGCTGGCGATCCCCGGAATCCTGGCTGCGGCGGCGCTGGTCGGTCACGAGATCGCGATCTCCCCGCCCACCGCCGAAGATTGCTGACTTCTCGGATCGCCTTCCCTGATCGCTCAGTTCCTTGATCGCTCAACTCCCGGATTGGCGCCCCGAGTCCACCTTCTGACGCTCACAGGCGAGTTCGAGCAACCCGTCACAACGATCGCTCCGCCCCGGGGCACACTCCGCGTCCGTCACGACTCAAAGGGTTTATCTGTACCGTAGAGCTATCTCACGGTACTATGGCCGAAGGCAAGAAGGGACGGACCGGGAGCGCGGGTCGCTTCGGCGCGCGCTACGGTCGGGTCTCCCGCAAGCGAGTCGCCGAGATCGAGGACGAGATGAACGACGACCACACCTGCCCCGAGTGCGGCGGCGACACCATCGACCGCGAAGGGACGGGCATCTGGGGCTGCCGGCGCTGCGGCCACAAGTTCGCCGGCGGCACGTACCGCCCCGAGACGCCGGGCGGAAAGAGCGTCGAGCGATCGATCCGCGCCGCGCTCGCCGAGGACGAGGAGTAACGATGGCGTACAAGTGCTCGCGCTGCAAACGCGACGTCGAACTCGACGAGTACGGCGGCGTTCGCTGTCCCTACTGCGGGCACCGGGTGCTCCTCAAAGAGCGGAGTCGCGACGTGAAGGAAGTCGACGTCAACTGAGTCGACTTCAATCGGATGGATAACCCCGTCCACGAGGCGACGTACGATTTCGAGTACGATTCTGCGGACGCGGCGTCGGTCGTCGAGCGTAGCCTCCGCCGTGAGATCGGCGAGATCGACGACGATCGCTCGACAGCCGCCCTCGAACGCGACGGACGAACGCTCTCGATTCGCGTCGAAGCCGCTGATCTGGTCGCGCTCCGGGCCGCAACCAACACCTGGCTCTCGCTGGTCGACGTCGCCGAGAGCGCCCGGTCGGCCGGAAGTGAGCGCGACGGGTCCCCGACCGCGTAGCGGTTCGACCGGATCGAGTCCGCGTAGCGACCCGACCGCCCGACGACAATGCAGGGGTTTTTCAGTCCGGGTCACCACTTCGGACGTATGCAGGGTAATCTGCCGCCGGAAGCACAAGAGAAGCTCGAACAGCTCCAGGACCTTCAGGAGACGGCTCAGGAAGTCGCCGTCCAGAAGGAAGAAGCCGAGACGCAACTCAGCGAGTCCCGCACGGCCCTCGACGAGCTCGAGGACATCGACGAGGACACAGTAATGTACCGCGAGGTCGGCGAGCTGCTCGTCGAGACCGACTACGACGAGGCCAAAGACGACCTCGAGGAGACGGTCAACGACCTCGAGATCCGCGTCGAGACGCTGGACAAGCAGGAAGAGCGCGTCCAGGAGCAGTTCGAAGAGCTCCAGGAAGAGCTCCAGGAGATGCTCGGCGGCGGTGGCGGCGGCGGCCCGATGGGCGGCGGCATGGGCCCCGGCGGCGCCTGATCGTCCGATGCCCACCGACGAGACGGTCGTCCAGACCGCCGCGGAAGCCGCCGAAGGCGTGATCTTCTCGCGCATGAAGCGCTCCGCGGTCGACGACTACGACGTGCGAGTGACCTTCGAGGACGGCGTCCTCGAAGTCGACGTCTACGTCGAGGCGCCCGAGACCGACGCCGACGAGGAGCGGGTCGCCGACGACGCCGCGCTTGCGGCGCGCTCGGCGGTCGACGATCTGTTCGACGACGCGTGAGCGAGCGCCGGCGGACTCGCCGCTGACCGCGGGCGAGTTCGGCCGGTCTTTTCCACTCTTTCCCGATCTAACAGCGGCGACTCCGCGCACAGTCGCCGCGGCAGCCCGGAGTTACGACAGTCGTCGGGACGCATCTCGATCCTGATAGCCTCGGCGAAACTCCCGTCCGATACGAACCGCGCTCACGACGAACGCGACGCCGAACGCCGCGGCAAACCCGATGACGACGGTACCGTACCGCCCCGAGGCCGCGGCGGATGCCATCACAACCGCAAGCGCTCCGCTAACCGCCAGCACGCCGACAGAGACGACCCCGGCGAGTGCGATCCGTACTACTCGAACCCGTCGGCTCCCGCGACGCAACCAGTCGCCGCCGTGGAGCCGCCACGCCGCGATCTCGGTCGCAACCAGCACGGCGATCAGGAACGCGGTCATGTCGACGAGCAGCCGGACGGGCGCGGACAGCGATACGCCGGCGACCGCCAGAAACTCCTCGACGGCCCATATCGTCCCGAGAAATGTCGGTGGGGCGAACAGTAACAGCGCGCCGACCCACACCGCGCCGGCGGTCAGGAGGCGAAAACGGGACTCAGACATAGTATGAGATCACCCGCCGAGAAAATAAAATCACCGCCCTCAGAGCACCACGGCGACGTCGCGACGGCTCAGCGATCGCAGATGTCGACGAAGTTCTCGAACAGCTCCTCTCCCTCCTCGGTGTGGGCGACCTCGGGATGCCACTGGACGCCGTAGAGATTCCGGTCGACGTCGCTCATCGCCTCGACGCCGCAGACGTCGCTGCGCCCGGTCAGCGAGAAGCCGTCGGGCAGCTCCTTGACCTCGTCGGCGTGGCTCGCCCAGACGCGGGTTTCGGGCGCGAGCGATCCGGTCAGCGGGTCGTCCTCGTCGAGCACCTCGACGGTGACGTCGGCGTAGCCGCCGTACTCGCCGCCGCCGACGCGGCCGCCGAGCTCGTCGGCGATGATCTGCATACCCAGACAGATGCCCAGCACCGGCACGTCGAGATCGAGGTAGTCGGCGCAGCGCCCGATGTCGTCGATGTCCGGGCCGCCCGAGAGCACGAGACCGTCGGCGTCGATCTCCTCGGGCGGCGTCTCGTTGTCGATCAGTTCCACGTCGACGCCCATGTCCCGGAGCGCGCGCTGCTCCAGGTGGGTGAACTGGCCGTGGTTGTCGACCACGTCGATCTTCGTCATTGGGGCGTCGTAGTCGCGCGGTCGTTAAAAGGCGTCCGGAACGCGCCGAAAACTGCCAGAAACGCGGTCGAGCGGCGTTCGAACTGTGCCGGCGCCATCCCCCGGCGATTGACTCCCGCCGGGAGACAGCCCGCTCTCGGCACCAACTGCTCGCCAGTTTTTCGACGTGCCAACAGTGTTAACTCTCCGCACGCGAACAGCGTTGGTATGACGATCGACGCCCTCGACGAGTTCGACCATCCGGCGTGGCTGACCGCGGCCAGCACCGCGGTCGCCTACGGCGTCGTGCTGCTGGTCATGTTCGCGGCGCTGTTTCTCGTGCCGTACGCGCTGTTCACTCTCTTGTAACTTCGGCGGCGTCAGCATGGCTGGACTCGACGGCGCCGGGCCGCCGATCGGCGCCCAGAACCGCGCCCGCGACCAGCAGCGGGGCACCGACGACCGTGACGCTGAGAACGGTTCCGATCGCGGCGACGAGGACGAACGCGACCGCGACGACGCCGGAGAACGGCCCGCCGAACGGACCAGCCCCCATCACCGGCGTCACCGACAGCGCCGCGACGCCGAACGCGACCGCGGCGGTTCCGACGCCGAGGCGGCGGCTCCCTCGGCCCAGTGCGCACCCGGCGGGAAGGAGCGAAAAGACGGGAACGAGCGTCGGAACCTCTGACGCCAGCCAGCGCGTCGAGCCCGGCGCGAGCGCCGCGAGGGCGAGCGTGACCGCACCGGCGACGAGGGCGCCGACGCTCGCGAGTCCGACGAGCGTTCGGTACGACGCGCGCTCGCGAACGCCCTCTCGCCGGATTCCGATTCCGAGCAGGGCGTACGCGATTCCCACGCCGAACAGGGGAAGCAACGACGGGCCGATCGTCCGGACCGCGCCGATCCCGAGCATCGCGAGCGTTGTCGCCGCACCGACCGCAGCCAGGCTGGCACCCGGGGCGTCCAGTACCCGGTCGGCGGTCAACCCGACGTGAGAGAGCGCTCGATCGGCCGCCCCGACGAGACCGTCGCGTCGCCCGAACAGCGGGACGGCGACCCCGACCGCGACGCCGAACAGGAGCGCCGGCGTCACCGCGATCAGGAGCGCGTTGGCGGCGGCGGACGGGGCGACGAGTTCCGCGACCGCGAGCGAACTCCACAGCCACCCGAGCGCGGCGTCCCGCGGCACGAACGTCACGAGGCCCCGGTCGTCGAGCTCGGTGAGCGTCATCCGACTCCCGTCGTCGGAGACCGTCGCGCCGGCGACCGTCCACCCTATCTGATACCCCTCCGGAGCGACGACGCGGAGTCGGTCGGCGCCCAGCCCGTCGAGATTCCGGTACCCGTACGCGCTCGTGAACTCGCCCGATCGGAGCGTTCCGCGGACCGACCGCTCGGCGAAGTCGTTTTCTCGGTAGCGCAGCTCTAGGACGTCGTCCTCGGACAGATTCGCCGCGAGGAGTTCGGCGTCGCCCATCGCGCCGTCCGCGATCCGGTCGCGGTAGCTCGCGTTCGATCGCAGCTCCTCGGTCCCCGTCGAGTCGTCGAGCCGGTTCCGCACGATCCACGTCGCGGTCCCGTTCTCCCGCACGCGGACCTCGGCGGTGCTCCCGACGACGTCGATCGGATGGGTGACGAACTCGCCGTCGACGGCGACGCCGCGCTCCTCGACCCGCTGCTCGAAGCTCTCCCCGCAGGCGTCACAGAGCGGTTGCGGCGGCGGCGCGGCGCCGGCGGGCGCGACCGTCGCCGCGAGCGAGACGACGAGCAGACAACAGAGCGCTACGTGGAGGGGCTTCCGCGGGACCATACCCACCGTTCACGTCGAAGTGACATATGATTTATCCGTGAGGGCGCGTCAGCTCTCCTGCTCCTTTACCGTCGACTCGCACCGACGGTGGCCGTCACTCTCGGTCGACCTGCAGCTAGAGCGGACGAGACAGTGCAGAAAAGCCGCAGTTCGAGCCGCGAAACCGGTGTGGACGACGCCGCCGTCCGATCAGGCGAACGTCTTGGAGACGTCCTCTTCCTCGGTCTCCTTTTGGATCTTCCGCCAGGCCTCCTCGAAGTCCTCCATCCGGATGTCAGTGCGGTCGTCGCGGATGGCGAACATCCCCGCCTCGGTGCAGATCGCCTTGACGTCGGCGCCGCTGGCCTCGTCGGCCATCCGGGCGAGCTCCTCGAAGTCCACGTCGTCCGCGACGTTCATGTCGCGCGTGTGGATCTGGAAGATGATCTCGCGTCCCTCCAGGTCGGGCTTGGGCACCTCGATGAGGCGGTCGAACCGGCCGGGGCGGAGGATCGCGCGATCGAGCATGTCGAAGCGGTTCGTCGCCGCGATGATGCGGATCTCGCCGCGGTCCTCGAAGCCGTCCATCTCCGAGAGCAGCTGCATCATCGTCCGCTGGACCTCGGCGTCGCCGGAGGTCTTGGACTCGGTGCGCTTGGCGGCGATGGCGTCGATCTCGTCGATGAAGATCACGGCGGGCTCGTGGTCGCGGGCGACCTGGAACAGGTCCCGAACCAGCTTCGCGCCCTCGCCGATGAACTTGTGGACCAGCTCCGAGCCGGCCATCTTGATGAACGTCGCGTCGGTCTGGTTGGCGACGGCCTTCGCGAGCATCGTCTTGCCGGTCCCGGGCGGCCCGTACAGCAGGACGCCGCTGGGCGGCTGGATGCCGACCTCGTCGAAGGCGCCGGGGTTCTTCAGCGGCATCTCGACGGTCTCGCGGACCTCGTTGATCTGCTCTTCGATGCCGCCGATGTCCTCGTAGGTGACCTCGGGCGACTCGTCGACCTGCATCACGCGCGCGCGGACGTCCGTCTCGTCCTCGAGGGACTTGACGACCGACAGCGAGTTGTTCACCGCGACGCGGTCGTCGGGTTCGAGGTCCTCGCGCATCTCCTCGGTGACCTCGGTCAGGGCCTCCTGGTTGTTGCCGTGCTGCTTGATGATGACCCCCTCGTCGGTGAGCTCCTGGACGGTCGCGACGAACAGGGGCGACTGCTTGAGCTTCTTGTTCTCGTGGGTGAGTCGTTCTAACTTCTGCTGGTACTTGTTGTTCTCCGCGTTGGCGTCCAGCAGCTTGTCGCGCATCTCCTCGTTCTGGGACTCCAGAACTTCGAGGCGCTCGCGGAGGGCTTCTATTTTCTCCTGCATTGACGTATCCTCCTCGTCGTACGGGAGGTCGACGTCGTCCACAGTATCGCTCATCACCCGCTCCTAGGGCGTTGGTTCATAAGAGGCTTCGGGTAGGGTCGATTTACTGCACCGACGCCGTCGCCGCTGAGGCTGCCGATTTCGTCGACGCCGGAAAGAGCAGATGAGCGAAAGTAATAATTGAGAAGGGTTAATATTATTAGTCCGTATCTACTACCTCGGAGTATCATGAGTACATCAGAGACAGCGCGGCTGGACGCCGACGCCGAGCCGACGTGGGACGACGTTCGCGACCTCCCGCCGAGCGCCAAGCTCGTCGCGAAAGTGCTCGAGTACAACGACACGCTCACGCAGAGCCAGCTCGCCGAGGAGACGCTCCTCCCGCCGCGGACCGTGCGGTACGCCCTGAACCGGCTCGAGGAGCAAGGCGTCGTCGACTCCCGGTTTTCCTTTTCGGACGCGCGCAAGCGCCTCTACACGCTCGCGATCGAGTGAACCGAGGTCGAGTGAGACCCGATCGAGTGGGTACCACCGGTGACGCCTCGTCGCGTCTTTCTCTCCAACGCAGTATTCTCTCTGGCGAAGACTACCCGACCGATTCGCTCTGACCCATTCCGAACGAACCGGGCGTCTACGGTCGATCCTCCCGCGAGCTGACGCTCCGTTCGTCGATCCAGACGAACTCCGAGTCCCCGTCCTCGACCACGGCGACGGCAGTGACGGCTTCCGGCGTCGCCTCCGGATCGGTCCGCCGCGTCGGGTCGGCGGCGTCGTCGACGCCGTCGCGGCCCCGCGTTGCGACGTCGCGCTCGAGTCCACGAAACAGCTCGTCGATCGCCCCCGGCTCCTCGTCGCGCTCCCGCGAGGACGACCCCAGTACCGGCGTCGAGGACGTCGCCGGCGACGCCGGATCCGACTCGTCTGCGGTCGCTATCGGCAAGACCTCCGAAAGGTCGTCGAGTAGCGCGGCCACGTCGCCCGACGCCGCTTCACGGGTCGGCTTCGCGTCACCGGCGACGGGCGATTCGGGGTCGACGTCGGCGAACGAATCGGTCGAACGGTCGATCCGTCCGGCCAGATCGGCGAACGACTCGCCGCCGCTCCGGAACGAACCCCCGCTCTCGGGGGCGTCCGGCGATTCTTCGGCCCAGTCGGGGACCGGTACATCGCCGTCGTCGTCCCCGGTGGGGACGTACTCACTGGGCTGATGTTGGGCGAGGAGCCCCCTATTTCCGAACCGGACCGCGGTCCCGTAGCGACACCGAAGGTTGTCCAGCGCCGCCGTCTCGCCGAGGGCGAACTGCCAGCGCCGACAGGGGCCGTCGAGCAGAACCAACTCGACGCCGGTGCCCGCGAGCAGGTCGCGGTTGACCGCGTCGAGCAGCGCGGGGTAGTTGTCCCGACCCAGGGGAGTGTCCGGATACGTCACTGTTGCGCGAAACTCCGTCTCGTCAGCGTCCTCGAGTACGATCCGCCGGGTGTCGTCGCGGCGCCACTCCACGGTCACCCGGCAGTCGAAGGGGGAAAACAGGGCGTCGAGGTGGACCTCCGGGGCGTTCGCCCAGTACCGGGTCGGCGCGTCGACGCCGCGATCCGACGCCACCAGCGTATCGCGGACGAACGCCACCGGGTTCGGGAACGCCGACGGTCGGCGTCGCGCAGCACGAACGAGATCGGCGACCGACCCGCAGTCCTCGTCTAGCTCGTCGTGGCATTCGGTGACGTTCTCGACGGTTAGGGCGAACGCCTCGAGGACGTTCCCGCACCAGTGGGTGACATCGTCCGTCGAGCGGAGGGCCGATTGCGTAGCCACTGTCGGGTCATCACTTCCCACTCTCTTAATTTTTTCTTCACTATTGTTCTGCACGGTCTTCAGCTGGTGACCGACTCTCCAGAAATACTAAAATTATAGAAACAGATATTGTAATTATTACGCGAAGCGAGTCGATGGCGATCGGCAGATCCCGTCACCGCTGAACGTATCGGACCACACGATGGCGGCTTCACTTCCACTACGGTCGCGGAACCGATTTAAGACGCCGACGCCAAAGACCGGCAATGACACGGGTGATCCACACCGGCGACACCCACATCGGGTACCGGCAGTACCACTCGCCGGAGCGGCGCCGGGACTTTCTCGCGGCGTTCGAACGGGTCGTCGACGACGCCGTCGAGGCCGATGTCGACGCCGTCGTCCACGCGGGCGACCTGTTCCACGACCGGCGTCCGGAACTGCTCGATCTCCAAGGAACCGTCTCGGCGCTGCGGGACCTCGCGGACGCCGGGATCCCGTTCCTCGCGGTCGTCGGCAACCACGAGACCAAGCGCGACGGCCAGTGGCTCGACCTGTTCGAGGACCTCGGGCTGGCAACTCGGCTGGGCGCCAGTCCCGAGATAATCGGAGAGACCGCGTTCTACGGACTCGACTTCGTCCCCGAGTCCCGCCGGGACGATCTCGACTACGAGTTCGAGCCGACCGACGCCGACCACCGCGCGCTCGTCAGCCACGGGCTGTTCGAGCCGTTCGCCCACGCCGACTGGGACACCGAGGAAGTGCTCGCGGAGGCCACCGTCGACTTCGACGCCGTGCTGCTGGGCGACAACCACGCGCCCGGCAAGCGCGAGGTCGAGGACGCGTGGGTCACCTACTGCGGGTCGACCGAACGGGCAAGCGCCGACGAGCGCGACGATCGGGGGTACAACATCGTCCGGTTCGGCGACGCCGCCGGCGCCGACGCGGACGCGACGGGCACCGACGCGGTCTCGATCGCCCGCCGCGCGGTCGCCGACACCCGCGAGTTCGCGTTCGTCGACGTCGAACTCGCCGACGGCGAGGGCACCGAGCGCGTCCGCGAGCGCGTCCGCGAGTACGACGTCGAGGACGCCGTCGTGATCGTTACTGTCGAGGGCTCGGGCGAGGAGATCACCCCCGCGGCCGTCGAGGAACTCGCGCTCGAACGCGACGCGCTCGTCGCCCGCGTCAACGACCGTCGGGAGATCGACAGCGAGACCGACGTCAGCGTGAGTTTCGCCGACCCGGACGACGCCGTCCGCGAGCGCCTGCGCGAGCTGGGACTGAGCCCCGCCGCCCGCGACATCGACGAGGCCGTCCGCGAGAGCAAGGTCGCCGACTCGAACGTCCGCGAGACCGTCGAGACGCAGATCCGTGAGCGGCTCGACGGCGACGGCCTCGACGCGTTCGAGGGCGTCGAGGACGATGGCACTGCCGACAACGCTGACGCCGCCGACAGCGCTGACGCGGAGGCGTCCACCGACGACGAAGGTACGGCTGCGGACGGCCGCGACGTCGCGGATCCGGAGGTCGACGTCACCGACGCTGCAGACGCCGAGGCGGAGGATGACGATGCCGACATCGCCGACGCCGACGATTCGGACGCCGACGTCACGACCGACTCCGGCGACGAGCCGGACGCCGAACCGCCCGCGGAGAGCGCGCAGAACGACTCGCAGGCCTCCATGGAGGAGTACCTGTGAAGTTCCGCGAGATCCGCCTGGAGAACTTCAAGTGCTACGCCGACGCCGAGCTCCGGCTCGACGAGGGCGTCACGGTGATCCACGGCGTCAACGGCAGCGGGAAGTCCTCGCTGCTGGAGGCCTGCTTCTTCGCGCTGTACGGCTCCAAGGCGCTCGACGACCGGACACTCGACGACGTCATCACGAATGGCGCCGAGGACGCCGAGATCGAGCTCGCCTTCGACCACGGCGGCGAGGCCTACCGGATCGAGCGCCGCATTCGATTTTCGGGAGAGCGCGCCCAGACCGCCAAGTGCGTTCTCGAAGCGCCCGACGAGACGATCGAGGGCGCCCGCGCGGTGCGGGGCTACGTCGCCGACCTGCTCCGGATGGACGCCGAGGCGTTCGTCAACTGCGCGTACGTCCGGCAGGGCGAGGTGAACAAGCTGATCCACGCCTCGCCGAGCGACCGCCAGGACATGATCGACGACCTGCTCCAGCTCGGCAAGTTAGAGGAGTACCGCGAGCGCGCCAGCGAGGCCCGCCTCGCGGTCAAGGACGTGCTGAGCGAGCTTCGCGGGAACGTCGACGAGATCGACGGCCAGATCGAAGCCAAGGAGGAAAAAGGCCTCCACGAGCGGCTCAACGAGCTCGAAAGCGAGCGCAACGAGACGACCGCCGAGATCGAGCGGATCGAGGACCAGCTCGACACCGCCCGGGAGACGAAAGAGAGCGCCGAGTCGGTTCTCGAAGAGTTCGAGGAGAAACGCGAGGAGATCGACGAACTCGCCGAGGACGTCGAGGAGTTAGAGGAGACGATCCGGGAGACAGAGTCCGAGCGCGACCGGCTCAAAGACCGGATCGCCGAGAAGCGCGAGCGCCGCGACGAGTTGCGCGAGAAGCGCGACGAACTACTCGCGGAAGCGCAAGAGGCCGGCGACCTCGACGCGGACGGCTCGGCGTCCGGCAGCGATGACGGCGCCGACCTCGCAGAAGCCGTCGAGGACGCCCTCGCCGAGATCCGCGAGACGGACGAACGGCTCCAGGAGGAGCTGAACGACCTGAGCGGCGAGATCCAGAAACACGCCAGCGAGGCCGAGACCGCCCGCGAGCGCGCCGACGAACTCGAATCGACGGCCGCCGAGAAGCGCGAGGAGGCCGACGAGCTCGAAGCCGACCTCGACGACGACGAGTCGACGCTGGCCGAACGCCGCGAGAAGCTCGACGAGATCGACGAGGAGATCGAGGCCGCGAAAGACCGCTTCGAGGACGCGCCGGTCGCGTTCGGCGAGGCCGAGTCGCACCGCGAGGAGCTACGGGAGCGCAAGGACGAGCTCGACGACGAGCTCGGCGACGTGCGCGCCGAGCTCCGGACCGTCCGCTCGCAGATCGAGGAGGCCGAGGAGCTGCTCGAGGAGGGGAAGTGCCCCGAATGCGGCCAGCCCGTCGAGGACTCGCCACACGTCGACGCGCTCTCGGACGACCGGGAGCGCCTGTCGGAGCTCGAAGACGAGCGCGACGAGCTGAAAGCGGAGATCGAAGACGTCGAAGCCGATCTCGAAACCGCGAACGAACTCGTCGAGGCCGAACGCGAGGTCGACCAGCTCCGGGAGAACCGATCGAGCGTCGAGCAGCTGATCGACGAGCGCGAGGACGCCCTGGAAGATCGCCGCAAGCGCGTCGAGCGGCTCCGCGGGGAAGCCGACGAGCACGAGGCCGACGCCGAAACCAAGCGGAGCGAGGCCGCCGACGCCGAGGACCGCGCCGACGAGCGCCGCGAGCGGATCGCCGAGATCAACGCCGAGCGCGGCGACCTCCGCGAGCGCCGCGAGCGCCTCGAATCGCTGGGCGACGCCCTCGACGAGCTCGACGACGCCGAGGCCGACATCGAGGATCTGCGCGAGAAGCGCGCGGCGAAGGCCGACCTGAACGACGAGCGCCGGCAGCGACTCTCGGAGAAGAAAGAGCGCAAACGAGCGCTGGAGGACGAGTTCGACGCCGACCGCGTCGAGGAGGCCAGAGCCGAAAAGAAGCGCGCCGCGAACTACGTCGAGCAGGCCGAGTCGACCCTCGAAGACCTGCGCGAGGAACGGGACGACCTGATCGACCGCATCGGCGGCGTCCGGAACGAACTCGACGAGTTAGAGTCGCTCCGGGAACGCCGCGAGCGCCTCGTCGAGCGGCGCGACGCGCTGGACTCGCTGTACGAGGAGGCAGAGCAGCTCCAGGAGACCTACGGCGACCTGCGCGCCGAGCTACGCCAGCGCAACGTCGAAACCTTAGAGCGGATGCTCAACGAGACGTTCGATCTGGTGTACCAGAACGACTCGTACTCCCACATCGAGCTCGACGGCGAGTACGAGCTGACGGTGTACCAGAAGGACGGCGAACCGCTCGATCCCGAGCAGCTCTCGGGCGGCGAGCGCGCGCTGTTCAACCTCAGCCTGCGCTGCGCGATCTACCGGCTGCTCGCCGAGGGGATCGACGGCGCGGCGCCGATGCCGCCGCTGATCCTCGACGAGCCGACCGTGTTCCTCGACTCGGGGCACGTCGCCCAGCTCGTCGAGCTCGTCGGGTCGATGCGGGATCTGGGCGTCGAGCAGATCGTCGTCGTCAGCCACGACGAGGAGCTGGTCGGCGCGGCCGACGCCGTCGTCCACGTCCGCAAGGATCCGACGACGAACCGCTCGACCGTCGAGCGCGGCGAAGCGCCCGCGCTGCTGGCGGAGTAGCGTCCGGAGAAGCGCCCGCGCTGGACGCGGAGTAGCGTCCGGAGAAGCCGCGACCGCCGTTTTACTACTCGCGCAACGTCGCTATCGCCGTCTGCGCCGCCTCCGTGGCGTCGTAGCCGCGTTCCCCGGCGACCGTCGCCTCCTCGATCAATCCGGCGGCGCGGAGCTCGGCGAGCCGGCCGTGGAGGTCGCTCTCGCACTGGTCGTACGCGCCGAGCATATCCCGGATCGCGACCGGGCCGCGGTCGACGAGATCGGCGAGCAGCCCGATGCCGGCGTCGTCGTGGACGGCCGAGACGACGCGCCGCACCGGCTCGGAGACGCCGGCTGCGGCAGTCTCGAGGGGCTCCTCGCCGTCGACCGGTTCGATCCGGTCGTTCTCGACGTACTGCTCGCCTCCCGTCTCGGGATCGCGGACCAGACTGCTGTCGGTCGATTCTTTGAGGAGTACGTAGCGCTTGCCGGACTCGTCGCAGACCGTTCGCATCGGTCGACGGTTGGGCTCCAGTCCGGTTAGGCCCACCGGTGTCGCGCTGTGGAGCACGCCGAAAATGTCGCGCTACGGGGGCCTCGTCGCCGGCGTCGCGGGCTACTCGTACTCGTAGCGCCGGTAGATTCGATACGCGTGGAGACCGCCCAGCAGACCGACCAGAATCAGCCCGCCGCCGAGCTGGAGCCGGCCGCGGAAGATGATGTACATGACGCCGAGGCTGGCCGCGAGAATAGCGAGGTTCAGCAGCACGACGACGCTCCAGAACATCTTCTGGAGCTCCTCGGAGGCTTCCGACGCCGGCGGCGGTTCGGGCGCTTGCGGAATCTCCGGGGGAAGCGTCGATTCGGAATCGACGACGTCGAAGTCCAGTTCCTCCTCCGGAGCAACCTCGTCCGGTTCCTCGTCGGCCGGTTCGTCGAACACTATCGCGGTACTTCGAGGCCGAGCACAAAAAGCGTCCCGTAACGCCGAGCGGCGGAGAAGCCGCCCGGCAGAAGAGGATAGAGGAGCGGGCGGGGATCAGGCCGTTACACTTGCTCGGCGAGCGAGAGTGTGACGGACGCCTCCACCCACGCGAGCGGGTTCTGCGCGTCGAAGAACACCGTCCCGTCGTCGGTCTCGTAGCGCTCGACGCTCTCGGCGCCCCGCGGCTGCGTCGCTCCGGTCGTCGCGCTGTCCCACTGGCCGGCTTCCGGGTGGTCGGACATTTGCGTCACCTCTGGGGCTTGGTATGTAGTACCACAATATATGCTTTGTTGCCGTGCCACCGAACCGGCCAGCGCTTTAGTATCAGAAATTCCTAGTGGGCTCGAAATGTCAGAGCGCCCAATCGACAGGCGACGGGTTCTGGCGCTGGGCGGCGCCGCGCTGACGACCGCTCTCGCCGGCTGTGGGTCGAGGACCGAGGCCGAACAGCCCCAGCACCCCGAGCAGGCAGATCAAGCGTCGACCGAGAGCCCCTACGCAGCGGTGTACCGGGACGTCGCAGACGCCGTCGCGCTGATCCGAGCGCCCGGCGGACAGGGGTCGGGATTCGCGTACGACGAGCACCACGTGGTCACGAACGCTCACGTCGTCGGGACGGCCGACGCCGTCGACGTGCAGTTCCGGGACGGGCAGTGGCGTTCGGGCGAGGTGGTCGGCGTCGATCCGCACAGCGACCTGGCCGCGGTCGCGCTCGACGACCTCCCCGACGGCGTCGAGCCGCTCGCACTGGCCGAGGAGCCCGCGGTCGTCGGCCGGGAGGTCGTCGCGATCGGCAGTCCCTACTCGCTCGACGGAACCGTCACGACCGGGATCGTCAGCGGCGTCGACCGCTCGATTCCGGCGCCGACCGGGTTCCGGATTCCCGACGGCATCCAGACCGACGCCGCGGTGAACCCGGGCAACAGCGGCGGTCCGCTGGTGTCGCTGGACGGCGGCGTGCTCGCGGTGATCAACTCGGGCGGCGGCGACAACATCGCCTTCGGCATCTCGGCGCCGCTCGCGCGCCGGGTCGTCCCCGAGCTGATCGAGTCGGGGAACTATCGACACCCGTACCTCGGCGTCGCGCTCACCCCGGTCACGCCGGCCGTCGCCGCGGCGAACGACCTCGACGAAGCTCGGGGGATTCTCGTAGTGGACGTCGCGCCGGGCGGGCCCGCCGCGGAGCGGCTCCGACCGGCGACCGGGTCGGCGGCCGTCGACGGCGCCCGCGTGCGGACGGATGGCGACGTGCTGGTCGAGATCGATGCCACCGAGGTCGTGACCACCGAGGACCTCGGAAGCTACCTCGCGCTAAACGCCGCTCCCGGCGATACGGTCGAGTGCCGGGTCCTGCGCGACGGAACCGAACGGACCGTCGAGGTCGAACTCGGCGTCCGCCCGGGACGGCCGTCCGACGCCGTGTGATCGATACGGCGCGTCCGCTGTCGCCGCCGCTACTCCCGCAAGTCCCCCGGCCTCCGCGACGACGACCGAACGTACACTTTTGCCCGCTCGGTATCAACTGCCACCATGGCACGGAGGAGCGTGCTGTTCACGCCGGGGGACCGCCCGTCGATGCTCAGGAAGGCGCCGGCGTCGGGCGCCGACGCCGTCGTGTTCGATCTCGAAGACGCCGTCGCGCCCGATCGGAAAGACGAGGCCCGCGACGCCGTCGCCGAAACGCTCGCGGATCCCGAGTTCGATCCGGCGTGCGAGGTCTGCGTCCGCGTGAACCCGCTCCCCGACGGTCGAGCCGATCTGGACGCCGTCCTCGACGGGGAAAGCGCGGCGTCGATCGACGCGCTCGTCCTGCCGAAGGCGTCGGGCGCCGCGTCGGTGACCGATCTCGCCGCGGCCGCCGTCGATCGCGGGCGCGACCTGCCGGTGCTGGCGCTCGTCGAAACCGCAGCCGGCGTCCTCGCCGCCCCTCAAATCGCCGCCGCCGACCCGACGGACGCGCTGATCTTCGGCGCCGAGGATCTGGCGGCCGACCTCGGCGCTACTCGAACCGAGGAGGGGACGGAGGTACTGTACGCCCGCGAGCGCGTGGTCGTGGCGGCGCGAGCCGCCGGCGTCGACGCGATCGACACGCTCTACACGACGATCGACGACGAACGGGGGCTGCGCGAGGACGCCGCCGTCGCCCGGCAACTCGGGTTCGACGGGAAGCTGGCGATCCATCCCGTCCAGGTGGGGACGATCCACGACGCGATGACGCCGGACCCCGACCGCATCGAGTGGGCCAGGCGGATTCTGGACGAACGTCCGGACGACGCCGACGCGCCCGGCGCGTTCGAGGTCGACGGCGAGATGATCGACGCGCCGCTGCTCCGACAGGCCGAGCGCGCGCTGGAACGCGCTCCCGACGAGTATCTCGACGGCGGCGATCGATAGGGTTCAGATCGCCCCTCGGTGCCGATCGCTGGAAGTGTATAACCGAGACTTAGATCTTTGAATATACATATATCATAATACCCTCTTTGGGTATACATATACTATCAAGGAGCATTGAATACCGCTACTCTTAACCCTCACCTCCGATCATTCCGACGTATGGCAGAGGAAGTCAACCCGTTCGAGAGCCTACAAGAACAGATCGACGAGGCCGCGGAGTACCTCGACGTCGGCGACGACGTGATCGAGCGTCTCAAGCACCCCGAGCGCGTGCTGGAGACGAACCTGTCCGTCGAGATGGACGACGGCACCATCGAGGTGTTCAAGGCGTTCCGCTCGCAGTTCAACGGCGATCGAGGCCCCTACAAGGGCGGCATCCGCTACCACCCGCAGGTCTCCCGCGACGAGGTACGCGCCCTGTCGGGCTGGATGGTCTACAAGACCGCGACGGTCGGGATCCCGCTGGGCGGCGGCAAGGGCGGCATCATCATCGACCCCGACGAGTACTCCGAGAGCGAGCTCGAGCGCATCACCCGCGCCTTCGCCGAGGAGATCACGCCCCTGATCGGCGAGGACAAGGACGTCCCCGCGCCCGACGTCAACACGGGCCAGCGGGAGATGAACTGGATCAAGGACACG
This sequence comes from Natronoarchaeum mannanilyticum, assembly GCF_039522665.1. Lineage (NCBI taxonomy): Archaea > Methanobacteriati > Methanobacteriota > Halobacteria > Halobacteriales > Natronoarchaeaceae > Natronoarchaeum > Natronoarchaeum mannanilyticum. Next base: position 40,759 of record NZ_BAAADV010000001.1, read on the forward strand.
TACGAGACCCTCGAAAACACGACCGAGCCCGGCGTCATCACGGGCAAGGACATCTCCAGCGGCGGCAGCGCGGGCCGCGTCGAGGCGACCGGCCGATCGACGGTCATCGCTGCCCGCGAGGCGTTCGACTACCTCGACAAGGACGTCGAGGGTGCCACCGTCGCCGTGCAGGGGTACGGAAACGCCGGCTGGATCACGGCGAAGCTCATCGACGAGATGGGCGCCGACGTCGTCGCCGTCTCCGACTCCAGCGGCGGCATCTACAACGCCGACGGGTTCGACCCCGTCGACGCCAAGCAGCACAAGCGCGAGACCGGCAGCGTCGTCGGCTACAGCGAGGCCGACGAGGAGCTCAGTAACGAGGAGCTGCTGACGCTCGACGTCGACCTGCTGGTCCCCGCCGCGCTGGAGAACGCCATCGACGAGGAGCTGGCTCACGACATTCAGGCCGACGTGATCTCCGAGGCCGCCAACGGGCCGATCACGCCCGAGGGCGACGACGTTCTCGAGGACAAAGACGTGCTGGTCGTCCCCGACATCCTCGCGAACGCGGGCGGCGTCACCGTCTCGTACTTCGAGTGGGTCCAAAATCGCCAGCGCTTCTACTGGGACGAGGAGCGCGTCAACGAGGAACTCGAGGACATCATCGTCGAGCAGTTCGACACCCTCGTCGACGCCTACGAGGAACACGACCTGCCGAGCCTGCGCGTCGCTGCCTACGTCGTCGCGATCCAGCGCGTCGTCGACTCCTACGAGCAGTCCGGCAACTGGCCCTGAGCTGGGCTCTCGACCGGCACTCCCTTTTTTATTGCAGGCGTTCGGTCGTCTCGACCAGCGGATGCCGCGCGTAGTCGACGACCTCGACGTCGTCGAGTTCGGCCAGGCCCTCGCGGTCGGCCGTACGCTGCATTCCGAGATCGAGTTCGTCGTCGATCACGATCACGTACGCGTCCATCTCGTCGACGTCGATCCGGTGGGCCGCGAGCACGCGGTGGTGGCCGTCGGCGAGCAACAGCTCGCCCGCGTTGTCGATGACGACCAGCGGCTCGGCCAGTCCCCGCTCTAGCTCGTACCGACGCCCCTCGAGCTCGTCGGCGTACACCTCGCCCTGGGTCGGCGTCAGGGCGTCGAGCGCAACTTCGCGACGTTCCTGGCGCAGCTCGACGCCGTGGATGTTCTCCAGCGTCCGCATCAGCTTGCCCACCTTCTCGGGCGTCGCCCGCTCGATCTGGCTGCGGATCACGTCGGCGTTGCTGATGATCCCGACGAGGTGGCCCGCGTCGTCGACGACCGGGAGCTTCTGGATTCCCGAGCGCAGGATGACGCGTCCGGCGTCGTTGACCTTCATCTCGGGGTGAGCGACGATCAGGTCCGTCGTCATCACCTCGTACAGGTGCGCGTCGTCGTCGGCCAGCAGCAGGTCCCGTGCGCTGACGAACCCTTCCACCTGACGGCGGTCACAGACTGGAAAGCCGCTGTGCTCGTCGCTCTCTGCGATGCGAACCGCGACGTCGCCCACCGTGTCCTCGGGGGCGACAGTCGCGACGTCCTGCGTCATGTACTCGCGCACCCGCGCGTTCCCGGTGGTGCCGGCTATGCCCATGGCCGCCACAACGGTTCCCCTACCGAAAAACCTGTCTCGGACCCGTCCGAAGTCGCTCCGTTCGCATCGGCCCGTCGCTCACTCGTCGCCGCGTTCGCTCTCGCCGTCCGGCGGCGTGCGCTCCGACGGCGCGTCCGCCCCCACCGATCCTTCGGGCGCGAGCTCCTCGTGGCCGTCTTCGGACCGCAGCGGGAACTCGAACTCCGAGACCGCCGAGAGGTACTCGTTGGGCAGCTCGAACGGGCGTTCGCGCAGCGCGTCGAAAAAGCGTTCTCTGAGCACGGACTCGATCGCGTCGTTGGTCGCCTCGCCGTCCTCGTCGGCGGTCGCCAGCATCCCGACGGGGATCTGCGCGCCGGCCATGTCGGTGTGGCCGCCGGCGCTCCCGATCCTGTTGTAGGCGAGCCGGAGCGTCTCGCCGAGGTCGAGCTCCGAACCCTGCGCCCGCGCGGAGGCGTACACGACGCCGTCGAGCAGCCCGAACACGACCGTCGTCGTCACGCCCTCCATGTCGAGCAGCCTGTCGGCCGCCTGGGCCAGCGCGTCGCGATCCGACAGCTCTCCGACGAAGCTCGTCAGTATCGAGCCCTTCCGCTCGCGGTTCCTGATCGCGGCGGCGACGGTTTCCAGGGTATCGCCCGAGATGCTCGGCGACTCGACGCGCTCCAACAGTCCGACGTCGGCGTGGGGAACGAGCGTCCCGGCGGCCTCGAAGTCCGACTGGGCGACCTCCCGGGTGAAGTCCCAGGTGTCGATACGGATGCCGTACAGCAGCGCCGTCGCGACCGTCTCGTCGATCTCGACGCCGAACTCCGCGAAGTACTCCGTCAGGAGCGTGCTCGTCGCCCCGACGGTGCTTCGGATGTCGACGAACTCCGCGTCGACCGGCCCTCGCGGCGGGTGGTGGTCGACGACGACGTCGATCGGCAGATCCTCGGGAAGCTGGTCGTTGACGCCCGCCCGGCTGTGATCGACCAGCGCGAACCCCGCAAACTCCTCTAAGTGGTCGGGGTCGTCGGCGTCGAGTTGGCGCAGGTCCAGATCGAGCAGGTTGACCAGCGCGCGGTTCTCCTGGTGGGTGATCTCTCCGTAGTAACAGGCCTGGGCGTCGACGCCGATCGCGTCGGCCAGGCGGGCCAGCGCCAGCGCGCTGGCGATGGCGTCCGGATCGGGGTTGTCGTGGGCGACGACGGCGAGCGGCCCGTCGACGTCGCGTAGCGTGCGCCTGAGCTTCCGGGTTCGCTCGCCCGTCTCGCCGGACACGACGTTGAGCACGCGCGAGGCGGTGGCGACGCCAGGGTCGATCAGCCGGTCGGCGTGGCGCTCGATCCGCCGGCGGTCGGCGTCGGTCGGTCGGTAGCCCGTGTACGCGACGATCATCGCGCCGGGGTAGACGGTACGGGCCGCCCGCGCGATGGCGGCGTTTTGACTCGGTTCGTCACTGCCGACGAACACCACGTCGGCGGTCGGCTGGGCCGCTTCGAGTTCCTCCGGATCGGCCGGATCGGTTTCCGTGACGCGTCGGTTGTCACCCCGGAGCGTGTCCGTTCGGCCGGCGTCGTCCGTTACGATGTGCAGAGAGCGACCGTTCTCGGCGGTCCGATCGACGAGCGCCTGGCAGACGGCGCCGCTCCCCAGGACGAGCCGGGTGACCATACCGGTCGTATCCGGGCCTGTCGTTAAAACCTACCGTCTCCGGCGACGATGAAAGGCGCCCGCGCACGGCGAAAAAGCGACCAACAGCAGCGTCGAGACGCCGCGAGCGAAGCGACGGCGTCAGGCCAGCAGCGCGCCGGCGGCGTCGACGGCCGTCGAGACGACGGGGTTGAACGCGACCAGCAGCGCGACGGTGACGACCGCCGCGGCGATCACGGCGGTGTACAGCCCGACGGGCTGGCTCTCGATCCGGAGGTCGTCGGCCGGATCCTCGATCCACATCGCCTTGGCCAGCCGCGAGTAGTAGTACAGCGACAGCGCGCTGGTGATCGCGCCGACGGCGGCGAGCCACCAGATCCCGTTCGTGACCGCCGAACCGAACAGGAAGTACTTGCTGATGAACCCGGCGCCGATCGGCAGGCCGGCGAGGTTGAAGAGGAACACCGTCATCGCCAGCGAGGCGACCGGCGCCTTCGTCGCCAGCCCGTTGAAGTCCTCGAACGTGCGACCGACTTCCCAGTGTTCGGCCAGCGCGATGAACAGGAACGCGCCGGTGTTCATGAAGCCGTACACCAGCAGGTGGAGCATCGCGCTCCCGAGCACGAAGTCGTTGTACGCGCCGCCGCCGGTCAGCGCGGCGAGTCCGATCAGCGCGTAACCCGCGTGGCCGATCGAGGAGTACGCCAGCATCCGCTTGACGTTGTCCTGGACGGCCGCGGCGAAGTTACCGAGCACCATCGTCACGACGGCCAGCACCTGGAACACGAGCATCCACTCGATCCCGTTCGCGACCGACGCGATCGGGAACGCCTCGACGAACACGCGGAACGCCAGCACGAAGCCGGCGGCCTTCGACGCCGAGGAGAGGAAGGCGCTGATCGGCGCGGGCGCGCCCTCGTAGGCCTCCGGCGCCCAGAAGTGGAACGGGACGGAGGCGGTCTTGTAGGCGAGTCCGCCGACGATCATCAGCACGCCGATGGCGAAGATGCCCTGGTCGAACCCGCCCTCGGCGACCGAGGTCGCGATCTCGCCGAACTGGAGTCGACCGGTCGAGACGTACACCAGGCTGATGCCGTAGAGGAAGATCGCCGACGACAGCGCGCCGATCAGGAAGTACTTCAGCCCGGCTTCGACGCTGCCGCGGTTGTCCTTGAGGAACGCGACCAGCGCGAACGACGGCAGGCTCGCCAGCTCCAGCGCGATGAACGCCGTGACGAAGCTGTCGGCCATCGCCATCGTCGCCATCCCGGTCGCGGCCAGCAGCACCAGCGAGTAGAACTCGCCGGCGTGGGGCTGGTCCTCGAGGTAGTCGTAACTCGCCACCAGCACCAGCGCGGTGACGCTGGTGACCACGGCGACGAACAGCAGCGCCATCTGGTCGACGATCAGCGAGCCACCGAACAGCTCGAACAGTCCCTGGACGCCCGCCTCCTCGGGGTCGCCGGCGACGCCGACGCCGATCGCGATGTACCAGATCGTCACGCCCAGCGCGGCGAGCGTGCCGGCGATCGACGTGCCGGCGACCAGCCGGTAGTTCGTCGAGTCGGGGTCGACGCTGTCGATCAGGAACGCGAGCATCGCGGCCCCGACCAGCAGCAACAGCGGGGCGAGCACCTTGTACGTGTCGGGGTCTGAGATAGCTACTTCTGCCATTGTTATGCACCTCCCACCGCCGGGATCGCCCCGACGGCGTCACGGATCATCTCGAACGCGATCTCGGGCGCGACGCCCAGCAGGATGACGAGTCCGAGCAGGGCAAAGAGCGGCGCGACGTCGTGGAACGGCGCCCGCGTCACCTCGTAGTCCGTCTCCAGGCTAAAGGGCCCGAACAGGGTCCGCTGCATCGCGAACAGCAGGTAGCCCGCCACGATGACGATGCCGAACATTGCCAGCGCGGTAAAGACCGGCGCGAACGTTCCGATCGACTCGGTGGCGCCGAACGCGCCCGCGAACACGTAGAACTCGGCCGCGAACCCGCTCATCAGCGGCAGGCCCATGTAGCCGAAGGCGCCCGCGAGGAAGATGCCTGTCGTGATCGGCATCCGGTCGGCGAGCCCGGACATGTCGCCGACCATCCGGGTGTGGGTCGTGTTGTAGATGACGCCGACCGCCATGAACATCAGCCCGGAGATCAGACCGTGGCTGACCATCTGGAACGTCGCGCCGCCGACGCCGTAGACGGTGTAGGCGACCAGTCCCAGAATCACGTACCCCATCGACGACACGGAGGAGTACGCAACGATCCGCTTGAGGTCCTGCTGGGCCAGCGCCAGCATCGCCCCGTAGATCACCGACACCACCGCGAGCCCGGCCAGCAGCCAGGCGAACTCGGCGGCGATGTCGGCGAGCATCGTGAAGTTAAATCGGAGCAGGGCGTACGTCCCCATCTTCAGGAGGACGCCCGCCAGCAGCACCGACACCGGCGTCGGCGCCTCGACGTGGGCGTCGGGCAGCCACGTGTGGACCGGGACGACGGGCACCTTCACCGCGAACCCGGCGAACATCGCGAAGAAGACGGCCGTCTTGAGCGCGTCCGCGGAGACGCCCGGGAAGGCGTCGGGCGCGGCGCCGTCGACGACCAGCGCCTGCGCGACGTCGGCCATGTCGAACGTGTCGATGCCGAGGCCGATCACCAGCGCGACGTAGCCGATGAACATCACCAGCGACGCGATGTTCGTGTAGACGAAGAACTTGATCGCGGCGTACTTCCGGCGCGGGCCGCCCCAGACGCCGATGAGGAAGTACATCGGGATCAGGACGGCCTCCCAGAAGACGAACCAGACGAAGAAGTCCAGCGCGGCGAACACGCCGATCAGCGCGGCCTCCATGAACAGCACCAGCCCGTAGAACTGGGACTGGCGCTCGTCGATCGGCGTCCAGGCGCTGACGATCGCCAGGCTCGTCAGGATCGTCGTGAGCGCGAGCAGCGGCATGCTGATGCCGTCCAGCCCGACGTGCCAGTCGAGCCGGAACAGCTCGCCCACCTCGATCCAGGTCGTGCGCGTGTAGAACGCGACGTTCTCGGACGACGCGAGCAGGGCGTTCCCGCTGGCGTCGAACTGGCTGTACATGAACAGGCTCCCGACCAGCGGGAGCAGGCTCACTCCGAAGGCCAGGCGGCCGGCGTACCTATCGGGCGCCAGGAACGCCGCGGCCGCGCCGACCAGACAGACTGCGATGAGCGCTTCGATCATCATAGTAACCACCCTCCGGCGAGGCCGAAGGCAACCACAAGCACGACGAGGCTCAGCGCGAGCAGCGCCGCGTAGTTCGTCACGATGCCGGTCTGGATGCGTCGCACCCGTTCGCCGCTGAACAGGCTGACGCTGCTGGCGCCGTTGACGACGCCGTCGACGACGCCCTGGTCGAACGTGTCAGCGCTGCGAGCCGCGGGCAGCGTCACGCCCTCGGCGAGCCACACCTGGAACTCGTCCAGGTAGTAGTTGCTGAACAGGATCTCGCGCACCGATCCGAGGTTCTCCGTGTGGGGCTCGGGTCGCGAGACGTTGTACAGGAAGTACGCCAGCCCGACGCCGGCGAGCGCGAGGCCCAGCGACAGGCCGGCCGAGACGAGCACCGTCGCCACCTCGGAGCCGAACAGCGTCCCCGACGAGTAGGGGATCAGGCCGCCGTAGTGGTGGGCCGACAGCGCCGAGAACTCGCCCGTCTGGCTGTCGAGCCAGCCGTGCAGGAAGTCGATCCCCTCGATGTCCAGCACCTTCTGGACCGGCACCATGTTGACGAAGCCGGCGACGACCGCCAGCGTCCCGAGCACGGCCAGCGGCCCCTTGACGTTCCAGCGAACGCCGTGGGGGTCGCGCGCCGTGTCCGAGCGAGGCTCGCCGTGGAACGTGAGGAACACCATCCGGAAGGTGTAGAACCCGGTGAAGAACACCGCGAGCAGGCCCATCGCCCACGCAGCGAGCAGGAGCGGGCTCTCCAGGCCGTGGACGAGCGCCTCGTAGAGCACCTCGTCCTTCGACCAGAAGCCCGAGAACGGGAAGATGCCCGCGAGCGCCAGCGAGCCGGCGAGGAACGTCGCGTAGGTCACGGGCATCTTGTCCTTGAGTCCGCCCATGTCCCACATGTCCTCGTTGTGGTGCATCGCGATGATCACCGACCCGGCGCCGAGGAACAGCAGCGCCTTGAAGAACGCGTGGGTCATCAGGTGGAAGACCGCGGCGACGTAGCCGCCCGACCCCAGCGCGAGCATCATGTAGCCGTACTGCGAGATCGTCGAGTACGCCAGCACCTGTTTGAGCTCGTTCTTGACGACGCCCATCGTCGCCGCGAACAGCGCGGTGAAGCCGCCGACGAACGCGATGATCGCCAGCGCGGTCGGCGAGAGCGCGTAGAAGCCGTACATCCGCGCGACCAGGTAGACGCCGGCCGCGACCATCGTCGCGGCGTGGATCAGCGCGGAGACGGGCGTCGGGCCCTCCATCGCGTCGGGGAGCCAGGTGTGGAGCGGGAACTGCGCGGACTTGCCGACGACGCCGCCCAGCACCAGCAGTCCGAGGATCGTGAACCACGTCTGGACGTCGAAGTTGAGGAACGTCTCCGGTTGGTATTCGCCGTTGAGCGCCTGCTCGGCGAGCGCGGGGAACGACTCCGCGCCCGCGAACTGCGTCGTGCCGAACGTCGCGAGGATGCCGACGACGCCGATCAGGAAGAAGTAGTCACCGAAGCGGGTGACCAGGAACGCCTTCTTCGCCGCCGACGGCGCGCTCTCCGTGCGGAAGTGGAACCCGATCAGCAGGAACGAGCACAGGCCCACCAGCTCGAAGAACATGAACGCCATCAGCAGGTTGTCGGCGAACACGAACGAGAGCATGCTGAACGTGAACAGCCCAAGTCCGGCGTAGTACCGGGGCAGACCCGTCTCGCCCTCGTCGTTCATGTAGCCCAAGCTGAACACGTGGACCAGCAGCGCGACCAGCGAGACGATCACCAGCATCAGCGAGGACAGCGGATCGATCAGGATGCCGAACGTGAGCTGCGGATCGGCGTCAACCCACGTGTACAGCGTCTCCTGGTAGGACCCGTTGCTCCGGACCTGAACGAGCGTCAGGACCGACAGGATCAGCGACCCGGCCGTGGCGGCGATCCCCCCGAACGCGCCGCCTTTGGGCATATACTTGCCCGCGACCAGCGCGAGCAGGAACGATACGAACGGAAGCGCGGCGATCGCCGGAACGTATTCGTAAGCCATCTGTTACCACCTCATTGTCGTAGCCTTCCGAACGTCCACGTCGCGGAAGTTCCGCACCAGCACCAGGATGATCCCGATGCCGATGGCGACCTCCGCGGCGGCGAGTCCGATCGTGAACAGGGCGAACACCTGCCCGGTGAGGTTCCCGTGGAAGTACGAGAACGCGATCAGGTTGATGTTCGCGGCGTTGAGCATCAACTCGACGGAGATCAGGAACATCAGCGCGTTCCGTCGCGTGAGGATGCCGAACAGCCCGATGCAAAACACCGCGGCCGACAGCACCAGGTAGTAGTTCATCGGGACCGTCATCGGTCCTCACCCCGTCCGGTGCGGTCGTCGCCCCCGTCGGTCTTCAGCGCCGACGTGAGGTCGTCGTCTTCCTCGCGGCGCGCGAGCATGATCGCCCCGTCGAGCGCGGCGTCGAGCGCGACCGCGATCAGGATAAAGGCGACGAGGAACCCTTCGACCGGAACGCCGTCCGCGACGTCGACGTTCAGCAGCGCGAAGCCGATCGCCTCCATCACGGAGGCGTCGCCGAACCCGGCGGGATCGGCGAAGCCGGCGGTGAGAAACACCGTCGCCATGACGGCGAACAGCGCCACCGCGACGAGGCCCGGAAGCAGGTGCGAGCCGACGTCGAACTCGGGCTTTGTCACCGACACCACCTCCGAGTGCGGCCGGCCGTCCCGTCAGCTACCATGCCGCATCACCTCCTCGTCCGATTCGCGCCCGCGGGTCAGCATCACGCCGAACGTGATCAGGATCAACACGCCGCCGACGTACACGAGGATCTGGATCACTGCAAGGAACTCGGCTTGCAGCATGATGTAGAACCCCGCCACGCTGACCAGCGCGACGCCGAGGAACAGTGCGGCGTGCCACACGTCACGTACCAGCACCGCCCCGGCGCTGCTCCCGACGGTCAGGAGCGCGAACAGCGCGAACGCGATGTAATCAAGTGCCATTAGTACCCTCTCGTCGCGGATGCCCTTTGAAGATTTCGAGACTGTTCGGAGAGCGACCCCGCGACGGCCGAGTTTCGGTCGACTGTCCCGGCTCAGAGCGGGAAGTCGAGGGCGATATCGCCGTGTCAGGTCGGCCGAGCGATGGCGACGCACTTCGTCGTCGCTCGCGCGCACAGGAGGGGACCTCACGCGCTGGACAATTACCGGCATAATTGTTATGCGTGCAGAGCGGCTATCGCCTCATATGGCGACGGACGAGAACGAAACCACGGTCAACGAAAGCTTCGCCGTGACTATTCCGAAGACTATCCGTGAGCACCTCGATTTGGAACCCGGCGATCGGCTTCGGTGGCACGCCGACGACAACGGCGACCTCGTGGCCGAAATCGTCCGCGAACGTCACGGAGCGGCGTCCGACCTCAATCCTGTCGACATGGGAGAAACGGACGCTGTAGAGGTAACAGACGAGTACGACTGGTCCTGATGGCCGACGCTATCGTCGACTCTAACGTCATCTTTGCGTTCCGGAGTGCTCAGGATCAGTATCACGATCAAGCAGCGACGATCGTCGAAGCGATGGACACTGGTAGCCTCCCGAGAGGCGTAGTGACGAACTACACCTTGCCGGAAATTCTCAACCCCCTCTCGAAGCGTGCCGGTCACGACCGCGCCGTGGAGACCCTGACATTTCTCGAAGAGAGTCGCGGTTTCCGGATACGTCATCTCGCGCGTGAGGACTTGGCTCGCGGTCGAACCGTGTTTCGGCGTCACGAGGGAGTCGAAATAACCGATGCGATCCTCGTCGCACACATGCGACGGACCGAGACGGAGTTCGTTTACAGCTTCGACGACGACTTCGATCGGTTCGACGAGATCACCCGGTTGACGACGGCGGAAAACCCGTACGAACAATAAACCGAATCGCCGAAGAAAAGCTGAACTACGCTACTGGTAGTCGACTTCGCCTTCGCCCTCGCCGATCCAGGCGTCCCGATCGGGTTCGCGCGAGTTCAGTGGGTCGGATGCCACCTTTTTCTTCGTCGGGTGCGCTCACTGCGTTCGCGCACCTCTCCTCGAAAAATCTGGGCCAAAAAACCGGACGCTCTACTCGCTTCGCTCGATCGCGTCCGGAAAAACGACTCGCGCCGATGGCGCCCGTCGTATGATTACTGGTAGTCGACTTCGCCTTCGCCTTCCCCGATCCAGGCGTCCCGGTCGGGTTCGCGCGAGTTCAGCGGGTCGATGTCTTTGTACCACGGCACCGACTTGAGCTGCTCCTTGTTGTACACCAGGTCGTCCTTTGTGTCGCCCGTGAACTCGAAGTTCTGGGTCAGCAGGATCGCGTCGACGGGGCAGACCTCCTCGCACAGCCGGCAGTAGATACACTGGCCGATGTGGAGGTTGTACTGCTCGCCGTTGCGCTGCTCGTCGGTGACGATCTGGATCGTGTCGTTCGGGCAGACGTTCTCGCACTGCCGACACCAGATGCACCGCTCCTGGCTGAACTTGTGGACGCCGCGGAACCGCGGCGACACTTCGGGCGCTTCTTCGGGGTACTCGACGGTGAACGTGTTGCCGTCGAGCGCGTGCTTCATCGTCGTCGCCATCGATTTGAGGAGTCCGATCATAGCGTTAGCACCCCCACGATTACGGCCGTGAGCACCAGATTAGCGAACGAAAGGACCAGCAGGCCCTTCCAGCCGATCTCGATGAGCTGATCGATGCGGACCCGCGGAATCGCCGACCGCGCCCACTGGGTGAACAGGAACACGGCCCACATCTTGATCAGCATCCACACCAGTCCGGGCAGCACCGGTCCGGCGGGGCCGCCGAGGAAGACGACCGCGACGATGGCGCCGCCCAGGAAGATGTGGACGAACTCGCCGAGGTAGATCAGCACGAAGTAGATCGAGGAGTACTCCGTCTGATAGCCGGCGACGATCTCCGTCGGCGCCTCGGGCGTGTCGAACGGGTTCCGCCCGACTTCCGCGAGGTTCGCCGTCAGGAACAGCACGAACGCGAACGGGTTGACGAACGCGTACCACGACGGGATCGAGATGCCGGCGATCGTGACGAGCGTCTCGGTCTGGGCCGCGACGATCGTGCTCATCTGGAGCGACTCCGAGAAGATGACCACCGACGCCGCGGTGACGATCAGCGGGATCTCGTAGGCGATGTTCTGCGCGACCGCGCGCAGCCCGCCCAGCAGCGAGTACTTGTTGTTCGAGGCGTAGCCGCACATCACCAGGCCGACGCTCGCGATCGAGGCGATCGCGAACACGAACACCAGCCCGATCTCGGGGTCGGCGATCTGGAAGTTGATGCCGCCCAGCGTGCCGAAGGGGATCACCGCGAAGGCGAACAGCGCCGAGAACGCGATGAGGATCGGCCCGATGTCGTAGGCCGGGCGATCGGCGCCCTCGGGGACGATCAGCTCCTTGGACATCAGCCGAACCGCGTCGGCCACGATGATCAGCAGGCCGAACGGGCCGTGGCGGTTCACGGCGATGCGGTCGGTGAACGCGGCGGTGATCTTCCGCTTGGCCCACGGGCCGGCGAGCGCGGCGTTGGTCAGCATCAGCGTCGCGATCAGCGCCGAGGCGATGATGCCGGCGACGAACGTCCCGGCGCCGCCGTAGGCGTCGAGGCCGAGCCAGTTCGCCAGCTGCTCGGGCATCATCGCCGACTGGAGCGGCGCCGTCATCGGTCCACCTCCCCGAGCACGATGTCGAGGCTACCCAGCGAGGCGATCAGGTCGGCGATGTACTCGCCCTCGGACATCTCCGGCAGCGTCTGCAGGTTCGAGAAGCAGGGGCTGCGGATCTTGAATCGGCCGGGCTTGTCGGTGCCGTCCGATCGGATGTAGATGCCGAGTTCGCCCTTCGCGCCCTCGACCGCGCGGTAGATCTCGGTGTCGGGGTCGGGCTTGATCGTCCGCGGGACGTTGCTCTGGATGTTGCGCTCCTCCTCGGGCCAGTCCTCGAGCAGATCCACGCACTGGTCGATGATCTTCGCGGACTCCTCGACCTCGCGCATGCGGACGAGCAGGCGCGAGAAGTTGTCGCAGCCGTCCTCGACGACGACGTCCCAGTCGAGCTCGTCGTAGTAGCCGTAGGGGTCGTCCCGTCGAAGGTCGTAGTCGACGCCCGAGCCCCGAGCGACGGGGCCGGTCGCGCCGTACTGCTTCGCTTCCTCGGGCTCCAGAACGCCGGTGTCGATCGTCCGGGCCTGCAGAATCTCGTTGTTGGTGAGCAGGTTGTGGAACTCCTCGGAGGCTTCGGGCAGCCCGTTCGTGAAGTCGCGGGTCTTCTCGAAGAACTCCTCGCGGGGTTCCGGCAGGTCCCAGGCGACACCGCCGAGCCGGAAGTAGTTGAACATCAGGCGCTGGCCCGTCAGATCCTCGAGGATGTTCTGGGCCTTCTCGCGCTCTCGGATCGCGTACATGAACGTCGCGGTGAAGTCGCCGTTGATGTCGAGCGCGAACGTCGCGAGCGCGAGCAGGTGCGAGGCGATCCGACAGAGCTCGGCGCCCATCGTCCGGATGATCTGGGCGTACTCGGGAACGTCGAGATCCGCGAGGTCCTCGGCCGTGCGCGCGTAGGCCCACTCGTTGAGCAGCCCCGCCGAGATGTAGTCCCAGCGGTCGGGGTAGGGCATGATCTGGTGGCGGTAGGTGCCCTGCTGGCACATCTGCTCCTCGCAGCGGTGCAGATAGCCGATGTCCGGATCGACGTCGAGCACCTGCTCGCCGTCGAGCACCGTCTTCAGGTGGAGGACGCCGTGGGTCGCGGGGTGGTGGGGACCGATGTTGAGGAACATCGTGTCGGTCCCGTCGTCGTCGTTCTCGACCTTGTGATCGTCCTGCAGCGGGTTGGCGTGCTCGGTCAGCGAGACGACCTGCGGCTTGGTCTGGTCGTAGTCGCCGCCCAGCGGGTGGCCCGTCCAGGTTTCGGGTAGGAGGATCCGCCGGAGATCGGGATTGTCCTCGTACTCGATGCCGACGAGGTCGTAGGCTTCGCGCTCGTGCCACTCCGCCGTCCGAAAGACGGGCTCGGCGCTCTCGCTGACCGGCTCGTCCGTCGGCGTCGGGACGATGACGTTGACCTCCTGGGTCGGATCGTCGTACTTCTTGAGGTGATAAATCGACTCGTAGCGGTCCTCGTACTGCTGTGCGGTGACGTTCGAGAGGTGATCGAAGCCGGCCTCGTGGCGCAGCGTCGAGAGCACGTCCTGGACGTCGTCCGGCCGGATAACGAACCCGCCGGCGTTGATGTGATCCTCGCGCTCCAGAACCCTCTCGCCGAGCAGCGCTTCGAGCTCGTCGTAGTCGACCTCGCCCTCGTCGACGCCGACTTCGGGCGTGTCGGGGAGCTCCGACCGACTCATGGTGAATCAGCCCAGTTGTACCGCATCACGAGCTCTTCTTCGTCGATCTGGTCGGCCAGCTCGTCGACGATCTCGTCGCGCGGGAGATCGCCGAACTGCTCTAACTCGTAGGGTTTGACGGTGACCGGCGCCGACTCGCCGTTGGCGACGCGCTCCTGGAGCTTGACGACGCCGTAGATAAGCGCCTCGGGCCGGGGCGGACAGCCCGGGATCTGGATGTCGACCGGGATGACCTCCTCGGCCCCCTTGACGACGTTGTACCCCTCCTGGAACGGACCGCCGGAGATCGTACACGAGCCCATGCCGACGACGAACTTGGGCTCGGGCATCTGGTCGTAGACGCGCTTCATGCGCGGGGCGAACTTCGAGACGATGGTCCCCGGAACGATGATCACGTCGGCCTGGCGCGGCGACGCTCGCGGGACGCCGGAGCCGAAGCGGTCGAGGTCGTGCTTGACCGCGTAGGTGTGCATCATCTCGATGCTGCAGCAGGCGATCCCGAACTGCAGCATGAACATCGAGGAGCCCCGCACCCAGTTCATGAAGGAGTCGAACTTCGTGAGGATGAACGGAGACGCCCCCATCGCCTCGCGGAGCTTCGAGTTGAACCGATCGTCCGCCTCCGACCCCATCCGCGCCTCGCGGGTCTCTGTTAGCGGGTCTGTACTCCCGGTAATCGCTTCCCGTGGTGTGTCGCTACTCATTGTTCAATCTTCCGTGACCGGTCTTCGACCCGCGTGCTGCGGGCCCACTTGACTGCGCCGTTGCGCCAGGCCCAGACGAGGCCGACGACGAGGATGCCGACGAACACCAGCATCGGGACGAGGGCGCGCGCGAGTCCGACCTGCTCGATCGCGGACTGGTAGACGACCGTCCAGGGGAGGATGAGCACGGTCTCGACGTCGAAGACGACAAACAGGAGCGCGACCATGTAGTACTGGATGTTAAATCGGATGCGCGTCCCCCCTGTCGGGATCTCGCCGCTCTCGTAGGTGGCGCGTTTACTGTCTTCGGGCACGCTGGGTCGCAGCAGCCACGATACCGCCAGCATACTGAGCGGTACCAGCACGGCCACCAGCGCCAGCGCGCCGACTGCTATCCATGACATACGATGTTCTCCGTGACGTCCGGAGCTTAGGAACGCACCCATATAAGGGTTGATTCTTCCGTTTCCGCCCGCCAGCGCGGCGTCGGCCGGTTCTGCGGCCGGCCGAGCCGAGTCGACCGCCGGCGGAGGAGACTGCCCCGGAACCGGCTACTCCCGACGCTCGCGGAACGCCGGCGTCCCGAGTTCGTGGAGCTCCCGCGAGACGACGCCGACGTCGTCCTGCAGCCCCTCGTGGTACTCGACGAGCCGCTCCCGAACCTCCTCGTGCTCGCGCGCGAGGATCTGGGCGGCCGACAGCGCCGCGTTGAACGACTTCCCGGCGTCGACGGCCGTCAGCGGCGCGCCCTGGGGCATCCCGATCACCGAGTCGACCGACTTCTCCTGGACGGGGACGCCGATCACCGGGAGCGGGTAGGCGATCGAGGCCGTCATGTTCGGCAGGTCGGCGGACTTCCCGCCCGCGCCGGCGATGATCACGTCGATCCCGCGATCGGCGGCGGTCTCGCCGTAGGCGTACATCAGCTCCGGCGTTCGGTGGGCCGACACGACGAACGTCTCGAACGTAAATCGGCTCTCGGGCGGCTCCTCGTAGTCGGTCTGTTCCTCGAAGCCGAGCTCGTCGACGAACGCGTCGTACGCGCCGCCCCGGCCCTCCTCGCTGCCCATCATCACGTCGAGGTCGGAGTCGCTGCCCATGATGATCCCGACGTCCGGCGTCGTCTCGGGGTCGCGATCCTGTTCGGCCTGCGCTCGGAGCTCGTCGATTAACGCCTCGACCTCCTCGGATCCGGTCATACGGGAGAGAACGGACAACCGGTCAATGTACGTTTTGGGTTCGACTCGTCGTCGTTGCGTCGGAGAACGTTCCGGGACTCCGCCCGCTCAGCAGTCCGGCGACAGCGACGCCCCCTCGACGACCGCCGACTCGCCGGCGCCTATCGGCTCCGGCGTGACGCTGACGCTGCCGTCGCCGCGGACCGTCACGCCACAGCCCGCGTACGTGAACTCCACCTCGGGACCGTCTGCGCCGTCGCGGTCGTACAGCGCCTCGAGCGCGTCGGGATCGACCGCATCGTACAGCGGCGGGAGAT
Source organism: Natronoarchaeum mannanilyticum (assembly GCF_039522665.1). NCBI lineage: Archaea > Methanobacteriati > Methanobacteriota > Halobacteria > Halobacteriales > Natronoarchaeaceae > Natronoarchaeum > Natronoarchaeum mannanilyticum. Next base: position 56,780 of record NZ_BAAADV010000001.1, read on the forward strand.
CGAGCGGGTCGGCTCCGGCAACGTCTGTGGTCGACTCGACGATCCGTTCGGTGAGGCTGGCTGCGTCGGCGTCCGCGTCGTCGGGGGAAACGTTGAGTGTCACGAACCATCGTACACGGTTGTCCGGGAAGGGCGTTGCACCTACATCTACACCCCCGCCAATCGAACGAGGCTATTCATCTAGGGTCGGAGTCGCAGCGACGCCGAAAACGGCCGCGACGAATCAGCTCTCGTCCACGAACGTCGCCGCATCCCGGAGTTCCCGAGCGCGCGCGAGGAGGTCGTCGACGGACGCGCCCTCGTCGCTGGTTCCGGACGATCCATCGTCGCCGGTCAGCGTGACGTGGCCCATCTTCCGCAGCGGCCGGACATCGCGCTTGCCGTACCAGTGCAGGCCGGCACGCGGCGTACCGAGTACTTCGTCGACGCCACGAAGCTGGGCGGGCTGCGTTTCCTCGACGTCGCCCAGCAGGTTCGTCATCACCGTCGGCGAGCGCTGCGCGGTCGATCCCAGCGGCCGCCCGGTCACCGCGCGAACGTGCTGTTCGAACTGGGAGGCGACTGCCCCCTCGATCGTCCAGTGCCCGGAGTTGTGCGGGCGCGGCGCGATCTCGTTGACCAGGATTTCGTCGTCGGGGCCCTGGAACAGCTCGATGCCGTAGACGCCCCGACCGTCCATCAGTTCGAGGACGTCCGTCGCGACTTCGTGGGCTCGCTGCCGGACCGCCTCGTCGGCGCGCGCGGGCACGATCGTTTCTCGGAGGATCTCCTCGCGGTGGACGTTCTCGCCGGCCGGGAACGTCGCGACCTCGTCGTCGCCCTTGACGCCGATCACCGACAGCTCGCGCTCGTAGTCGACGAACGCCTCGACCATCGCCGCGCCACCGATCTCGTCGAGCACGGCCTCGGCGTCATCTGGCGACTCGATCGGCGCGTTCCCGCGGCCGTCGTACCCGCCCTCGCGGGCTTTCACCATCGCCGGCGTCCCCAGCTCGTCGAGGGCGTCGCGCAGCTCGTCGGCGTCGTCGACAGCGCGGTACTCGGGCACCGGGACCCCCACCTCTGCCAGCGCGTCCTTCTGGACGAGCTTGTCCTGAATCGTCCGGAGCGTGTCGGGCGAGGGGTGGACCGGAACGCCGGTTTCCTCTCGCACGCGGTCCAGCAGGTCCGGATCGGCCAGTTCGATCTCGAACGTGAGGAAGTCGGCGCGCTCGGCCAGTTCGCGAACGGCGTCGGCGTCGTCGAACTCGCCGACGATCTGGTCGCGACACACCGGCGCGGCCGGACAGTCCGGCGTGGGATCGAGGACGACCAGCTCGACGCCGAGCGGGCCGGCCGCCTCCGCGAGCATCCGTCCGAGCTGTCCGCCGCCGACGACGCCCAGCGTCGGGCCGGGCGTGGAGAGTGGGGTCGCCATATAGAAACAGGATTTCGTTCACCCCCGCTTAAGAATTGCCAACCTCGGGCGATCGTTTCGGTCGGCATCCGTCCCGAACGTCCGAAGAACTCGTTCCTCAGCTATCAACTATATATAATAACCTAACGGTCATGTGTATTTCCGAGCAGCTTTATATGATACTTTTGTCTCACAGCGTATGCTGGGGAAGGTTCGTCAACTCGTACCGCGGATCGTCAGGCGCAGTTACGCCGCGAAGTTCGGCATCACGCTGTTGATACTGGGACTTCTCGTGGGGGGAATCGGAATTACGGCGACGCAGGCGATCGAATCAGGCGTCGCGGAGAACACCAACGACGACTACGCCACGATGGCCGGCCAAGAGGCGAGCGCGGTCGAGTCCTGGAACGACAAGCAGCGCCTCGTTGCGGGCATGATGAGCGAGTCCGGGGTCGTCCAGAGCGGCAATACGACGCAGATCGGGCCGTATCTGAACCAGTGGCAGAGCCAGCTCAACGGTCGGAGCGACGGACCCCGCGGCGATTACGCGTACGCGATCCACTACGTCGACGTCGAGGAGGGGATGGTTCTGAACAGCACGGCCGGGTACGCCGGCGAATCTGTTTCTGCACTGGCGCTGCCGGAGGACGATCGGGCGGTTCTGACCGGTGATCCGCCGACCGAGGAGACCTACACGACCAGTCCGTACAAGATCGGCGCGGAGGACGTCTCTGGCACCCCGGCCGTTTCCTACGTCCGGCAGGTCGCGGGTGATCCCAGCCACGCGATTCTCTATACCGCCGACCTCTCCTCGTACTCGGCGAACTTCCAGAGCGCCGGTAGCACTACGACGACGATGGTGGTCGACGAGAACGACCGGGTGGTGTTCGACGACAGCTACTTCGGCGCCGAAAACCAGCTGTTCCTCGAACCGTACGACGGCAACGGCGACCTCACCGCCGCCGCGAGGGCGGCCGGTTCCGGGGACCCGCAGGCCCAGCGGATCGACGCGAACCCGCAGGGAGCGCTCGCGAACGGCGTCTACGGCTTCCCCGCCGAGTCCTACGTCGTCGGCGCCGCGCAGGTCGAGGGGACCGACTGGGTCGTCCTCGTTCACGAACCGGTCAGTCAGGCCTACGGCTTCGTCAACGCGGTCTCGACGTACGGCGTCTGGATCACGGGCGCCGTCGTTCTGCTGATCGGGCTCGTCGGCGCGGTGCTCGGTCGGAACACCGCGGTCGCGATCGACCGGCTCACCTCGAAGACCGAGGAGATGGAGGACGGCAACCTCGACGTCGACTTCGAGACTCACCGCATCGACAGCATCGGCCGACTGTACGACGGGTTCGCCAACATGCGCGACGCGCTGCGCGAGCAGATCCGCGAGGCCCAGGGCGCCCGGAGGGAAGCGGAAACCGCCCGCGAGGAGACCGAGCGGATGAACGAGCACCTCGAAACCAAGGCCGAGGAGTACCAGCAGGTCATGAAATCTGCCGCCGCCGGCGATCTGACCGCCCGAATGGACCCAGAGAGCGACAACGAGTCGATGGCCCAGATCGGCCGCACGTTCAACGACATGCTCGCCGAACTGGAGGCGACGACCGACCGGCTGAAGGCGTTCGCCGGCGAGGTCGCGACCGCCAGCGAGCAGGTGACCGCCTCCAGCGAGGAGGTCCGTTCGGCCAGCGAGCAAGTGTCCGAGTCGATCCAGGAGATTTCGGACGGCGCCGAGCGCCAGAACGAGTCGCTCCAGGCCGTCTCCCAGGAGATGGACGGGCTCTCGACGACGACCGAGCAGATCGCCGCCTCCTCGAACGAAGTCGCCGATCTCGCGGCTCGAACCGCCCAGACGGGCCAGGAGGGCCGCGAGGCGGCCCAGCAGGCGATCGAGGGGATGAACTCGATCGAGGCCGAGAGCGAGGACGCCGTCGCGGAGATCGAGCAGCTCCAGGAGGAGGTCGCCCAGATCGACGAGCTCCTGGAGTTCATCACCGAGGTCGCCGAGCAGACCAACATGCTCGCGCTCAACGCCAACATCGAGGCCTCCCGTTCGGACAGCGGCGAGTCCGGCGAAGGGTTCGCCGTCGTCGCCGAGGAGGTCAAGGAACTGGCTGCCGACACGAAAGACGCCGCCGAGGACATCGAGGATCGCCTCGACCGCATCAAGTCCCAGACCGACACCACCGCCGAAGAAGTTCGCCGGACGTCCAGCGAGATCACCGAGCACACCGACTCCGTGCGCGAGGCCGCCGACGCGCTCGAGGAGATCGCCGGCTACGCCCAGGAGACCAACGACGGCGTCCAGGAGATCTCGGCCGCGACCGAACAGCAGGCCGCCTCCACGCAGGAAGTCGTCGCGATGGTCGACGAGGCCGCGACGATCAGCGAGGAGACGACCGCCGAAGCCGAGAACGTCGCCGCCGCCGCCGAGGAACAGACTACCGCGATGACCGAGGTGTCCGGCTCCGCGGCGTCGCTCTCACAGCAGGCCGCCCAGCTCTCCGAGGCGCTCGACCGGTTCGACACCGACGTCGACGCGGGCGCTGATCGAAGCGCGCTCCCCGGCGACGGCCGATCCGACAGCGGAACCCCGGAGGAAGAACTCGACGCGCTGACTGACGAAGCGACGCGTGACCAAGAGATTCCGGACGAAGCGAGTCCCGACGGCGACGAAACGGCGAGCGCTCCTGCGGACGTTGAGTCGGAACGGTCGGACGACGATCAGTCCGAGGACGCGTTCACGTTCGGCTCTGCTGCATCCGAGTCGGAGGAAAAGTAGTCCTGCCGCCCCGTGCCGAACGGGTTCACTCTCGACGGTAGATCCGAAGTCGGCCGTCGAGGATGGTGAACTCCGACTTGAGGCCCGGCGGGATCGTCTCGGCCTTCCCGATGACGAGGTAGCCGCCGGGGCGCAGCGAGTCGGCGATCGTCTGTAAGATCGACTGCTTGTACTCGTTGTCGATGTAGATGAAGAGGTTCCGGCAGATCACCAGATCGAAGCCGGATTTCGGGTCGCCGTTGATCAGGTCGTGGCGTTCGAACGCGACCATCTCCTTGACCGGATCGCGGATCGCGAAGCGATCGCCGCTCTGGTCGACGTAGCGGTGGTAGTTCGAGAGAAACGTCAGCTGCTCGCCGACGTCGATGGTACGGGTGCTCTCGTAGACGCCCTCGTTGGCGTCGTCCAGCGCCGCCCGGTTGATGTCGGTCGCCAGGATCGAGAGCCGGTCGCCCGCCGTGCGCGGGTCGTCGAGCCCGAGCATCGCCAGCGAGTAGGGCTCGCGGCCGTCCGCGCAGGCGGCGCTCCAGGCGTGGATGCGCTCGCAGTCCTCCGAGAGACTCCGAAGGACCGACCGGATCCCCTCCCAGACGTCGGGGTTCCGGAAGAACCCGGTGACGTTGATCGAGAGCGTGTCGAGCAGTTCTTGCCCCTCGTCGGGGTCGTCGCGAAGGATGTCGAGGTACTCGGCGTAGTCGCCCGCGCCCGTGCGTCGCATCCGCGAGGAGAAGCGTCGCTGCAGGTAGCTGTCGTTGTAGTGGCTGGTGGCGAAGCCGAGGTTCTCCTCGACGTGGGCCGTCAGCCGATCGAACGCGTCGTCGTCGCTCACAGTTCCCTGACTTCCTGGTCGCCGTCGGCGGTTTTGATCGAGAAGGAACCGGTGTCGGTCTCGAACACGACCGTCCGGCCCCGCTGACCGCCGACCTCCTCGGCGACGATCGGCACGCCGAGCTTGTCGAGCTCCTCGCGGGCGGCGACGATGTTGCGCTGGCCGACGCCGTCGCCGAAGCTCTCGAAGTCGAACATGTCGCTGCCGCCCGCGACCTTGGCCTGGACGTCGGTGTAGCTCGCGCCCTTCTCGACCATCTGGCGCAGCATCGCGCGGACGGCCGTGTCGGCGAACTTGCCCGGCTTGTCCTCGCTGGCGTCGTTGGCGTCGCCGTCGGGCAGCATGATGTGGGCGAGCCCGCCGACGCCCGAATCCTCGTCGTACAGCGCGACCGCCAGACAGGATCCCAGCCCGTAGGACTTGAGCGTCTGGCCGCTGTCGCTGACGACGAACTCGGAGATGCCGACGCGGATCGGATCCGGGTCGGGCGCGCCCGGTTCGCTCCCGTAGGTTTTCATGTGTCAGTTTCGACCTCTTCGATGCTGGCCTTGGTCGGCGCCTCCTCGATGCGGTCCATCGGCAGGTCGTTGATCGCGCGTTCGAGATCGGCCTCGTCGGGGATCGCGTAGATGTTGCAGTCGAACTCCCGGTCGGCGGCCTGCACGACCGTGTCGAACACGAACGCGAACTCCTGGTTCTCGCCGAGTTGGATCACGACCGGGTCGATCACGGCCGCGCCCATGTCGTGGATGTACTCGGGCGGCGAGTGATCGATCGTCGTGTCGAGCACGTTGGCCCACCCGTCCAGGAAGCCGCTGGCCATGATGTTGCCCAGCTCCTTGATCGCGCTCTGGCCCATCTCGCCGAACTCGTCGTCCGGTTCGTTGGGAACCATCGCGCGCACGATCTCCCGGGCGGAGGACTCGTCGAACAGGAAGAGCAGGTAGCCGCTGGGCGTCCCGTCGAACTCGAAGGCGACGCCGACGAGCTGCTCGTCGTCGATCTCCTCGGGGAGCGCCTCCAGCGGGACGAAGTTGAGCCGCCGGATCTCGACGCTGGTGTCGATGCCGGTCAGCATCGTGACGTTGTTGGCCACCTCGTCGGCGCCCCGCTGGGCGAGCCGGTCGAAGCCGGCGAGCTTGTCGTACTCGATGCCGGACTCGCCGTCGGCGCCCTGGCGTTCGAGCACGTCGGCCATCGCGTCGTGCTCGGGGAACAGGTAGTACCGAAACTTGATCTCCGTGTCGATCGCCTCGATCTGGCTCTGGAACAGCAGCGCCAGGTCGTCGGCGCCCGGCGTCGTGTCGATGTCTGTGAGGAACGCCTCGGCGGTGTCGCCCTCGACGAACTCCGGCGTCGCGACGTCGATCGCGGTGCCGAGCACGTCCGCCCAGCCGTCGATAAAGCCGCTGTTCATGATCTGGCCGACCTCGGTGATCGTGCTCCGGTTCATCTCGTCGAACTCGTCGTCGGGACCCTCGGGCAGCGTCGGCGCGTCGTCGATCGTCGGCTGCAAGGTCTCGACGAGTCTGATCGCGCTCGCGCGATCGAAGACGATGACGGCGTGGCCGCCCAGCCCGCCCGACAGCTCGACGCGCACGCCGACCTTCTTGGTCTCGTCGGCGAGCTCCGCGCGGATGTCCGAGCCGCGCATGAAGTTGAGCTTCGTGACGCCGACGCGGGTGTCGACGCCGGTCAGGCGCGTGAGCCGGCCGGCCGCGAGCCCCGCGCCCTCCTGGGCCATCTGGTAGAACGTTCCGAGTGCGTTAACATCTAGTTTCATACATCACCTAAGCGTAGGAGGTCTCGATGCTGTTGACCATCTCGACGAACTCCTGGAGGTCCGGAAACGCGTAGATCTCGGCCTCGATCTCGTAGCTGGGCACGTTCAGGCTGGAGTCGAAGAACAGCGCCAGATCCTCCTCGCCGAGCCCGGCCGTCCGGCCGACGATCTCGGCGGCCGGCGCGTACACGAGCTGGGGCGTCGCGATGTCGATCGTCGTGCCGAGCACGTCGGCCCAGCCGTCGATGAAGCCGCTGGCCATCATGTTGCCCAGCTCCTCGACGGCGCTGCGGGCCATCTCGCCCGACACCGAGGACATGTCGTCGACCATGTCGTTGAGCATCAGCGCCGTGATCTTCTTGGCGCTCTGTTCGGGGAACAGGATGAGGATGTGCCCGTGGGGCGGCTCCATCAGCCGGACCCGGACGCCGACGCGCTTGCCGTCGTCGAGCTGGGCCGTCAGATCCTCGACGTCGATGAAGTTCGTCTTCGTCACCTCCATCTTGGCGTCCTCGCCGGTCAGCTTGCTCATGTTGTCGGCGACGCCGTTCGTGCCGACTTTCGCCATCTCGTTGATGAAGCTCAACTTCCGTATGTCGACCATCAGACTCATTGTATCACCATCATAGTGTTTCCACGTCCAGGATGTTCACGACGTCTCCCTCGCCCAGCACGGTCGCCCCGCTGAGGCCCGGGATGTCCCCGAGGAAGCCTTCAAACGGTTTGACCACGACCTCCTGCTGTCCGCTGATCCGATCGCAGTGGAGCGCAACCGGGCGGACGTCGTCGCGAACTTTCACCGTCATGCCGTCGCCGTTCCGGCCCCGCTCGGGCGTCTCCAGGGCGTCGGCGAGCCGGATCAGCGGGTAGCTCTCCTCGCCCCGCGAGATCACCTCGCGGCCGTCTTCCGTCGAGACCGACCCCGAGGGGCCGATCTCCTCGACGACCTTGATCGGGATGCCGTACTCCTCGCCGCCGGACTCGACGAACAGGACGTCGGCGATCGCAACCGAGATCGGAACCCGGAGCGTCACCGTCGTCCCCTCGCCGACGTCGCTGTCGACCGACACCGAGCCGTCGAGCTCCTCGACGGTCCGAGCGACGACGTCCATCCCGACGCCGCGGCCGCTGACGTCGGTGACCTCCTCGCTCGTCGAGAAGCCCGAGTGGAACACGAGGTCGTACACCTCCTCGTCGTCCATCTCTAAGAGCTCCTCGTACTCCGCGATGCCCTGCTCGACGGCCTCGTCGCGGATCGCGTCGACGTCGAGCCCGCGCCCGTCGTCGGCGATCTCGATGACGACCTCGTCGCGCTCGCGCCGCGCGCGGAGTTCGATCGTGCCCTCGGGATCCTTGCCCGCCGCTTCGCGCTCCTCGGGGGGCTCGATCCCGTGGTCGATCGCGTTCCGGACCAGGTGCATCAGCGGGTCGCCGATGTCGTTGAGGATCGAGCGGTCGAGCTCGACGTCCTCGCCGTCCATCTCCAGGGCGACCTGCTTGTCCTGGTCGCGCGAGAGGTCCCGGACGAGCCGGGGGAGCTTGTTGGCGACGGTCTTGAGCGGGACGAGCCGCACGTCCATCACCGTGTCTTGCATCTCGGAGGTGATCGTCTCCAGCTCGTCGACCTCGCCCTCGATCACGGTCCGGGGCTCGTCGGCCTCGACGGCCCGCCGGAGGCGGGCGCGGGTCGTGACCAGCTCCTCGACGAGGTTCATCAGGTCGTCGACCTGGTCGACGTCGACCCGGATCGACTGGATCTCGTCGGCGCTGACGCCGGTGCCGGCGGCGGCCGACGGCGCGGAGTCCGCGTCCGCCTCGTCGGTCCCGTCTGCCGCGCCGGCGTCGGTCGCCGTCGGGCCGGTTGACGCCGTTGCCGCAGCGTCGTCCGCGTCGGCATCGGCAGCAGTTCCGGCTTCGGCGTCGGCCTCGCCGGTGTCGATTTCATCGGACGCGGTTCCGGCGTCACCCGCCGCCGGTTCGGTGACCGACGATTCGGCGTCCGCCGGTTTCGCTTCGCTGGCGTCCGCGTCTTCGGGTTCGTCGGTTTCAGCGTCCGTCCCGTCGTCCTGCGACAGGGCGTCGGCACCGAACGACGTGGTCTCGACCGACGGTTCGTCGTCCGCGTCCTCCTCGTCGGAGTCGTCCAACCCCATCGAGAGGTCTAGCTCGTCGGCCGATCCGAACTCCTCGTCCTCGTCGGGGCCGTCGGGGTCGCTGAAGTCGATGTCCTCGAACTGCCCCGCGTCGCTGAGCTCGACGTCGTCGCCGTCCGCGGTGTCGCCGTCGTCGGTAGCGTCGTCGGGACCCGCGGCTGCGACGGGCTGGCTGTCGTCGTCGTCGCTGCCGAAGGGATCGTCCAGTTCGAGGTCCGGGCCGTCCTCGCCGACCTCGTCGCCGGTCGTCTCCGACTCGCCGAACGAGATGTCGTCGAGTTCGTCGTCGGTCGCGCCCTCATCTTCGGGCTCGCTTGCATTCTCCTCGTCCGATTCGGACGCGGAGGCGTCGAGCGCGCCGTCGAGGGCGTCGCCGATGTCGGTCGCCGTCGCGTCGTCGGACGCCGATTCGTCGGCGGCCGTCTCTGGGTCTGCGGACGAGTGTTCGTCCACGGCATCCCCGGACGCGTCGCCGGGAACCGGTTCGTCGTCGGCGTCCGCACTCGCGGACACCTCGTCCAGTTCCGGTTCGTTATCGGCGTCCGCAGACGGCTCGTCGGCGAACGGGTCGTCCGCGAACGGATCGTCTTCGACGCCCGCGGCGTCGGCATCGTCCACGTCGCCCTCGACAAGTTCGTCGACCGACGGTTCGTCGGTCGCCGGTTCGTCCTCGGATTCGTCCGAATCCTCGCCGATCAGCTCGCCGACCGACGGTTCGTCCGCGTCGCCGGCGCCGAAGGGGTCTTCCGCGACCTCGCCGGAGGCGAACGGGTCGTCGCCGCCGAGCTCGTCTTCGTCGAGCAGCTCGTCGAAGCCGACCTCGTCGTCGTCGAGTTCCTCGAACTCCAGCTCGGCGAGTTCGTCCTGGAGCTCGTCGAAGCCGACCGGGTCGACCTCCTGTTTGAGCTCCTGGAACGTGTCCGACGCGTCGCCCTCGCCGGCGTCGTCTGCCGTCGCATCGTCTGCGCCAGCGTCGTCCGCTGCAGCACCGTCCGCGGTCGCCTCGGCGTCGCCGGGATCGACCTCGTCGGGCGAGGGCGCGTCGACGTCGACGTCGCCGACTTCGACGTCGTCGAACGTCCCCGCGTCGCCCAGATCGTCGAACCCTTCGACGTCGTCGACCTGCTCGACCATCTCGTCCAAGTCGTCGTACTCGCTGAACTCGTCGAGCAGGTCGTCGACCTCCATGTCGTCGGGGTCGACGTCCTCGGCGGGCTCCTCGACGGCCGTCTCGTCGGACGCCGCCTCGGCCGCGGCGTCCTCGCGGTCGAGGCGATCGGTCACGTCGGCGATGATCGCGCCCTCGACTGCGTCGACGGGATCGAGCGCGGCCGATATCGAGCCCTCATCGACGGCGCTGGCGAACACGGCGTCGAAGCTGCCGCCGTAATCGCCGGCCGCGATCTCGTCCGCTTCGGGGGCGGTTCCCAGGAGGTCGAACGCGTCCTCCAGCGCCTCGACGACGAGCATCCCCTGGGATTCGAGCTCCTCGGAGACGTCGAGCCGGACGTGAAAGAGGTTGTGCGAGCCGTCGGACGGGGCGTTCGCGGCCTCGACGAGCTCGTCGATCTCGCGGTCGCTGGGCTCGGTCAACCCTTCGGCCGCCGCGAGCTCCTCGCGGAGCCGTTCGATCGTGTCTGCCGGATCGGTCCGGGGCTCGCCGTGCTCGGGCACCTCGTCGATCATCGCCTCGAGCTCGTCGACGCCCTCGAAGATGCGATCCATCAGCTCCGGCGACACTTCCAGCTTGCCGGAGCGCACGGCGTCGAGCAGGTCTTCCAGCGCGTGGGCCAGATCGCTCGCGTCGGTAAAGCCCATCGCCCCGCAGTTGCCTTTCAGCGTGTGGGCCGTCCGGAAGATCCGCTCCATCGCCTCGTCGTCGTCGGGATCCCGCTCCAGCGCGAGCAGCGCGTTGTTCAGCTCCGTTATGTTCTCCTCGCTCTCCTGAACGAACTCCCTGACGTACTCATCCATGCGTTTCCACCTCCGTCGAAAGGGCGTCTCCGATGCCCGCGGCGATCTCGTCGGCCGGCAACACGTGGTCGACGGCGCCCGTCGCGATCGCCTGGCGCGGGATGCCGAACACGGGGCTCGTCTCGCTGTTCTGGGCGATCGTCGTGCCGCCGGCGGCCTTGATCGCGCTGATGCCGGCCGCGCCGTCCTTGCCCATGCCGGTCAGCGCGACGCCGACCAGCGGCGGGTCGACCAGCTCGGCGGCCGACTCCATCGTCACGTCGATCGCCGGGCGGACACCGTGAACGCGCTCGTCGTCGGTCAGCCGCACGCGCAGTCCGCGATCCGAGGCGTGGGCGATTTCCATGTGCCGGTCGCCGGGGGCGATCAGCACCTCGCCGCCCGTGATCCGGTCGCCGTCGCTGGCTTCGCGGACGTCGTACTCGCACAGCGCGTCGAGTCGCGCCGCGAGCCGGTCGGTGAACTCCGCGGGCATGTGCTGGACGACGAGCACGCGGGCGTCGAGCTCGATCGGGAGATCGTACAGGATCCCCTCGACGATCTTCGGGCCGCCCGTCGAGGCCCCGACGACGATCGTGGGGTGCTCGCTGAACTCCCTGTCGGCGGGATCGGATCCCGCGTCGGGAGCGTCGGGCGCGCTCGGGTCGGACGGGGCCGTCGTGGCCTCGCCCGCCGAGCGGGTGTCGGCCGTGGCGGCTCCCGGCCGTCGGTCCGCCGCGCGGGCCTCGCTGGCCGACGCGCGGTGGGCCGCCGCCGCGGCCCGCGAGGGCGCCAGCGACGAGACGTCGGCGTCCGCGACGGCGTCGACGGTCTCGACCAGGCGGTCTTTCAGCCCGGCGATGTCGGTCGACACCTCCCCGCTCGGTTTCGCGAGGAAGTCGACGGCGCCCCGCGAGAGCGCTTCCAGCGTCTCCTCGGCGCCCTCGCGCGTGTGCGCGCTCAGCATGATTATTCGCGTCGGGTTCGTCGCCATGATCTCGCTGACGGCCTCGATGCCGTCCATCTCGGGCATCTGGACGTCCATCGTGACGACGTCGGGATCGTGCTTCCGGACGGCCTCGACCGCCCGCCGGCCGTCGCTCGCGCGATGCACGTCGTAGCCGTGCTCGGCCAGGACGTTGCCGATGACGGTCCGCATGAACTGCGAGTCATCGACAACGAGTACGCTCGTCATGCCGGGACGACGTCCTTGAGCGCCTTGCGGACGCTCGGCTCCTCGAACGGCTTCGTCACGTAGCCGTCTGCGCCGGCCTTGACGGCGAGTTTCATCTTCTCGCGCTGGCCGACGCTCGTGCACATGATGACCCGCGAGTCCGGGTCGAGTTTCTTTATCGCAGCCGTCGCCTTGATGCCGTTACACTTCGGCATCACGATGTCCATCATCACGATGTCCGGCTGCTGCTCTTTGTACAACTTGACCGCTTCAGCTCCGTTGGACGCCTCCCCTACGATGTCGTAGTCCTCCTCCAGAATCTGCCGTAGGAGATTCCGCATAAAATGAGAGTCGTCCACGATGAGCACCCCTGTCGACATTCAGTTGTTACACCAACCACCGCTTGGCGAAACGGGACCATAAATGCTGTCTCTACATTATCACATACGATAACCGAAAGGATCCGGTCGATCCGCCGTCGCTGGCGCCGGAAACGCCGAGCATCGCGCTCCCGGCTTGCCGGACGGGCAGCATCGCTCGCCGGGAGTCACGCGAGCGACCGAGGGGAGCGAGTGTGACGTCGGGGAGTCCACTGACTGAACGGAGCGAAGCGGAGTGAAGGAAATGGACTCCCCGGGAGTGACCGACACGCGAGAAGGTGGTCGTTCCTCAGGCGTCGCCCGCGACGGCGACCAGCCCTTCGACGTCGAGCAGCGAGATGCGCGTGTCGTCGGACGGGTCGCTGATCACCGCGCGCACGAGCTCGTGGGCCAGCGCGGCGTCGTCGACGCCGGCCTCGGGCGCGGGACGACGGTAGATCCGACTCACCGGGATCGACTCGACGCCGGTCACCCTATCGACCCGGATGCCGGCGCCCTGCCGGTCCGAGGACCGATCGAACACCAGAACGCGCTGGTCCTCGAGATCGGACGAAACGGATTCGCCGACGGGCAGATAGACCCGCGGATCGATGATCGCGGTGATGTCACCGCGGAGGTCCATCACGCCGTCGATGGCGTCCGAGGAGCGCGGGACCCGCGTGTACTCTCCGACCTCGACGACGCTCCGGACCGACTCGACGTCGACGGCGTAGCGATCCGCGCCGATCCGGAACACGACGAATCGCTCGCGCTCCTCGGTCTCTTCGTCCTCTTCTTGCGGGTCCGGATCTCGGTCGCCCGCCTCCTCGTCGTCGAGTTCGAGGAGTTTCTCCGGTAGTTCCGTCGACATCGTTTTGCTATTCACCGCGCCGGAGCACCAAAAACGTTGACCACCTCGCCTCGAGTACGTGCCGATCGCCCGTGTGCACTTGCCGTAAGATTCAAATCTGATAGATAGATAGTTGTGCGGACGAGATGTCCCAGGAACGTTCCGAGCAACCGATCGACGACGACGCGGCGCCCGAGCGGCTCCTCGCGGCGCTGGGCGGCAAGTACAGCGCCCAGATTCTCGCGGCGACCCGCACGCCCACCTCGGCCCAGGCGCTGAGCGACAGCCTCGGGATCCCGATCGCGACCTGCTACCGCCGGATCGAGGATCTGACCGAGGCCGGACTGCTCCGCTGCGAGGGCCGACAGCTCTCCGAGGAGGGCCGACGCACGAGCGTCTACAGGCGCACGCTCGACGGGCTGACGCTGGATTTCACCGGCGACGAGCCGACGATCGATCGCGAGGAACGCTCCGAGGCCAAAAATCGCCTGCAGGATCAGCTCGACGAGTAGCGGCGTCCCGATCGACTCGGCGGCGGCAGCGGTGGGGACGATCCGATCGCGGCGGCGGGAACGATTGCGCTCGGGACGAACGATTTAAGGTATTCTCCCTATAGTACTGCAGTATGACCGAGTCAGGAGCGGTCGCCCGCGACGACGACGCGGCCGACGCTCGAACGCCCGCCACCGACGAGCGCGTGCTGTACGTCGGCCGGGACCGACCGATCCGCATCAGCGCCGGACACCGCCTCATGCACCACGACGGCAAGTGCAGCCGCCCGCACGGTCACAACTACGAGATCGCGGTGCGCGTGACCGGCGATCTCACCGAGGAGGGGTGGGTCGTCGACAAAGGTGATATTACCTCGGTAATATCCGAGTGGGACCACATGTTCCTACTGGAAGCCGACGATCCGCTTGTCGAGGCGTTCGAGTCCTCTGGCGACGGCGACGCCGTCGTCGAACTGGAGCGCCCGCCGACCGCTGAGGTGATGGCCGCCGTTCTCGAGGAGCGGCTCGCCGACGCGCTGCCCGAGACCGTCAGCGACGTCGCGGTCCAGGTCAGCGAGACGGCCGAACTCTGCGGCGGGAGCCCGATCTGACCGTGCCCGTCAGCTCCGACGTCGAGGCCGAACGCGACGCCGACGCCGGTCAGGACGCCGACGCCGAGGAGTCGCCGATCGACGCCGGCGACGGCCTGCCGATCAACGAGCTGTTCTACTCGCTGCAGGGCGAGGGCCGGCTCGCGGGGACGCCCTCGGTGTTCGTCCGCACCTCGGGCTGCAACCTCCGGTGCTGGTTCTGCGACTCCTATCACACCTCCTGGGAGCCGACCCACGCGTGGGAGTCGCTCGAGGACATCGTCGCCGCGGTCGAGGAGTACGAGGAGGCCGACCACGTCGTGCTGACGGGCGGCGAACCGCTCGTCCACGACGCCGCGGTCGACCTGATCGAGCGCCTCGATGCGGCGGGCTACCACGTCACCGTCGAGACCAACGGGACGATCCACCGCGACGCGCCGATCGACCTCGCGAGCGTCAGCCCCAAACTTTCCAATAGTACGCCGACCGCCGAGCGCGATCCGGCGGGCGAGGGCGAGTGGGCCGAGCGCCACGACGACCGGCGGATCGATATGGACGCGCTGACCGCGCTCGTGGAGGACTACGATACCCAGCTGAAGTTCGTCGTCGCCGACGACGAGGACCTCCCCGAGATCCTCGACCTGCTCGACCGACTCCGGGCCGCCGCCGCGGTTCCTGTGCCCGACGAGGACGTCCTGCTGATGCCCGAAGGCGCGACCCGCGAGCGACTCGCCGAAACCCGCGAGCGCGTCGCCGATCTCGCGCTCGAACACGGGTTCCGATACACGCCCCGCCTGCACGTCGACCTCTGGAACGACGCCCCCGAAACCTGAACCGACGACAGACACGAACCCATGACCGACACTCCCGCGACCGAACCTGACGAGACGACCGACGAACAGTCCCCCGGCGCCGTCGTGCTGGCGTCCGGTGGTATGGACAGCGCGACCGCGGCCTACGAGGCCCGCGACCGGGGCTACGAGCTGTACCTGCTCCACACCTCCTACGGCCAGCGCACCGAGGGCAAGGAGTACGAGTGCGCCCGCGCGCTCGCCGAGGAACTCGACGTCGAGGATTTCCTTCGGGTCGAGACGAGCCACCTCGCCCGCATCGGCGCCTCGAGCCTCACCGACGACGAGATCGACGTCGAAGACGCCGATGATACCGACGACGACGAGATTCCCGACACCTACGTCCCCTTCCGGAACGCCAACCTGCTCTCGATGGCCGTCTCCTACGCCGAGGCCAACGACTGCGAGGCGATCTTCATCGGCGCCCACAGCGAGGACTTCTCGGGGTATCCGGACTGTCGTCCCGAGTTCTTCGAGGCGTTCCAGACCGTGGTCGACGCCGGAACGAAGCCCGAAACCGAGATCGAGGTCGCGGCGCCGTTCGTCGAGTTCTCGAAGACCGACATCGCCGAGCGCGGCGACGATCTCGGCGTCCCCTACGAGCTCACCTGGAGCTGCTACCGCGAGGAAGCGCCGGCCTGTGGCACCTGCGACGCCTGCGCCTTCCGGCTGGAGGCGTTCCAGAACCTCGGCCTTCGTGATCCGATCGAGTACGAGGAGCGGCCCGAGTACGCCGACTGACTCGCGGCGCCGTTCTCTCTCCCGCTGACTCACTCCCCGCTCGCGTTCGACGCCGACGACGCCGCGGCGTCCCCGCGCCGAGCGGTGCTCGTGACGTAGATCCCCGCCAGCACTACGGCGCCGCCGACGAGCGTGACGGGCGGGGGAACTTCCGAGAGTAACAGGAGCGCGAGCAGCGTCGAGCCGACGGGCTCGCCGAGCAGCGACACGCTGACGACGGTCGACCGGACGTGCTCGAGCGCCCAGTTGAGGACGGTGTGGCCGAGCACGCCCGGGCCGACGGCGAGGCCGAGAAAGAGCAGCCACTCGCGGGCCGGGTAGGCCAGGAGCGGGTTCCCCTGCGCGAGGACGATCCCCAGCAGCGTCGCGGCGCAGGTCGCGTACACCACCGTGACGTAGGGGAACAGCGACACGCGCTGACGGATCGACCGGCCGGCCAGGAAGTAGACCGCGGCCATCACGGCGCCGACGACCGCCAGCGCGTTTCCGACGCGGGCCTCGCCCGCGACCGCGACCGACGCGTCGGGATCCGCGACCGACATCACCACCGCGCCACAGACGGTCACGCCGATTCCGAGGGCGATCCGCCGATCGACGAACTCGCCGAGCAGCAGGTACGCGCCCAGCGCCACGAAGATCGGCTGCGTCTGGACGAGCGTCACCGAGGCCGCCACGGTTGTCAACGCCAGGCTCTCGAACCACGCCGCGAAGTGCAGGGCGAGCGCGACGCCCGCGACCACCGCCGACGCGGCGTCGCGACGAGAGAGCCGCCGGAACTCGCCTCGGCGGCGCCCCAGCGCGAAGGGAGCGACCAGCGCGAGGGTAAACAGGACCCGGTAGAACGCCGCGACGCTCGCGGCGGCGCCGCTCCAGCGGACGAGGATCGCAGCGGTGCTGACCGCGGCGACCGCGACGGCGAGCGCCGCCATCGGCGGGACGCGATCGTCGGCCCAGTCGCTGACGTCACCGGACACGTCCCTACAGGAACCTCCCCGACGCTTGAACGTTACTCCCGCGCGGCGGTCTCAGTCTTCGAGCAACTCCTTCGTCCGGCGGTGGCGGTACCGGAACATCGGCTCGAAGCCGACGACTGCGAGCGGTCCGACCGCCCGGCCCGCGGCGCCGCCCGGCAGTTCGTACTCGATGCGATCGCGAGCCAGCGTCTCGCCGCCCTCCGCCGCGAAAAACGAGTGCGTGTGGACCCAGCGCGCGAACGGCCCGTCGACCATCTCGTCGCGAAACCGGGCGACGCCTTCGCCCGATTCGCGCTCGACGATCCGGGACGTCCAGCGCTGGCGCGGCCCCACGCCGAACGGGCGGACCGACGCCCGAATTTCGGCGCCGGTGTCGAGCACGTCCGGGTCGCGCTCGCCGTCGGGCCCGACGATCGACTCGACGCGCATTCCCATCCAGTCGGGCGTCAGCGCGACCAGCCCGTCGACGGTCGAGTGGAACGCCCAGACGTCTTCGAGCGGCGCGCGGACTCGCGTCTCGCGCTGATACGTCGCCATACCGAGCCTACGGACGGGACGACCAAAACGGTCCGGACTCCGACAGTCGCGGCGAGGTTACTTCAGACGCTCCTGCAGGAACGATGGGTGGGCCGCGGTGACGCCGTCGATCTCCATGATCCGGTCGCCGATCACGTCGGCCAGCTCGTCGCCGTCGCCGGCGCGCACTTCGGCCATCAGCATGTGGTCGCCGCTGGAGGTGTACAGCGACTCGATCTCCTCCAAGTTCTTCAGCGCGCGGGTCGCCTCGACGTAGCGCTCGCTCTCGACGTCGATGCCGACCAGCGCGATCGACTGGCTCGACAGCTTCTTCGGATCGACGTCGGCGGAGTAGCCGACGATCACGCCCTCGTCTTCGAGCTTCTCGATGTACTTTCGAACCGTCGGCTTCGAGACGTTCGCCCGGTTCGCGATGTCCGCGTAGGACGCCTTCGCGTCCTCCTCGAGAACAGAGAGGATACGATCTTCCGTAGACTCGGTGCTCATGGGCGTATATTTTGCGCCGAACGGAAAATATCTTTTGAATCGGTTAACCCGCGTTCGTCGATCGCGACCTGTCGGCGCGACGAACCGTCGGCCGGTTCAGGCGTGCCGGTCGAGCAGGTCGTAGGACCGCTCGGACTCCCAGTCGTAGTCGTCGTCGAAGTACCGCTCCGCGAGCGGCTCGTCGGGCATCTCGCCGATCGCCTGCTTCTCCTCGGTGTAGGAGGGACGGTCGTCGTCGACGTAGAACCGGCCGGTCAGCACCTTGCCGTCGGCGAGGGACTCCTCGGCTTCCTGGGCCATGTTCGCGGCCGCGCCGCGGTCGTGGATGTCGTGCTCGTAGTCGTCGGACTCCTGGATGTCGATGTAGGGGACGTACTGCTTGGCGTCCTTGTTCCAGGTCGGGCACTGGGTCAGGAAGTCGACGTGGGCGAACCCGTCGTGCTCCATCGCCTCGACGAGGATCTCCTTGGCCTGGTTCGGGTTGACCGCGGCCGTCCGCGCGACGTAGGACGAACCGGCGGTCAGCGACAGGCTCAGCGGGCGGATCGGCGACTTCGCCGAGCCCGAGGGCTGGGTCTTGGACTTGTGGCCCTTGGGGCTGGTCGGCGAGGTCTGGCCCTTGGTGAGCCCGAAGATCTCGTTGTTGAACACGATGTAGGTCATGTCGTGGTTCTCACGAGCGGTGTGAATGAAGTGGTTCCCGCCGATGCCGTAGCCGTCGCCGTCGCCGCCCGCGGCGATCACTTCGAGGCCGGGGTTGGCGAGGTTGGCGGCGCGGGCGACCGGCAGCGACCGGCCGTGGATCGTGTGGAACCCGTAGCTGTCGAGGTAGCTGTTGAGCTTGCCCGAACAGCCGATGCCCGTACAGAGCAGCGTCTCCTCGGGCGAGCGGCCGACTTCCGGGAGGGCCTGCTTCAGCGCCTTGAGGACGCCGAAGTCGCCACACCCCGGACACCAGGTCGGCTGGGGCTCGATGCCAGGCGTGTACTCGTCGCGGTCGATCTCTCGTTCTTCACCGATTGCGTTGAATGCGCTCATACGTGAATCACCTCGTGGTTAGTCCCCGGCGGCGGGCTCGATGCGGGTGTTGGTGCCCGGCGTCTGGCCCTCGCCGTCGATCTGCGCCTCGAAGCCCTCGACGATCTCCCAGGGCTCGAAGGGGTTGCCGTTGTACTTGAGCAGGCTCGAGAGCTTGTCACCGAACCGGCCGAGCTCCTTCTGGGTCAGGCCGCGGAACTGGGCGGTGGCGTTCATCTCGACGACGATCGCCTCGTCGACGCTCTCGAGGAACTCGGTCATCTCCTTCTTGGGGTACGGCATCAGGTCGCTGACGCCGATGGACTTGACCGAGTAGCCCTGGTCGTTGAGTCGGTCGACCGACTCCTCGACGGCGCCCTGCTGGGAGCCCCAGACGACGAGCCCGTAGTCGGCGTCCTCGGGACCGTGGTAGGACTGCTGGGACTCGTGGTCCTCGTCGAGCTCCGTGCGGATGGACTGGAACTTCTGCATGCGCCGGTCCATCTGGGCGACGCGGTTTTCGGGGTCCTCGCTGATGTGGCCCGAGAGGTTGTGCTCGTTACCCGTGGCGAGGTAACGGCCGCCCTTCTGGCCGGGCAGCGAGCGCGGGCTGACGCCGTCCTCCGTGTCGTGGAGGAAGCGCTGGAACTTGCCCGACTCGTCGTGGGCCGCCTCGGCGATCTCCTCTTCGGTGAGGACGCTGCCCGGGTCCGGATCGGGCTGGCGGTCGAAAAAGTCCTTGGGGACGCTGCGGTTCTCGCCGGAGAGCTTCTGGTCGATGATGACGATCGCCGGGATCTGGTAGTCGTAGGCGATCTTGAACGCCATCCGCGTCTGCTCGTAGGCCTCGGCGGGGTTGCCGGGCGCGAACACGACGCGGTTCGAGTCACCCTGACTCGTGTACAGGATGTGCTCGAGGTCGGACTGCTCGGGCTTGGTGGGCATCCCCGTCGAGGGGCCGGCCCGCATCGCCTCGATCAGCACGATCGGCGTCTCGGTCATCTCGGCGAGGCCGAGGGGCTCGCTCATCAGCGCGAAGCCGCCGCCCGAGGAACCGGACATCGACTTCACGCCGGCGTGGCTGGCGCCGACCGCCAGCGCCGCGGCGGCGATCTCGTCCTCGACCTGCTCGGAGATCCCGTTGAACTTCGGCAGGTTCTGGGACATGATCGTGAACACGTCGGTCCACGGCGTCATCGGGTAGCCGGCGATGAAGCGGCAGCCGGCGTCCAGGGCGCCGTAGGCGACGCCGTTCGAGCCCGAAACGAGCACCTGCTCTTCCTCGGTGGACCCCTCGGGGACGCGCAGGTCGTGCTCGAACTCGTACTCGTCCTGCACGAGTTCGTAGGCGTCGTGGAGCACCTCGATGTTCTGTTCGAGGATGTCGCCGCCCATGGCCTCCTCCATGAGGTCCTCGAACGGTTCGAGCTCGATGTCCAGCAGCGCGGCGGTGACGCCGACGCCGGCGGTGTTGCGCATGACCTCGCGGCCGTGCTCCTTGGCGATCGAGCGAAGATCGATGTCGAAGACGTGCCAGTCGTTCTCCTCGGCGCGCTCCTCGAGCTCCGGGACGTCCTCGGAATCGAGCAGGCCGGAGTCGTACACGATGATCCCGCCCTCTCGGAGGTCGTCGAGGTTCTCCGAGAGCGGCTTGATCTCCTCGTCGCCGTAGTATGCTTCGTCCTGCGGGTTCCGGGCGAACGAGTCCCCCAGCGCGAGCAGGAAGTTGTACCCGTCACCGCGCGACTGTACGTCGTGGTCGGCGGCGCGAATCTCCACGTACGTGTGGCCACCGCGGATTCGCGACGGGTAGTGACGATGCGTGAACACGTTCAGCCCCGATCGCATCAGGGCCTTGGCGAAGTTCTGGCTCGTCGAGTCGATTCCGTCTCCGGAACCGCCCGCGATTCGCCAGATGAGTTCGTCGTCAGTCATATTTGGTGTCCCGGCCCGTAGCGGGCCAGCAGTATCTGAATCTTTGGACTGACCCGAACTAAAGCCTTTGCTATCCGTTGGCAAGGAACTATTATGAAGGTCTCCTTACACCGCAGAAATTCTAGCGTATATTCGTGATAGATTCGGATCGCCGCTGCTACGCGACCTCCGTCTACCGCCAGTTGGTACCACGGGCCCCGGCCGCTCGACTGCTCCGACTGGCGACCCGTCAGATCCGTTGCCTGACCGATCGGACGATCTCGTCGACGTCGAACTCGTCGTCGGCGACGTCGAAGACCGTCTCGCCGTCCACGTCGACTCTGAACACGCCGCCGTCGCCGGTTCGGAGCGTGACGGCTTCGACGTCTCGCTCCAGCGCCTGGAGGATCGCGCGCTGAAGGTCCATCGCCCGGTCGAGGTGGCCGCAGGGGACGCAGTACTCGATTTCGACTGTCGTCATGTGCGACGGTTTCGGCCGAACCGGCAAAAAGGCGCGGCCGGTCGACCGGCTCCGTTACTCGCGATCGTCGGCCTCGGCCGCGATCGCGAAGGCGGTGATGCGACGACGCCGGAGCGAGGCGATGTGGTAGCGCGTCGTCATCGCGGCGTACGCGACCAGCGCCGCGGCCGCGGGAAGCGCGATCGAGAGCGAGGCGCCGAACGCGAAACCGTTGACTACGAGTGCGGCCGCCAGCAGGAGCGGCAGGAACGTAAACAGCGTCGTGCGGGTCGGCGCCGCCCGGTAGAGCGTCGCCAGCGTCTGCAGTCGTGCGTCCATCGTGCTCGTCCGTCACAGACTCCCGCCGCCGGCAAAAACAGTTTCGGTCGGTCACCCGGAGCACGCGGTCGTACACTCCGTGCCGGGGCGGTCAGAGTTCGACGACGCTCTCGCCAGCCAGCGTTTCGGGGACTCGCAGCGTGTGCGTCGTGGTCGCCCCGGCCGCCGTCGTCAGGCGGACCGTCACCTCGTCGCCGGGCGATAGGCCCTCCCCCTCGTCGAGTCCCGCCTCGCCGTAGATGCGGACGTACCCGATGTCGCTCCCCTCGGTCAGTACCGCGTCGTCGTCGCCGACGACCTCGACGGAGGGAGACGGCTCGACGCCGTCGCCGACCGTCTGGACCGACGCCGACCCCAGGTCGACCGAGTCGGCCCCCGGTGCCGTCCGAACCCTGAGCTTGACCGTCTCGATGGTCCCATCATCGCCGACCTCACCGAGCGCCGAGACGACCTGCACTCGTTCGGTGAGTTGGTCGAGGCTCTCCTCGCCCGTCTCCTCGGCCTGAGCCTGCAGCGCGAGCGCCGTGTTCAGCAGGAGCGACGCCGCGATCGCCGCGACGAGGACCGCCGCGATGAACACCACCAGCAGCTCGACGCCGACCTGCGCGCGGTCGTCCTCTCCGTGTCGCCGGCCCAAATCCATCTTCGCCTATCGGCTAAAATACTATCGTGACCTGAACAAAAATACGTCGGTTCTTGGCGATGAACGAATCCGGAATCCGGGAGGAAAATCTCACCGCGACGGGTACGACTCGACGACGGCGTCGAGCGCCTCGTGGTGCTCGGTGGTGTGGGGTGCGGTCAGCGGGGAGACACTCACACGTCCCTCCACGACGGCCCGGCGATCCGTCCCCTCGGCGTCCTCGATGTCGCCCTCGGCCATCCGGTCCCAGATCCGGTCGTGGAGCGCGATCGTGTCGCCGTTGTGCGTCGCGTCCATGTCGTAGACGTGGGAAGGGCGCGTGACGGTCATCGGCGCCGGGTCGCCGTCCGGCAGCGGGGCGTTGACGTTGAGGTAGTCGGCCTGCTCGAACACGCCGTTCCCCGCGGCATTCTCGACGAGGTACTCGGTCGCTCGGGCGGCCTCGGCGTAGTCCTCGCGGGTCGTTTCGACCTCGTGGAACTCCATGTCACCCGTGGGCACGTACAGCGAAACGGCGATCGCGGGGATGCCGAAGAAGGCCGCCTCGACCGCCGCGCTGACCGTCCCCGAGCGACCGAGCACGTACTCGCCGAGGTTCGCGCCGCGATTGCAGCCCGACACCACCAGATCGGGGTAGGGACCGATCGCCTCCAGCCCGGCGACCACGCAGTCCGACGGCGTCCCGGCGATGGCGTAGCCCAGCTCGTGCTCCTCGATCCCGACCTCGGTCGACATGGCGCGACCGACCGCGCTCTGGTCGTCGGCCGGCGCGACCACGGTCACGTTGCCGATGTCGGCCAGCGCGTCGTGGAGCGCCCGGATCCCGACGCTCCCGATCCCGTCGTCGTTCGTCAGGAGGATCTCCGGCTCCTCGGACTCGTCCATGCCGGGACGGTCGGACGCCCCGGCGAAAAGCACACCGGTCGCCGATCGAACACTGCGCCCGCTCGACGCCGATCCTCGATCGGAACCGCCCGAATCCGGCGCGAGCGCCTCCCGTCCCGAATGCGAAGGCTCCGCACACTCGGGGCGGATTTATGCGTCCCGTCGACAACTGTTGACGCGTGACTACGTTCGTCGTAGTCGGCGGCGACGCCGCCGGCATGTCGGCCGCGAGCAAGGCCAAACGAGACGATCCCGATCTCGACGTCGTCGTGTTCGAGCGGGGCGAGTGGGTGTCATACGGCGCCTGCGGGCTGCCGTACTACGTCAAGGGCGAGATCCAGTCGCTGCAGGATCTGGTTTCGGTGACGCCCGAGGAGTTCCGCGAGGAACGCGACATCGACCTCCGGACTGGCCACGACGTGATCGACGTCGACCCCGACGACCGCACCGTCACCGCCCGCAGCGACGACGGCGAGGTGACGGTGGCGTACGACCACCTGCTGCTGGCGACCGGCGCGGCCGCCGTCGAGCCGCCGATCGAGGGGCTCGACCGCGAGGGCGTCTTCACGCTCGGCTCGATGTCGGACGGCAACGACCTCCGCGAGTACGTCGCCCGATCGCGATCCGACGACGACCTCCACCAGCCCGATCGGGGCCCGGCCTGCCAGTTCCTCGACACCTGCAGCGGGCCGGTCGGGGTCGTCGGCGGCGGATACATCGGCGTCGAGATGGCCGAGGCGCTGGCGGCCAACGGCTTCGAGGTCCACCTGTTCCAGCGCGGCGACCGCATCCTCAAGCAGTTCAGCGAGGCGACGAGCGAGCGCATTCTCGATCACCTCCGCGATCAAGACGTCGCGGTGTACCTGGAAGACGAGGTCGAGGCGCTGGTCGGCGACGACCGCGTCGAGGCGATCGAGACGACCGACGACCGCGTCCCGATCGACATGGCGCTGGTCGGCACCGGCGTCCGACCGCGGACGGAACTGGCCGAGGACGCCGGGATCGAACTCGGCGAGACGGGCGCGATCGCGACCGACGCCTACCGTGAGACGAACAAACCCGACGTCTACGCGGCGGGCGACTGCGCCGAGGCCGAACACGTCGTCACGGGCGAAGCGGCGTACGTCCCGCTGGCGCTGACGGCGAACCGCCACGGGCGCGCGGTCGGTCAGACCGTCGCCGGGACGCCGTCGAAGGGCGGCGGAATCGCGGGGACGGCCGCCGTCAAGGCCTTCGAAGTCGAGGCCGCCCGGACCGGCATCCTCGACCACGAGGAGGGCCGCGCGGCGGGGTTCGATCCGATCACCGAGACGATCGACGCAAAGTCCCGCGCGGGCTACTACCCCGACGGCGGGACGGTGACCGTGACGCTCACCGCCGACCGCGACTCCGGTCGGATCCTGGGCGGCTGTCTCGTCTCGGAGTACGGGGAGGGCGCCGTCCACCGGAGCCACGCGCTCGTCGGCGCCGTGACCGAGGGCGTCACCGTCGACGAACTGTCGGACTACGACCTCGCCTACGCGCCGCCGTTCAACACCACATGGGACCCCGTGCTGACCGCGGCGAAGGTGCTGGGCGGGAAGCTCGAACCGGATCGGTAGTTCTGGCGCGTGCGGCTCGCCGTCGACGCTGTCGCAGCGAACCGCGGCAGTGCGGTCGCTTGCTTCGAACTACGAAGTCAGGGCGCTCGACGTCAGAACGTGATGATCTCGTAGTCGCGGCCGACCGGCGAGCGGACGCTGAGACGTCGATCGTGACGAGGCCGGCGTCGTCGATCACCTCGTCGGCGCCGAACGCACCTGCACGGTGTGCGGTATCGGTCGGTATCAGTGTGATGCTGGCGGTATCAGTGATGGTGGTGATGCTGGTGGTCGCCGCCGCGAGTGAACTGCCCGGAGAACGCCCGCTGGACGACCTCCGAGAGCGCGGGGTGGATGTGGACCGACTCGCGAATATCTCGCACGGTCCCGGACCCGGCTTTCATCGCGACGACGACCTCCTCGATCAGGTTCGACGCTTCCGGACCGACGATGTGACAGCCAAGAATCTCGCCCTCCATATCGATGAGCGGCTTGACGAACCCCTCGGCCTTCATCGCGCTGCCACGGGCCGTGTCCTCGTACCGGTAGGTTCGCTTGGCGTACTCCGTGTCGGCGGTCCGCAGCTCCTGTTCGGTCGCGCCGACGCCGGCGACCTCCGGCGAGGAGAACACGGCGAACGGCATCGCGGTGTAATCGACCGGCTCCGGCTCGTCGCCGAGGACGTTGCGCGCGACCGCTTGCGCTTCGTGGTTGGCGCTGTGTTTCAGCAGGTACTCGCCGACGATGTCGCCCAGCGCCCAGACGCCGTCGGCCGTCGTCCGCAGGTACTCGTCGGTCTCGACGAACCCGGCGTCGTCGGTCTCGACGCCCGCCGCGTCGACGTTCAGCGTGTCCGTGTTGGGAGTTCTGCCGGTCGCGACGAGCAGTTCGTCGCCGCTGATGGTCACGCGCTCGGCGGCGCCCTCGCCGGATTGGGGTTCCGGGTACGGCTCTTCTCCCGGCTGCGGGTACTCCCGGGCCTCCACGGCGATCTCGCCGTCCGACTGCGAAACCGCCGTCGCCTCGTAGCCCGCGTACACGTCGAGGCGATCGTCGAGTCGCTCGGTGAACTCGGCGGCGACTTCCTCGTCGGCGTCCGGCAACAGGTTCGGACGCCGACCGACGATCGAGACGTCGCTGCCGAACGTGCCGAAGAAGTGGCCGAGCTCGGCGGCGATGTACCCCCCGCCGATCACGACGAGGTGTTCGGGCGGCGCTTCGAGCTGGAGCGCTTCCTTGCTGGTCACGTAGTCGACGTCCTCGATGCCGTCGATCGGCGGAATCGACGGTCGCGCTCCGGCGGCGATCAGCACGGTCTCCGCCCGTAGTTGCTCGCCCTGATCGTCGCCCGCGACGAGTTCGACCGTCTTCTCGTCGACGAACCGGGCTTCGGCCTGATACAGGTCGTGCCGGGAGGACGAGCTCAGGCCCCGCTCGATCGAGTCGGCGTCCTCGGCGACCTCCTCGTTGACCCCCCGGACGATGTCGGCGAACTCGACGCCCTCGACCGACGCGTCGATGCCGAACTCGTCGGCGCGCTCGATCGTTTCGAGGACCTCCGCGCGGTACAGCAGCATCTTCGAGGGGATGCAGCCGCGGTTCAGACACGTCCCGCCGAGCGGCCCCTTCTCCACGACGGCGACCGATTGCCCGCGGTTCGCCGCCGCGTTGGCGACGTCGAGGCCGGAGCCCGAGCCGATCACCAGAAAGTCGTACCCTTCCATGCGTCCGATTATCACGCCGGACGCAATGAATCCGGGCCCGTCATTGCGACCCGCGCGTCCGAACGCGGCGGGTTCTCCAGACCGAAACGGGGCGTCGTTACTGCGATCGAAACACGGAGGAAAACGTGTGGACTCGTCGGGAGTCACGCGAGCGACCGGAGGGAGCGAGTGTGACGTCGACGAGTCCGCTGACTGAGCGAACGAAGTGAGCGAAGGAAGTGGACTCGTCGGGATTTGAACCCGAGGCCTTCCCCGTGCCAGGGGGATGATCTACCGCTGATCTACGAGCCCTCGAACGCACTACTGGCTATCTGCCGCTCCGGTATAAACCTCTCGAAATAGACGACGGGACGGGATTGTGTGGCACGGGACAGAGATCCGTGACGGTCCGATGGCATCCCGAACCAGCTGATTTCGGCAGCTCCGGCGAGCGTTACGAAATCCTTTAGTCGGCGTCCGCGCAAGTTCCCGTCGGGAACAGCACGGCCGCAAATCTGACACGCCGCGTTTCTCGCGGCTCGGGATTGCGGAAGTGCGCCCGGCCCGCAGCGGCCGGATTACGTCTGCGGTTGTGCGGTTCCTATCCTCAAATACATGGCACGAATGCACACTGATCGCCGTGGGTCGTCCGGATCGGACCACCCCACGGCAGACGAACCGCCGGAGTGGAGCGACGTCGACGCCGACGAGATCGAAGAGCGCGTCGTCGAACTGGCAGAGCAGGGCCACGACCCGAGCCAGATCGGGATGAAACTGCGCGACGAGGGCGTGAAGGGCACGCCCGTCCCGGACGTCAAGCTGGCGACCGGCAAGAAGGTCAAGGAGATTCTCGAGGAGAACGACGCCGAGAGCGACCTCCCCGAGGACCTCCGGAACCTGCTCGAGCGCTCGGTTCGCCTCTACGAGCACGTCGAGGAGAACCCCCAGGACCACCAGAACAAGCGCGCGCTCCAGAACACCGAGTCGAAGGTTCGCCGCCTGGCCAACTACTACCGCGGCGACGAGATCGACGAGGACTTCAAGTACACCTACGAGCGAGCCAAGGAGCTCCTGTAGATCACGATGTCCGCCGCCGGTCGCACCGAACCCGACGCCCCCGCCGCCAGCGATATCGCCGCCGCCGTTCGCGACGCGCCGTTCGTTCGGCTGTTCGCGAACGCGGACGGCGACGCGCTGGCCGCCGCGGGCGTCCTCGCGCGAGCGCTCGACGACCTGCGCCGGCCGTTTCAGGTCGGCGTCGTCGAGACGGCCGCCGAGAGCGCCGACCGGATCGCCGCCGGCGATCCGGAGACGCTGGCCGTGACGGTCGGGAACGGCGTTGCGCCGACCGACGTCGACGCCGAAGCTGAGGGCGCCGGCGCACTCTCGATCTCGGCGACCGACCGACCGGCGAGCCTCACCGCCTTCGAGAGCGCGCGGGAGCTGGGCGCGACGCCCGATCCCGTCCTCGCGCTCGCCGGCGTCCTCGCGGCGGGCGAGACGCCCGGCGCGGGCGACACCAGCACGGTGCTGGAGGCCGCGCGCGAGGCCGGCGTCGAGCGGCGCCCCGGCGTCGGGACGCCGACGGCCGATCTCGCGGACGGGCTGGCCCACACCACGCTCGCCCGCGCGCCGTTCTCGGGCGACCCCGGTGCGGCGCAGGCGACGCTCGCCGAACTCGGGCTGCCGGCCGAACTCGACGCGGACGCGCACCGGCGCGTCGCATCGCTGTTCGCGCTGGAGGCGACCGAGACTGACGCGGCGACTGAACGCGCCGTCGACGCGATCGAGCACGCGCTCCGACCGCACGCCGCGCCCGCCGACGCGCCGTTCGCGACCGTCGAGGGGTACGCCGACGTGCTCTCGGCGGTGGCGACCGACGCGCCGGGCACCGGCGTCGCGCTCGCGCTGGGCCACGACGCCCGCGCGGACGCGATCGAAACCTGGCGCGCTCACGCCGCCGCGGCCCACCGCGGACTCGACGAAGCGACGACCGGCCGGTACGACGGCCTGTTCGTCGCGCGCGTCGACGACGCTCCGGTCCGGACGACCGCCCGGCTCCTGCGGGACTTCCAGTCCCCGGAGCCGGTCGCGATGGCCGTCTCGGACGACGAGGCCGCCGTCGCGGCCGCCGCGGCGTCCGGCGTGGACGCCGCGCTCGCCGCTGCCGTCGAAGAGGTCGGCGGCGCGTCGGCCGGCGGCCCCGAGCGCGGGTTCGCACGGTTCGACGGCGACACCAAGGCGTTCATCGCCGCGTTCAGGGAGGCGCTATGAGACGGGCGACGATCCGCTCCGAACTTGACGACGCGCACGTGATCGCGCGGGCGATCCGCCCCGACAACACCGACGAGATGTCGACGCGCGTCGAGCGGCCGGACGGGGCGACGGACGCCTCGTCCGACAACGCCGACGCGCCGGCCGACGCCGGGGAAGACTCGGCGACCGTCGTCACCGAGATCGAGCGCGAGACGACCGGCGGACTCAGGACCAACGTCGACGACTACGTGGTCAACGTGGACGTCGCGACGCGAGTCGCACAGCACGCGAAACGACACACCAACACACAATCATGAGCGAACGATCCGTATCGAAGCAGGCACAGGAAAAGCGGTGGTACACCATCCACGCTCCCGAGCAGTTCGACCGCGAGGAGCTGGGCGAGACCCCCGCAGACGAACCGGACAAGGTCCTCGGTCGCACGATCGAGACCACGCTGGGCGACCTCCGCAACGAGTCCAGCGAGAACAACACCAAGCTGAAGTTCAAGATCAACGACGTCGGGAGCGACGCGGCCTACACCGAGTTCGTCAAGCACGAGCTCACCCGCGACTACCTCCGCAGCCTCGTCCGCCGGGGCGCGTCGAAGGTCGAGGCGTACGTCACGGTGCTGACGACCGACGACTACCGCGTCCAGGTCCAGCCCGTCGCGTTCACGACGAAGAAGGCCGACGCCAGCCAGGAGCAGGCGATCCGCCGAACGATGATCGACCTGGTCGAGGAGTCCGCCGAGGAGCACTCCTTCGAGCAGCTGCTCGACAGTATCGTCGACGGCCGCCTCTCCAGCGCGATCTACGGCGAGGGGAAGGAGATCTACCCGCTGCGCCGCGTCGAGATCCAGAAGACGACGCTGGAAGCCCGACCCGAAGAGGTCGCCGCCGAGGAGGAGACCGCGGTCGACGTCGACGACGACGACGTCGAGGTCTGATCGGCGATTCCGAACTGAACCTTTTTCGCGCGCTCGACCGGCGAGTGGTAACGCCGCTCGGCGCCATGAGAGACTGCGACGGCGCTACTCGGTGACGACGATCGTCCCGTCCATCCCCTGCGGAACGTGGGGGATGCAGTAGTAGCCGTACTCGCCGGGCACCTCGAAGGTGTGCTCGAACGTCTGGCCGCGCTGGATGTTGCCGCTCCGGCTGTTCGTCCAGGCGTCCTCGGCCTCGGACTGGCTCTCGTGGCCGCCGGTCGCGAAGTACTCCGCCTCTTCGGGGATGTTGTCCTCGTAGGCCGTCACCGAGTGGCCGCGCGAACTGGTGTTCCGCCAGACGACGGTGTCGCCGACCGACACCTCGTAGGTGTCCGGCAGGAAGCCGTTCGCACTCATCCCGATGTCGTAGTCGTCGCCGCCGCTCTCGCCGAGTCCGAGGACGGTACAGCCCGACAGTCCCGCCGCGGCGACGCTCCCGACCGCGGCCAGGTACGCGCGACGCTTCATGCCTCTGTCTCGGGACCGGGAGGATTTATGAGCGCCGATTCGTTCGAGCGTGACTGATGCTCCCCGAGTCTCTCCACGGAAACTGCGACCACCTCGAAAGCCCCCGTCTGCGTCGGCTGACCTAACAGGCCATCGGGTGGGACTGAAAGGGGCCGGGGGCTTTCGAGGTGTTGACAGCGTCGATTGCCCCACCAAGAACAGCGAACGGTACTGCTAGCGCGGGGAATGTAAAGACGTAAGTCCCGCGTGGGCATTTCCGACGCACATGCAGCCTCGGTTCGTCGGCCGGGTGAGTCTCGCCGACGCGGTGACGGTGGCCAACGCGGCGCTTGGCTTTCTCGCCGTCCTGACGACGTTCGAGGACGTCGAGCTCGGCGCCCGGCTGCTGTTGCTCGCGGCCGTCGCCGACGGGCTCGACGGCGTCGTCGCGCGCCACGTCGGGAGCTCTGCGGCCGGCCCCTACCTCGACTCGCTGGCCGACGTCGCCTCCTTCGCGGTGGCGCCGGCGGCGCTCGTGTTCGTCGCCGTCCGAGACGGCTGGGGCGTGACGGCGCCCGCCCCGACGCCCGAAGCCGCGCTGACAGCGGGCGTTCCCGCGCTGTTCGTCGCGATGGCCGTGTTGCGCCTGGGGATGTACACCGCCTACGACACCAAAGACGAGTACACCGAGGGCGTCCCGACGACGCTGGCCGCGACGATCCTCAGCGCGGCCGTCCTCGCGGGGATGACCGACCCCGACGTGCTGATCGCGGCGACGGCCCTGTTCTGTTACCTGATGGTCTCGCCGATCGAGTACCCCGATCTGCTGGCTCGCGACGCCTTTATCATGGGCGTGACCCACTCGCTCGCGATTTTGCTGCCGTCCTACGCGAACAACTCCTTCCCGTTCGCGCTGCTCGTCCTCGCGCTGGCGTACCTGACGCTCGGGCCGCGGTTCTACTGGCGCGACGGGCTACCCGAGCCCCCGCTGGTGGGGTCGAAAGGAAACGCTTAGGGGACGTACGCACACAGGTTCGAGTATATGGTCACGAGTCCGAGCGGCGCGACGTCCCGGTCGGGAGCCGACGGCGCGCTCCCGGGGGTGTCCGCATGAGCGACGAGGAGAGCGGGGACGCCGAGGAGAACGGTGACCCCGAGCAAAACGGCGACGCCGCCGAGGAGATCACGGTCGAGTCGCTCCGCGAGCGCCTCGAGGCGATCGAGGCCCAGCTCGACGAGGCCGAAAGCGAGGACGATCTCGACGAGGTCGAGGCCGAGCTGGAAGACCTCGAGACCGATCTCGAGGCCGCGGACCTCCCCGAGCCGGACGACGAGGACGAGGACCCGCCCGAGGAAGAAATCGAGTCCGAAAAAGAGGACCTCGAAGAGCAGCTCGAAGAACAGCGAGGCCCCTACGCCGAGGACGTCGTCGCCGAGATCGAATCGGCGATCGACGAGATCGAGTCGAGCGAGTGGACCGAGGCCGGTGCCGCGGAGCTCGCGACGGTCGTCGACGAGTTCCTCGACGCCGCCGGCGACGAACTCGACCAGGCCTTCGAGCGGACCGGCGAGGAGACCGACGACCTGGCCGAAGCGCTCGAGGCGGCGATCGACGGCGTCGAAGACGCCGATCTCGACGCCGACGAGGACGCCGAGACGATCGCAGCGCTGCTCGAGCACGCCGAGGCGCTCGTCGCCGGCGTCGAGGACGCCGAGACGTGGAGCGACCTCTCGGTGCGCGAGAAACTCGACCATCACGGGTTCTACGACGTGCTCGACCACCGGAAGGACTTCCCGCCCGAGTGGCACGCGCTGAAGGTGTTCGAGAAGCGCGGCGAGGTCGACAAGATCCTCGTCGCGCTCGACCTGCTCGACTCCGATTTCATGGAGGAACACTGCCTCGAGGCGCTCCGCCGGATGGGCCCCGAGGAGGCCGTCGAGCCCATGATGGAACGCGCCCAGAAGCGCGACCAGGACGCCATCGAAATTCTGGGCAAGATCGGCAGCGACGAGCCGGTCGACACGCTCGTCGAGTACATCGAGGGCGACGGCAACCCCGGCCTCCAGAAGGTCGTCCTCAAGGCGCTGGGCGAGATCGGCAGCGACGAGGTGACCCAGGACGTCGCCGACAAGCTCGTCTCCGACAACGAGGAAATCCGCTCGCGCGCCGCCCGATCGCTGGGAATGATCGGCGACACCCGCGCGGTCGAGCCGCTCGCGGACGTTCTCGATAACGACGACTCCGACACGGTTCGCGCGAGCGCCGCCTGGGCGCTGGTGCAGATCGGCACCGAGGACGCCCTCGACGAGGTTAGTCGGTACAGCGACGACCGCGCGTACCTCGTTCAGTCGGAAGCCGAGAAGGCTATCTAAGTAGCGAGCGGCTCCGACCGCTCACAGCAGCAACTCGATTTCTAACTCCGTCTCGCGGATCGTCGCGTCGTCGGCCGCACAGGTCGCTTCGACGTCGCCGGTGCTTCCCGACGGCCCGTCCACGTCCGTCCATCCGTTCTCGTCGAAGTACCGCTCCCAGGCGTCGGCGTGGGTCGAATCCTCGATGGCGACGGTCAGGTTTCCGGACGACCTATTGAGGCCCGTCCGGTCTTTCGTCGCGCGGATGCGAAGCGTCGACGACGTCGACACCGACGACGGCTGCGTGGCCGTCAGGTTCGTGTACGACACGATGGCGCGATCGGGGCCGCTCGACGACGTCGTGCAGACGAACTCGGGCGGCCGCACCATCACGCTGTGTCCATCGTCGGCGCGGAACGCCGCGCCGAGTTCGTAACTGATCTCGGTCCCCTCGTGGTTGTAGTCGAGCGTGCCGACGGGCCCGTCGTACCAGGGAACCCCGTCGACGGACACGTTCAACCGGGTGCTGTCGTCCACGCTCACGCCGCCGCCGCGCGGGTTAAGCTGGCTCAGTCGTTCGACGCCGCGGCCCGTCTGCAGGTCGCTGAAACTCACCGTCATCGTCTCGAACGCACGCTCGGCGTTCCTGTTCTGTTCGTTGATCTGCGCCTCGCCGAGCGCGCCCATGCCGAACACGTACACGAGTCCGACCGACGTGATGATGATCGAGAACACCAGGATGAACGCCAGCACGTCGCTGACCGCCCGGTCGTCCGTGGGGTCGGGCCGTCGCATCGGCGTCGGTCCGATCATGCTTCCTCCAGCGTGATCTTGTCGTCGACGGTCTCGTTGTAGGTGATCCTGATGTCGCCGCCGGTGACGGAGGTCGGTTCGACGGCCGTCACGTTCTTGAACGGCACTTCGACGTCCTCGGACGTCTGGCTCGCGGAGAGTATCAGACACGTTTCCCGATCCCACGTCCCGCACGCGTCGTCACCGTGTGCAAGTTCGATGCGATAGGAGCTGCCAGCGACAGTATTCGGGTGTGAAACAGTGACGTTCGTCGTGCCGTTCGATGATCGGTTCGCCGCCTGGTCGACGGCGGTGATCTCCGCCCCGAGGCGTTCCCCGATCGTCTCCATCTCCTGGTAGGCCGCGCGGTCCATCTGGCTTTCGAGCATCGTCGTCGTCCCGATGAACAGCCCCGAGATCAGGATCGTGGTGATACCGATCGTCAGCACGTGAGTCAGCGCCGTCGAGACGCCGCGGTCGTCCGTGCTGAAGGTTCGTTTTCGTCTCATGGTGCGCTCACGTTGATCGTGGTTTCGCGCTGGACGGCTGACGTTTCGTAGATGATTCGGACCTCTGCCCAGTCGATTTCGGCGTCCGAATCTGATGGCCCGGTTTCGACCACGGTGACGTTGACGTACGTCGGACCGGACGCCGCGGTGCTGTTCGCTAACAGGTTGTTGTACGTCGAGACGTTCTCTTCGAGCTCGTCCGGGTAGCCATTGTCGACGTCCTCGTTGACCTCGTGGATCAGCGTGGCCGTCGTGTTCTCGACCGACTGCTCGACGCCGGTCCCGTCGGCCACCGTCTCGACGGTGCCGCTCGATCCGACGCTGGCGGTAAACAGCGTCGTCGAGAACACCAGCGCGATGGCGATGAGTATCAGCGCGAACGACACCGCGCCCGCGAGGATGAGCTGGCCGCGATCGGATTGTGTGTCTATCATGGTTACCAGATGATCGTCAGCCGCACCTCTACGACGTTGTAGATGTGGTTCGACTCGGACGTCGCCGGTGGGATCGGATAGTTCTCATCGTGCGCCTCTCGAAGTGTAAGTGGGTCCGAGTCATCGGTACACGACGACGTTAGCGTCTGGTCCTCGTATAGCGTGACAGTGTGTGAGACGGTGATCGACTTGCGAAGCGCGTTCCCCTGTTCGATGACCGATTGTTCACCTCCTTCGATCGCGTCTTCGCCCTCTTCCGGTCGATACACTGCCTTCATGGTGTAACTGCTGTATCTCTCCGAGAACGTCTCCGTAAGCATCGTCCCCAGCGAGTTGTTGATCTCATCGCCGTTGCGGTAAGCCCCCTCCGCGCCCGTTGACCCATTGAACCTTCCGTCTCCGGAAGTGTCCCAGCACCGTAACGTCGCCGAGAGATTGCCGTCCTCGTCGGCGATCCTGAGAACGTCGGTCGCCTGCTGCCCGACGTCTGACTGGACGCCCCTGTCGATCGTCCCCGAAGTCGAGGGAAGCAACACCGCCGAGTTTAGCGCCATCAGCACTGCGGTGAGCAGGATCATCGCGCCGATGATCCCTTCGAGGGTGTAGGCCTGTCCACGGTCGTCGTCGGATCCACCGTTCCCGATCATGGTCACCACACCCTCACGACTAGTCTGTACGCCGGACCAGGATCGTCTACCCAGTCGTTATCCCCTACGGTGACGATTCGAGCCGCCGTCGAGGTATCGCGTCCCTCCGGCGACGGCCCGACTGCCGCTTCGTCGGCGTCGATATCGGCGTCGTCATCGTCGAGAGCGATCGGACCCTCGCGATCAGTTCCGATAGTGGTTAGCGTCACGTTGACCTGAGTGTTCGAGGAGACGCCGACGGCTCTGCGAAGGTCATCCTCGTCCCCAGCGAACCAGTAGTTGATCTCGCTGCTGGTTAGCTCGTTCGTCCCCTCATCACCGGTCACGTTGTCGGCGATCAACATCCCGATCCGGTCGGCCTGGCTGTCGGGGCCCTCGTCGGCGATCGCCTGCTCGTAGGGGGTGAACAGCGACGGGAACATGAGAAACACCGCGCCCACGACCAGCAGGAAGATGCTGATGCCGACCGCGAAGTCCTGGACGGTCTGGGCGCGCTCGTCGTCGCCGAACGCCGCGCCGGGAAGTCGATCGCCGGACATGTTATCCGACGACCGCCCAGACGGCGAGCGCGATAGTCACCAGCACGACCACGAACTTGCAGCCGCTGAGCAGATCCGCGTCGCGGATGTAGCCGCTGATCAGGCCCGACAGGATCGCCTGCATCGTCACGGCGTGGAAGAACAGCATCGACATCAGCTGGGTGTCGACGTTGGCTCCCAGCGCCGCGGGGCCGCCGGCGCCGCCGCCCCCGCCCGCGCTGTCGGTCAGCCCGGCCATCACGTCGAGGAACTGCGTCTGCAGGATCGCCATCACCGCCAGCAGCGTCAGGTACGTCATGATGATGATGACCATCTGCATCCGCGTTCGTGACTTGCGCTCGCGGACGATGTCGTCCTGGTTTTCGCTGGCCTGCGCGGCGGTCGAAAGCACGTCCGAGATCTGGCTCGACGCCTCCTGGGCCTTGCTGATCAGCTTCACCGTGCGGGCGAGTCGCGGGACGTGGTACTTGTTGTTGAACTCGACCAGCGCGTCCCGCAAATTCATCCCGTAGTTGACCTTCGCGTACATCGTCTCGAACTCGGTTGCGAGTTTCCCCGTGGACGTCTCGGCGACGGTGTTGAACGACTCCAGCAGCGTCAGCCCGGTGTCGTTGGCGCTCGAGAGCTTCCGGAGGTTCTCCGAAATCTCACCGAGTACGCGCTTTCTGTAGCGGACGTTCCACTCGTAGAACACCGTCAGCGGCACCAGGATGATGTACAGCGGGAGGTAGACGTACACGAACGTCCCCCAGACGGGGTTGGACTTCATCGCACCCAGCGACGTCGGCGCCGAGCCCGCGACCAGCGCGGTCGAGACGATGACCAGCGCGGCGGGGACGGTCAGCGCCAGCGTCATCAGCGGGTTGTCCCGGAAGAAGATGTGCGGCCGCCGGAGCACGTCGAGTGTCTCCAGGGTCCCCTCGCGGTTCTTGATCCGGTCGAACACGCTGAACTCGCCGGTGTACGCCTCGATCAGGCCGAGATCGAGTAGGCCGCTGTCTTTGTCGACTTGCACCCACTGGCTCGATCCCTGCGGGTTGAGGAACCCGTCGCCGACCTCGTCTTCTTTCACCGTCGAGACCAGCACCAGGAAGCCCAGCCCCGTCAGCGGGATCATCCCGTAGACGGTGCCGTACAGCATCTCGGTCCTGCTCTGGCCCATCATCTGCATGATGACGAGGATGATGATCAAGAGCAGCGGGAACAGCGACAGCGTCATGTACATCTCGCCGAACAGCTCGAGGGTCTCGAGAGTGAGCTCCTGTTGCTGCTTGGCGGTTCGCATGTGCTTTTCTTTCTTGTCGTTGAGAAAGTCCTGCATGTCGCCGCCGCTGTTGACGATCGACAGCATGTCGGTGAGGAACTGGCTCAGCTCGTCGCTGGGCGTGTTCATCGACTGGTTCCGGATCGCCGAGCGGTAGTCCGTGTCGAAGTACTCGGTCTCCTGGACGATGCTCTGGAACTCCTTTGCGACCTCGCCGTACGTGTCGTCGGCTTTCGCCATCGCCTCCAGAATTTCGAGCTGGTTGAGCCCCCCGATCGAGAGGGCGTACATGAACGAGACGGCGTCGGGCAACAGCATGTTGATCTCGCGCTTGCGCGCCGACGATCTGGAGTACGGCACCGCGATCAGCGTCCCGAATCCGATGCCGAACCCGATCGCGCCGAACACGAGCCCGCTGGCGAAGATGATCGCCGGTATCTTGACCGTCTGGATGAACTCGAGCACCGCCTCGTTGGGGACGGGCATCCCGAGCAGCGGTTCGGTGCTGCTGAACACGCCGATCGAAACCAGCGAGTAGCCGACCAGGATCCCGAGCACCCACAGCACGACGCCGCTCATGACGCCGATCGCCAGCGCGCGCGAGATGTACATCTCGACGGTGACCGGCATCCGCGCCTCGCCGAGCTTTCGCTCGACGTCCCTGACGAAGTCGCTGTCCTCGCTGAACAGCCGGTCGTACAGCGGGTAGAACGCGTCGCCGAGCCCGCTTCCGGTGCTGAATCCGCTGCCGCCCGGTCCGTTACCGGCCGTATCCAGGCTCATCGTCAGTCATCACCGTCCTCGGCGTCGAAGTCGACGTACTCGAACCCCTCTATCTCCTTGTCCGGACCGCCGCCGTCGTCCTCGTCGTCTTCCGTGAAGATCGAGTCGTCGTCCGCGCTGTCGATCTCGTCGAAGATCGACCCCGACTCCTCGACGTCCTCGGCGTCGTCGTCGCTGAACACGTCACCGCCCTCACCGGTGTCGAACATCGACTCGGCGGCTGCCGGATCGACCGACGTTCGGTCCTCGGTGGCGTCGGTCCCCTCGTTCTCGTCCGGCGCCGACGCGTCCGCGGCGTCGGGCGTCC
The DNA here is from genome assembly GCF_039522665.1 of Natronoarchaeum mannanilyticum. Taxonomy (NCBI): domain Archaea; kingdom Methanobacteriati; phylum Methanobacteriota; class Halobacteria; order Halobacteriales; family Natronoarchaeaceae; genus Natronoarchaeum; species Natronoarchaeum mannanilyticum. The sequence goes on from NZ_BAAADV010000001.1 coordinate 94,588, forward strand.
GTTCGGCCTCCACGTCCGGCGTTTCGGCGCCCGGCGTCCGTTCCGGGTCCGGCGTTTCGGCGTCCGATGCAGTGTCCGCGGACGTGTCGACGCTCGGCGTTTCGGCGTCGGTCGGCGGTCGGTCCGTCGAGTCCTCGTCAACCGGTCGGGCGGGCTCCGCGTCGGCGTCCGGTTCGGTCGCCGGTTCGTCGGTGGCCGGTGCCGGTTCGGCTGGCTCCGGTGTCGGTTCGTGTGGTCCAGTCGCTGGTTCATCCGGCTCAACCGATTCGGGGGCGTCGTCAGCCGAACTGTCCGGTTCCGAGTCCGACCGGTCGCCGAACGGGCCGTCGACGTCGCCCTCGAAGTCGTCGGTCGTCGGACCGCCGAATCCGTCGTCCGCGTCGTCGAACAGCGACCCGTCGTCCGCGGGTTCGGGGTCGTCGCTGAACACTCCTCCCGCTTCGGCGTCGTCGCCGAAGACGGAGCCGGCTTCGGTCTCCTCGGCATCGGGTTTCTCGGAGCCGAACCCGGTGTCGGCGTCTTCGGTCTCAGTCGCGGCTGCTGCTTCGGTCGACTCGGTTTCGGCGGGCTCCGCGTCGGCGTCCGGTTCGACCGGTTCCGTTTCTGCGTCCGCCTCGGCCGAGTCCGCTCGGGCGGCCGCTTCAGCAGACTCCGCCCCGACATCCGGTTCGGCGGACTCGGGGTCGGCGTCGGCAGGTTCCGTCGCTGCTTCGGCGTCCGTCCGGTCGGTCGACGCCTCGGCTTCAGCCGTTTCGATGGGCGTATCCGTTTCGGACGGCTCGGACGCCGAGTCCGCGTCGATGCCGGAGGCAGCGTCCGACTCCGCCGGTTCGGCAGCCGGCAGCGCGTCCGAAGTTTCGCTCGACTGGTCCTGCGAGGGCGACGCCGACTCCCCAGCGTCGACGGTCTCGCCCCCGCTCGCCGGCGACGGTTCGTCCGGCGCCTCCGCGTCGTCCGGGCTCTCGATGGCCGGCGTCGACGCGCTCGGCGAGTCGGCCGCGTCGGCGGACGCTCCGTCGGCCGCGGCGTCGGCGTCGCCGGTCTCGGTGTCGAGGTTGTCGATGGCGTCCCGGGCTTCGGACGGTACCTCCTCGCCCGACGCGTCCGCGTCGGCGCCGTCGTCGAAGAAGAAGCCGCCGTCGTCGCTGAACCAGTCGGGCTCCTCGACGTCCTCGCCGGCGTCGCCGAAGGAGATGCTGTCGCCGTCGATGCCGAAGGCGTCCTCGTCGGGCGTCGAGTCGTCGAACTCGAACTCGTCGCCCCCGTCGTCGCCGGTCAGTTCCGGCTCCGAGGCTTCCTCGACGCCGTCGAGGGCGCTCGCCAGACCGCTCGGGGTCTTGCCCTTGTACTCCTGGAGGATCGACTCCTCGGCGCGTTCGAGAACGTCGGTCACCTCGTTCATCCCCTCCTGATCGGGGTCGGGACGGGGGACGAGCTCTTCTTTCTCGGGATCGACGTCGATCAGGACGCTCTCCATCTCCCGGAGGTCTTCGAGACTGTCCTCCAGAACGCCGTTGGCGATCAGCGTCAGGATCGTCTCCGGATCGTTGATGAAGGCCTGGATCGTCGCCGCGACCTGCGCGTACTCGTTGAGGTCGTTCTTGATGAGGTACGCGAGGATCACCCGGCGCTTCTCGAGTTCCCGGTCGAGCCGCTCCTGGCCCCACCCGCGGTCGAACTTGATCTCCTCCAAGGTGTTCGACTCGCCCATCTTCAGGAACTCGTCTGTCTCGGCCTGCCACTGGTAGACGTCCTGGACGTTGATTTCGTCGTTCTCGGCGTCGTAGTGGTTGACCTCGGTCAGCACCTTGTTCCGGCGGACCTTGTTGCCCTGGACGCGGGTCTGGGTCTGGATCGACACCAGGTCCAGCGCCGTGAACATCGTCTTCGAGACGTTGATCGGCGCCGTGGTGAACCGCTTGAGCACTTCGCCGACCGAGTCTGCGTGGAACGTGGTGTAGGTGGTGTGGCCGGTCGACATCACCTGGAACAGCGTCCGGCCCTCCTCCCCGCGGATCTCGCCCATCACGATGTAGTCGGGACGCTGGCGGAGCGCGGCCTCCAGCAGGTCGAACTCGTCGACGTCGCCCTGCGAGTCGTCAGAGAACGACGGGCGCGTGATGCTGGCGATCCAGTTTCGCTGGGGTAGCTCGACCTCGCGGGTGTCCTCGATGGAGACGATCTTCGTGTTGCTCGGGATGAACAGCGAGACGGCGTTCAGGCTCGTCGTCTTCCCCGAAGCCGTACCGCCCGCGAAGATCAGGCTCTTGTGGTTCTCGATGCAGAGCCAGAGGAACGCCATCTCGTCGAGCGAGAACGTCGTCCAGTTGATCAGGTCGATCGGCGTGAAGGGGACGTCCTTGAACTGACGGATCGTGTAGTTGGTCCCGTGGTCGGACACCTCGCGCCCCAGCGTCAGCTGAGAGCGCGACCCGTCGGGTAGCGTGGCGTCGACCTGGGGTCGGCGCTTGCTGATCCCTTTGCCCGAGCGCTGGGCCATCTTGACGACGAAGTCGTCGAGCTCCTCCTCGCCGTGGTAGATGTTCGTGATGATCTGCTCGTAGTCGCTGTGGTAGACGAAGACGGGCGAGTTGTACCCGTCGCAGGAGATGTCCTCGACGTTGATGTCGTGCTTGATCGGGTCGATCCGCTCGTAGCCGATGAAGTTCCGCTTCAGCAGGTAGAGTAGCTTCTCGACCTGGTACTCCGTCAGCGTCTCGGGGTCGTCCTCCAGTACGGCGGGTTCGGGTCGCGCCTCGATGCCGTGGAGCCCGCCGTCGTCCTCGTCGTCGGGCTCGACGTCGCGGCCGAGCAGCTTCTTGATCTCCGTCACGTAGTCGCCGCTGCCGCTACCGGGGCTGGTAAAGAGGTCGTAGCGCTGGAGCAGTTTCTTGGTCTCCCGATCGATCACGTCCTTGCGGACTGACTCGTCGCCCCCGGTCGCGATGTCGTCGTCGGCGTACTTGATCGCGGTTCGGAGCTTCCCGGAGAGGAACTCCTGCAGGTCGATTTCGATCTCGTTGAGGTGGGGCTCGATCGCGTAGTACTTCTTCTCGTTTTCCTTCTCGGAGTGAAACAGGATGATGAACGAGTAGGGTTTGTTGACCCAGTAGCGGTTCTCCTCCCGGAAGTGGATCTTCTTCTCCATCGGGACGGCCTTCTCGAGGTCGTAGCGGTTGACCACGGTGGTGTGGCCCTCGACTGTCGAGAAGAACTCGTCTTCGGCCTCGTGTTCGACGTTGACGGTCCGTTCGTCGACGAGATCGGCCAGCTCCTCGGCCTTCGAGTTGCCCTCGAACAGCTTGTTCTCTACGTCCTCGGGCTCGAAGCCGAGATGCTCTTCGGGCTCGAAGGGAACTTTCTCGCCGTCCTCGCGGGGCGCCTCGACGCCGGTGCCGCGCCCCTCGTAGTAGAACTCCTGTTTGAAATGCTCCCACTCGTAGGCGTCCTTGACGCAGGGCGTCTGGACGGGGTCGATGTACTCCCAGAGCGTCCGGTCGACGTCCTCGGCGATCTCCTCGTGGTCGCCGAACACGGACCCCAGCTCGTCGGGATGAAATCCGAGATACGGGACGGGGTCGAACTGCACGCGGTTCCAGTCGGCTCCGGACGGTTTCTCCGGTTCGGCGTCCTCGTCGTCGTCGGCACCGGCGTCGAGGCCGAGACGCTCGTCCTCGGGATCCGGATACAGCTCCGAGACCTCGGTACCGTATCCGAACTCCTCCATGAAATCCGCCCACGTGTACCCCCCGACACTCGCGGGCGTCGCGTCCGATGACGGATCCCCGTCGTCCTCGGAGGTGGCCGACTCATCGGCGCCGTCGAATCGTCCAGAACCCGACTGGTCGGCGTCGTCGATAGCCATTGGATACACCCTTTCTTTGACCAATCATAAAACCTTCCGACAATTATTACTGCTGATAACTACGTTGGCCGCCGGACAGTCACGACGGTAGATTGGCCGACCCCCGGACACGTGCCGCGCTCTCGGCATCTATCGTCGATTATTGCTCAGCCATCCCGCTATCATTACTTCTACCTAGTTATAGAATTTTAACGTGTTTGGGACCCCGTTCATAAGGCGGTCATGGAAGATTCGAGGCTACAACCCCACCCTTCTGGGCGGGGAGGATGTCAAATGCAGCTACCTGAGCATCGCGCCTGCGGGATGCGTGGCACAAACTTCCGGATCGTACCCTGCGTCGGTCAGCCCGGTCCCGAGTGCGAACACCGTCTCGCCGAGCATCGCCATCGACGCCTGCCCGCCGGCCTCGCTGACGTCCTGAATCGCCTCTCCGACCCGCTCGCTCAACAGCTCCGCCTCCCGAGCGAAGCGGCGCGAGGCGAAGATAAAACTCGACAGCGTCGGCTCGCGCACGACCCGGGAGAGCGCGCGCTCGCCCGCCTCGTCGATCGGGTCAGTCTCGCCGCCGAGCACCGCTTCGGTGTCGAGTTCCCCGAACGTGACGTATTCGACGCGTGCGCGTGCGGGGACGGCGTCGAGCAGGTTGTGCTGGGGCCCGCCGGGTTCGAGCCTGATCGGGACGCCGCCCCGCGCCTGCGCGACCACGTCCCCGAGCCCGGTTCCGGACTGGACCTCCGCGCCGTGGGCGATCGTCACGAGCTCGTTCTCCGAGAGCGCCAGTCCGAGCGCGCGGTTGGCCGCCAACGCCGTCCCGAGCGACAGTGCCCCCGAGACGCCGAACCCCGATCCGAGCGGGAGCTCCGATTCGGCCGTCACGACCGCGTCGGCGTCCAGCGCGTCGAGGACGCGCTCGACCGGCTCGACGTCGATGCTCGCGCCGTCGAGATACATCTCGCGCTCGTCGGCCGGCCGCACCGTCACCTCGACGCCGTCGGTCAGCGCCAGTCCGGCGCCCTGCGATCCGGCCTTCGTCGGGTCGTCGTCCTCCGAGACGGTGAAAAAACCGGTGACGTGGCCCGGCACGAACGCGGTCGCCTCGTCGCTCATCGTCGTCCTCCTCGGTCTCGTCCCAGCCCGGTCATTGGAGCGGTCTTTCCGGCGGATCCCAATAAGCGTACAGATTGGCGGTCGGCGATACTCGTGTGGATCGAGACCGGCGCCGCGGCGTCTCGACGAGCAAAGCGAGTCGGGGCTCGAAGCGCGACGCGCTTCGGCGCCGAGACGCCGCGCCGAAACTGCTTCAGTTTCGATCGGGCAACTGCACCCGCCCTTCCCGGTTCATGTCGGCGTCCATCTCGAGGTCGCCCCGGTCGCGCAGCTCCTCCAGTTCGGTCTTGGCGCCGCCGCGATCGTAGTCGGCGAGCACGGTCGCGGCGTCGAGCAGTAGCTGTTCGGGGACGCCCCGGCCCTGCCCGCCGCGGTCGGTGCCGCGGGGCGAGGTTTCGATGTCCTCGGCCATCACCCGAACGAACGCTCGCAGATCGTCCCCGGGACCGAGCTGCTCGTGCCAGCGCTTCGGGAAGTTGCTCACCCGGTCGGTACCGACGCGGTAAAACGCATCCTCTCCCGTCCACGTCTCGCTGTCCTCGGTGCGCCGGTCGATCTGTTCGCGGACGACGTCGGCGCTGCGGGGGAAGACGTTCTTCTCGACGAGCGCCTCGACGTAGGCGTCGAGCTGGTCGTCGCTGACGCCCGGCCGCTCGTCGTCGTCGTAGCGTTCGATGTACAGGAGCAGCTCGCCGACGAGCAGCGACTCGCCCTCGCGCTCGGCCTGTTCGAGAACGTAGTCGTTCGGTTCCGGATCGGTCACGTGCGAGTTGCCCACGGGCGCGCGCAAAAGCGTGGGGGCAGGACCGGCCGGGCGACCGAGTCAGCGGTCGACCGACCCGATCAGCGCACCGACTCCAGCAGCAGGCGCTGCTCGACGCGCTCGACGCGCTGTTGGACGTCGCGGACGGCGTCGGCGTTGGCGCTGATCGAGGTGATCCCCTCGTCGACGAGGAACTCCACCATCTCGGGCTTCGAGCCCGCCTGCCCGCAGATGCTGGTCTCGACGCCGCGCTCGCGGCACGTCTGGATCGTCTCGGAGATCAGGTCGAGCACCGCGGGGTGGAGCTCGTCGAAGCGGTCCGCGACGGCGCCGTTGTTGCGGTCGACCGCCAGCGTGTACTGGGTGAGGTCGTTGGTCCCGAACGAGGCGAAGTCGATGCCCGCGTCGGCCATCTTCTCGACGCCCAGCGCGGCGGCAGGCGTCTCGATCATCGCGCCCCACGAGCGCTTGTCGGGGTCGATGCCCGCGGCCTCCATCTCCCGGCGGGCGCCCAGCACGTCCTCGGCGTCGTTGACCAGCGGGAACATGATCTCGACGTTGTCGTACCCCTTCTCGTAGAGGCGCCGGAACGCGGCCAGTTCGTGGCGGAACGTTTCGGGCTTGTCGAGGCTCCGCCGGATGCCACGGTAGCCCAGCATCGGGTTGTGCTCCTCGGGCTCGTCCTCACCGCCCTCCAGTTCGCGGAACTCGTCGGTCGGCGCGTCGAGCGTGCGCACGCGGACCGGTCGGGGGTAGAACTCGTCGGCCACGGTGCTGATGCCGTCGACCAGCTCGTCGACGAACGCGCGCTCGCCGTGATCCTCGACGTAGCGCTCGGGCGTCTTGCCCAGCGAGATGACCATGTGCTCCATCCTGAGCAGGCCGACGCCGTCGGCGCCGGTCGCCGCCGCGCGCCGCGCGGCCGACGCCTCCGGGATCGAGAGGTTCACCTTCACCTCCGTCGCGGTCATCGGCTTGGCCTGCCGGGGCTGGCCGGCGCTCTCGCCCGCAGCCTGCTGGGCCCCGCCAGCGTCCTCGGCGGTTGCGGTGTCGGTCTCCCCCTCGGTGACGGCCCCTCGTTCGCCGTCGATCGTCACGACTTGACCGTCCTCGAGCGTCGAGGTCGCGCCGCCGGTGCCGACGACGGCGGGGACTTCCAGTTCCCGCGAGACGATGGCGGCGTGGCTGGTCATCCCGCCCTCGTCGGTGACGAGCCCGACGGCCCGTTTCATCGCGGGCACCATGTCCGGCGTCGTCATCTCGGTGACGATCACGTCGCCCTCGCGCACACGGTCCAGTTCGTCGAGCTGGTCGACGACGCGAACGGCGCCGCTCGCTCTGCCGGGACTGGCGCCCAGTCCGGAGACGAGGACCTCGCCGGTCTCGTCGCCGCCGGACTGCTCGGCGACGGTCCCGCTGCCGGACTCCTCGGCGACTGCCCCGCTGCCGTCGGTCGCGCTGGCTCGGGCGTCCCCCGAATCGGCGCCGGCGCCCTGGGAATCGAGGTCCATGTCGCCGAGCGCGCCCTCGGACGCCGACCCCGACTCGTCGTCGATCGTCGTGATCGGGCGGGACTGGAGCATGTGGACCTCGCCGTCCACCATCGCCCACTCGACGTCCTGGGGCGTCCCGTAGTGGTCCTCGACGGCCTCGCCGAGTTCGACGAGCGCCGCCAGATCGTCGTCGGAGAGTACGCGTTGCTCGCGGCGATCCTCGGGCACCTGTCGCTCGACGGTCTCGCCCGTCTCCTCGTCCTTGACGTGCATCACCTTCTTGTCGGCGACGGTGACCTGTTCGACGGCGCCGGTCTCGCGGTCGACCACGTAGTTGTCCGGCGACACCGATCCGGAGACGACCGCCTCCCCGAGCCCCCACGCGGACTCGACGACCATCCGCGGATCGCCGGTCGAGGGGTGGCTCGTGAACATGACGCCGCTGCGGTCGGCGTCGACCATCCGCTGGACGACGACCGCGATGTCGACGATGCTGTGGTCGAACCCCTGCTTCTGCCGGTAGTAGATCGCGCGCCGGGTGAACAGCGACGCCCAGCACTCCCGCACGCGTTCGAGCAGGTCCTCCTCGGTGACGTTCAAAAACGTCTCCTGCTGGCCGGCGAAGCTCGCGTCCGGCAGGTCCTCGGCGGTCGCCGACGAGCGCACGGCCACGAACGGGTCGTCGCCCAGTTCGCCGTAGGCCTCGAGGATCTCGGCCCGAAGCTCGTCGGGTAGGGGCGCGTCCAGGATTAGCTCCTGGGCGCGCTCGGCGGCGTCGGACAGCGCGGCCGAATCCTCGACGTCGACGTCGACGACCGAGAACAGCTCCTCGTCGATCCCGGTCGACTCGAGGAACGACCTGTAGGCCGACGCGCCGACGACGAATCCCGAGGGGACGGGCAGATCCGCGCCCGTCAGTTCGCCAAGCGACGCGCCCTTACCGCCGACCGCGTCAACATCATCGGCACCGATCTCGTCCAGCCAGAGCACTCCCATCTGTGTTCGGGTGATCCACGAGGGCGGTTAAGAACTTTTCTAATAACTATTATAGATTGGAACGCGTATCCGAGTAAATTCTGTGAGCGGAAGCGCCTCGAAGTCGACCGAACCGGCGCAAGCCCGGTCGAGCGGTGACGTCTCGCCGCCTACATTTATCTGGGACGAACGTCTCTCCAACGAGCATGCGACTGACAACCTCGCTTCGGTGGGCACTGTACTACCGCGGCCTCGCGCTGCTTTCCTTCCTCGTCGGCGCGGCCGTGGCGGCCGCCGGCGTCTGGATCGGCCTCTACGACGTGCTGGTGGCGGTGCTCGATCTGGCCTCGGGCGGCGGATCCGTCTCGGACGCCCTGGCGTCGTCGCGCCCGATCGCGGGCGGCGCGCTGGTGGTGCTCGGCTTCGCGATCTGGCAGCTCGGCAAGACCGCGGCGTTCTACAAGACGCTGACGCAGGCGACCGAGTCGGAGATGGCCGATCGGTTCGACACTCAGACCGTCAAAAGCGAGATTCTCGCGGCGCTCGACGAGCAGCTCTCGGAGCTGCACGCGGACGTGGAGACGACCCGTCGGCAGGTCAGCCGGCTGAACCGCGAGGACCACGCGGACGAGCTCGTCGACGACGCCGTCGGGGCCGAAACGCCCGCGAGCGGCGACGATCGCGGTACGGCGTCGGGCACCGGACGCGGAACGGCGTCGAACAGCGACGATCGCCGGTCGGGGGAGTCGCCGACGGAGAACGAGACGCCCTCGGGAACTCCCGAGAACCGGTAAGTCGACCCGCCTCAGGCTTCGACGATCTCGTCCGATTCGATCTCCGGCACCGCGATCGTTCCTTCCAGACTCGTCACGCCGGCGCCGCCGACGCGGATCTTCTCGCCCACTTCGACCCGCACCTCGCCGGGCCGATCGAGCACGTGGCCCTGCTCGAACAGCAGCTCGTCGGGGAGATCGCCGCCGAACGCGTCCGTGCGTCGGAGGTAGGCGCCGACGGCGCCCGAGGCGGTGCCGGTGACCGGATCCTCGGGGACGCCCGCGCCGGGCGCGAACATCCGACCGTGGAGCGTCGCGTCGGGCGAGAGCGCGTCGAACGTAAAGAGGTAGAGCCCGGTCGCGCCGACCTCCTCGCACAGCGCCTCGATCGCGGCCGGGTCGGGGTCGGCGCCCGTGACCTGCCGGAAGTACGTCGCCGGGACGACGAGGAAGGGAAGGCCGGTCGAGGCGACCGCCAGGGGGAGGTCGATCTCCAGCTCGCGGAGCGCGACGCCGTCGATCCCCAGCGCGTCGGCGACCCGATCGTAGTCGAGGTCGACCTCGCGGAACTCGGGGCGGTCCTGGGTCATCCAGACGACGCCGTCCTCGCCGATCTCGACGTCGAGGACCCCGACGTTCGTTTCGAGGGTGTGCTCGCCAGCCGGCAGCTCCTCGGCCTCGCGAAGGTAGACGTGGCTGCCGATCGTGGCGTGCCCGCAGAGGTCGACCTCCTCGGTCGGCGTGAAGTAGCGCACCTTCCGGTCGGCGGGCCCGCTGGGCAGCAGGAACGCGGTCTCGCTGACCGACAGCTCCCGCGCGATCGCCTGCATCTGCTCCTCGGACAGTCCCTCGGCGTCCGGGACGACCCCGGCCGGGTTGCCGGCCAGCGGCTCCTCGGTGAACGCGTCGACGAGGGCGACCTCGAGTGTGTCGTCGCTCATGCCAGGGTACAACGGGGACCGCACTCAAAGGAGTGACGCCACGGGCGGGTCGGTCGGACGAGCCGATCGACGGCGTCAGCGTCCGGCGGCGTCCGCAGGCGTCTCAGAGCCCGTCGAGCCAGTCGGCCAGATCGGTCACGACCGACTCGGCGACGTTGTTCGGGACGGAGTACTCCGCCGGAACGGAGGTGCCGTATCCGGGCATGAACATGTGGTTCAACTGTTCGTACGACTCGAAGGCGGCGTCCGAATCGTCGGATAGCTCGGACTGCCAGAGGCCGAAATCGTCCTCCGGCGACACCTGATAGTCCCGCTGGCCCTGAAGGAACTGCATCGGAACGGACAGGTCGGCGGCCGTCGCGACCTGATCGTAGTCCGCGATGCTGTCCCAGAACGCGCCGGACTCCTGGAACAGCTGCTCGTCGTCCTCGTAGTTCCCGTTACGGATCTGCTCGGCCATGTTCCGGGCGGCCTGCAGCTGGTTCTGCGCGACGTCGAGGCTGTGATCGCCGAGGTTCGCGAGGTACTCGTACTGCTCGACGAACACGTCCGGCAGCGGGCGCGCGGGGGCCGCGAGCGCGACACCGCCGGCCAGCTCGTCCGATCGCTCGACGATCCGCGGCATCGCCATGCCGCCGAGGCTGTGGCCGACCGCCGCGACCGGACCGACCGGCTCGGCCTGCCGGATGCGGTCGACGGCCGCCAGCGTGTCCGAGACGACGATCCGGTCGAACGTCGCCTCCGCGGGCGCCACGTTGCAGGCGTACGTGCGCTTGTCGAACCGCAGCGCGGCGACGCCGTTGCTCGCCAGTCCCTCGGCGATGTCCTTGAACGGCTTGTTCGGACTGCCGCGGCGGGACTCGTTGCGGTCGACCGGACCGCTCCCGTGGACGAGGACGACGCCGGGCACCTCCCCGTCCGCGTCCTGACGAGCCTGCGAGTCAGGGCTCGACGAGCTTCGCTCGTCGGCGTCGGGAAGCGTCAGCGTCCCCTCGATGAGACAGTCCTCGACGTCGAGTTCGACCGTTCGCTCCTCGAACGAGTTCGCGTCGACGTACGACGGGCTGGCGTACTCGCCGACGACGACGGCACCGAGCAGCTGCGGGTCGTCGGTGTGGGTGACCTGCAGATCGGCGTCGGCCTCCGCGAACGCGAGCGTCGCGACGACGGCGCTCCGTCCCTGTACGGTCGTCGTCTCGGTTTCGGCGATCTCGACGTACTCGTTGCCGGCGGCCGTTAGCCCCATCCAGAGCCGTTCGAGCTGGGCGACGAGGCGGTCCTGACTGGCGATCTCCGAGGAAAATCGTTCGGCAGCGCGCTCGTACTCGCCGGCCGAGAGGTCCCCGACCATGGCGGTCACGAGCGCTTCGGGCGTCTCCGGCTCCCCGTCGTCGCCGGTCGACTCGTTGTTCTCGCCGGGCGACGGGTCGTCGCCGTCTCCGGGATCGTCCGAGAACAGCCCCGTACAGCCTGCGACCGACGCCGCGGTCGCGGTCGTCACCCCGGCGAGTAGCGATCGCCGGGTCGATTCTCGTTTGTCCATCGTGTCGAGAATACGTAAGGTGGCGTTAAATTATTTTACATTCCGCGGAACGAATCTTTAGTCGGTACTCTCCACCCCGCGTCCGGCATACGCGTCTGCGGTGTCGAGACGCACCACTTTAGGCGGTGCGACGCCCTCCCGTAGGCATGGGCGAGCTTCCGGACGAGTTCAAGTGCACGGTCTCCGACTGGGACTACATCTACAGCCTCTGTCGGACGGTTAGCGAGCAGGTCAAGGCCGCGGAGTTCGAGCCCGACGTCGTCGTCGCGCTCGCGCGAGGCGGCTGGTTCGCCGGGCGGTGTCTCTGTGACTTCCTCGGGCTCGACGACCTGACGAGCCTGAAGATGGAACACTACGTCGGAACGGGTCAGAAGGCCGACGAGCCCCAGGTCCGCTACCCGATGCCGGAGGGCAGCGTCGAGGGCAAGGACGTGCTGATCATCGACGACATCGCCGACACCGGCGGGTCGATCGAGCGCGCCCACGAGTACGTCACCGACCGGAACCCCGGCGAAGTGCGGACCGCCACCCTGCAGCTGCTCCAGACAAGCGAGTTCGAGCCGGAGTTCGTCGGCGAGCGCTTGGAGGAGTGGGCCTGGATCGTCTACCCCTGGAACTTCATCGAGGACATGATCGAGCTGATCGAGGGCGTCATGGAGAAAGCCGACCAGGACGCGTTCGACGACGAGGACGTGCGCCACTACCTCTCGGAGTTCCACGACGTCGACCGGATCGAGATGGAGATCGCCCAGCCCGACCGGCTGGACGAGGTGCTGACCGAGATGGAACGCCGCGACGTGATCGAGGCGACGACCGGCGACGGGGACCGCTGGCGGCTGGCGGAGTAGACCGGTCTGTCCGGACGAGCGCCACGGCCGACCACTCAGTCCAGGCGCACGTTGTCGAATACGTGCCGAACGTCGGTCTCCCAGACGATGTTCATGCCGACGGCGACGGTCGCCGCCCCGTCGACGTCGCCGACGTCGTAGCTGAACGTCTTCCAGCCGGAGTGGGCCTCGACGTCGTTGTCGCGATCGAAGTCGACCTCGACGAGCTCGCTCGAGGACTTCTCGCCGGCGTAGAACGCTACCTGCGTCAGGATGTTGAACGACTCCTCGTCGTTGTACACGTCGACGCTGACGGACTCGACGTCCGACAGGTCGACCGTCTGGGCGACCCAGACGGTGCCGTCGTCCGCGCTTCCGTCCAGGTAGAACTCGACCGAGGCGTCCCCATCCGAGGCTCGCCGGTCGACGGTCGTGACGCCGTGGTCGACTTTCTCGGTCGAATCGCCGGGCTCTTCGGGGAGATCTGTACCGACGGTCCAGCCGTTGAGACCGTTCTCGAACGACGGATTCTCGAACGCGACCGGATGGGGCTCGCCCGACTCCGACTCGTTCGGATCGGAATCCTCCGGCTCGGTCTCGTTCGGTGCGGAATCAGACGGATCCGATTCGTCCGGGTCCGTCTCGTTGGGCTCGCCGTCCGAGTCGTCCTCTAGCATTCCTGTGCAACCGGCTGCGGCGGACGCGCCGAGCGCGCACGCCGCGGTGGAGAGCAGTTGTCTGCGTCGCATCGTCGTCGACTTCGGGGTCCCGAGGTAGGTATCTTCTCTAAGCTAAAACGTCCGTTTGATCCACCGCACCGACGACGTGACCGCTCAGCGACGGTTACCGCATCAGAAGGTTCTTACTTGGCCTCACCTACTATCGTCAAGACCCGCTTACCATGCCCGCATCCGATTATCTCGACCTCGCCCGCGCCGAGCCGGGCCGCGTCGTCGCCTACTCGGTCGTCCCCGTTCTCGTCGCGCTCGCGCAGCTGGCGAACGTACTGCACCACGGCATCTCGCCGGTGTACCCCGGTCTGTTCGCGCTGGCGCTGATCGCGTTCGCGGCGCTCGCCGCGCAGTACCACGTCGCGGCCAACCGCGTCGAAGAAGCGTGGTCGGCGACTGCCGGGCAGTCGGCCGACTGAATCAGGCCGTCCGGATCGCGGTGTCCCGATCCTCCGCCTGGCTCCCCTTGTAGGCGTTGTACGCGCCGATCGCCGCCACGATCAGCCCGCTGACGACCGTGCTCCAGAACATTCCGGTTCCCATCGTGAACGTGATGAAGGGAGCGACCAGCAGCCACAGCCCCAGCAGCGCGACCAGCCCGGCGGCCGCGCGGCTGACGTTTTCCTCCTTGGACAGCCGGTAGAAGTTCGCGCCGGCCACCAGGAAGATCGCGGTCCCGACGATCACGTTGTTCCAGCCGGCCGCCGCCAGGCTGATGCCGTCGGCGACGTCGCCGTACACGAACGGGGAGAGCGCGACCCAGGCCCCGAACAGCGACGCGAGTCCGGCCAGCAGCTTCGAGCCGCGCAGATCGACCGTCCGGTGGTCGTCGGCCTCGCGGCGGTCGTCGGTCGTCTCCGCGGTCATATCTCTGTCGGATGTGTCTGCCATGATTGTACCCTCCAATCGGAACGACGTCGCTAAGCCGGGAAAAGGAGTCGACTGTTTATCTCCCGACCTGCGATCGCAGGTAGCTAGCGGCGACTTACTCGCGACGCCTGCGACCGTCGTCCCGGACGTACTCCAGCGCGGAGACGTACTCGGTTGGGTCGACGCGCTCTTCGGACTCGCGGAGACGTTCACGAATTTTCGTTGGAGTCATGTGCTATCATACGACACGCTAGAGCATAACTGCTACGGTGAGCGGTGCTGCGTCGGCAGCGCGACGAGATCAGGTATCGGCGCCGGCCAGCGGTCGTCGACAGCGCCGCTCAGTCCGCGACCGCCGGCTCCTCGGCCTCGACGGCGCTGGGATCCTGGACCCAGAGATCGCCGAACAGCTCGTCCTGCTGGAGCTCGACGTGGCCGCGGTTCGCGAGAAAGAGCAAGGCGAGGTACGTCTCGACGCGGGAGCCGCCGGCGTCGTCGATCTCGGCGTACAGCACCTCGCGTCGCCCCGCGTCGTACTGCTCGCGGAGCACCCGATTGACGTCCTCGATCACCGTCTCGATGTCCTCCTCGTGGGCGTTGCCGGTCACCTCGTCCTCGGTCGGCTCGTCGGCCGCCCGGAGGTCGTCGCCGGAGTGGTAATCGAGCGTCTGAGTGCCCCGCTGGAACCCCTGGGGCGACTCGGTCGTGTCGTACTCGCGGGATTCCTTCCACCAGGTGTCGCGCTCGGCCTCCCGCAGCTCGCGGACGAGCTCGTCGAGCGTCTCGGGCTTGCCCCGGACGCTCTTCCGATCGAGGCGGCGCTCCATCTCGGCTTCGAGCCCCGCGACCGGATCGGGGCCGGCGGGGGCGTCGCCGCCGCTCTCAGGGTCGTCGACGAACGGCTGCTCCCACGGCTCGGGCTCGTCGGGCTCCTCGGTCCCCTCCGAGAGCAGCCCGTCGCCTTTCATCCGGAGGAGCACGCTCGCGTAGAACAGCGCCCGCCCCGAGGTCCGGAGGTCGGCCTCGTCGAGCCGGTCGAGGTACTTGTCGGTCACCGTCACGACGTCGATGTCCCACGGGTCGATCTCGCCCTCCTCGGCGAGATTCACCAGCAGCTCGACCGGTTCGACCTCCTCGTCGTCGTCCTCTCCGTCGCCGGACGCCGCTGCGGCGTCGGGTGAAGCCGTTGCGTCGTCAGGGTGTGCGTCTCCGGCTTCCCCGTCGCCGGACGCCGAAGCGTCCCCGCCGAGACCGCCGGGGAGTCCGTCGTCGCCCGCGTCGTCCGGCCGCTCGCGGTCCTCGTGGCCCGCGATGTTCAGCGGCACGTCGTCGTCAGTCATCCGCGCTCACCTCCCCGTCGCCCGAGCCGTCGAGCTGGATGCCGGTGACCGCGCTGACGTTGTCGCCCTGCATCGTGACGCCGATGGCGCGCTCGGAGCGATCCAGCATCGCCGAGCGGTGGGACACGACGACGAACTGCGCGTCGCCCGCGAGCTCGTCGACCATCTCGCCGACGCGCTCGGCGTTGGCGGCGTCGAGAAAGGCGTCGACCTCGTCTAACGCGTAGAACGGCGCCGGGTTGTACCGCTGGATCGCGAAGATGAAGGCGAGCGCGGTCAGGGACTTCTCGCCGCCCGACATCGCGTCGAGGCGCTGGATCGGCTTGTCGCCGGGCTCGGCCTTCATCGTCATGCCGCCCTCGAAGGGATCCTCGGGATCTTCGAGGTGGAGCGTCCCGGTGCCGTTCGAGAGCCGCTGGAAGATCTCCTCGAACTGGTCGTCGATCGCCTCGTAGGCTTCCATGAACGTCGCTTTCTTCTGGGCCTCGTAGGAGTCGATCCGCTCGCGGATGCCGTCCCGCTCCTCGACGAGGGTGTCGCGGCCCGCTTCGAGTTCTTCGAGGTCTTCCTCGACCTCGTCGTACTCCTCGATCGCGAGCATATTTACGGGTTCGAGCTCCTCCATCTCGGATTCGAGCGTCTCGACCCGCTCGGTGACCTCGTCGTGGTCGGGGATCTCCTCGGGATCGTACTCGCCGACGGCGGCTTCGAGCTCCTCGACCTCCCACTCGAGCCGGTCTTCGGCGTCACGCAGATCCTCCAACTTGCTCTCGACGCGGTCGACGTCGTCCCGGGCGCTGTCGCGCTCGGACTTTGCCGCCTTGAGTTCGTCCTTGAGCTCGGAGCGCTCGTCTTTCAGCTCGGCCAGCTCGTCTTCGAGTTCGAGGACCTCCTGGCGTTTCTCTTCCAGCAGTTCTTCCTTCTCGTCGATCTGATCTTCGAGCTCCGATATCTGCTCCTCGCAGTCGGCCTTGCGATTTTGAGCGTCCTCGATCGTCTCGTTGAGCTCCTCGATCGACTCCTCGGCGTACTGCTTCTCGAGCTGGTACTCGTTGAGATCGGCGTCGAGATCGTCGAGCGTGTCCTCCAGCTCGTCGATCTCGTCCTCGACGGCCTCGGCCTGGCTGGTCAGCTCCGGAATTTCGGAGTCGGCCAGCTCGGTCTCTAGCTCCTCGATGTCGGCGTCGATCTCGGCCAGCTCGTCGTCGGCCTCGTCGAGCTCCTCGTCGATCTCGCTCATGCGCTCGTCGACCGACTCGCGCTCCTCGCGGAGCTCTTCGAGTCGGTCTTCCTTCTCGCCGATGCTCTCGCGAACCGCCTCGATCTCGGCCTCGGTGCTCTCGATCTCCGATTCGATCGAGCGCACCTGATCGTTCGCGTCGGTCTTGCGGTCGCGCGCGTCGTCGAGGCGGTCCTCGACGCCCTGGAGGTCCTCGCGCAGCGAGTCGCGCTCGTCCTGTAGTTCCTGGATCGCCTCTGCGACCCGTTCGAGCTGGCCCTTGCCGGACTTCGAGAACGAGTACCGAGAGCCGCTGGTCGAACCGCCGGTCATCGCGCCGCTCTTCTCGACGAGTTCGCCGTCGAGCGTGACCATCCGGAAATCGCCCATGTACTCGCGCGCGGTGTCCATGTCCTCGACGACGAGCGTGTCGCCGAGCACGTACGAAAAGATGCCCGAGTAGCTCGAATCGAAGTCGACGAGATTGTACGCGAAGTCGACGACGCCCGGATCCGAGGGCTTCGAGGGGAGGCTCCGGGAGTGCATCTCCGTCAGCGGGAGGAAGGTGGCCCGACCCGCGTTGCGCGACTTCAGGTACTCGATGCAGTCCTGGCCGACGCCGTCGTCGTCGACGACGACGTTGGCGAGCCGGCCGCCCGCCGCCGTCTCGCAGGCGGTCGCGTACTGCTGGGAGACGCCGCCGAGCTGGCCGACGGTGCCGTGGACGCCGTCGAGGTCGCCGTTCAGAATCGTCGTCACCGCGCGGCCGTAGGAGCTGTCGCCGCTCTCGTCGGCGCGGGCCTCGAGCTCGGCGTACTCCTGTTGCTTGGCCTGGATCTCGTCCTCGACGTCGGCGATGTCGTCCTGCAGCGACCGCTTTTGCTGCTTGAGATCGTCGACGACCTCCTCGATGTTCTCGGCGTTCGACCGGGCCTTCGTCAGCTCGTTCTGCAGGTCCTCCACGTCGGACTCCAGTTCGGGGATCTGCTCGCGCGCTTCGTCGATCTCGGCCTCGAGGTCCGCGATCTCGTTGGAGCGGCGCCGCGCCTCGTCGAGCAGCCGATCCTTCTCGCGCTGGAGGTCGTTGCGTTCCTCCTTGACCGACTCGCGGTCGGCCTTGCGCTCCTGCAGGTCGGCCTTCAGCTCGTCGAACTCGGTGTCGATGTCGTCGATCTGCTGCTCGATGTCGGCGAGCTCGGCCTCCTTGGACTGGATGTCCGCCTTGACGGAGGACTTCTCGACCTTGATCTCCCGGATGTCGGACTCCAGGTCGTCGATCTCCTCCTGCTTGCGGTCGACCTCGACGAACGCCTCACGACGCTCGTTTTCGGCGGCCTCGCGCTTCTCTTCGGTCGACTCGATCTTGTCCTCGAGCCGGGCGACGTCGCCTTTGATCCCCTCGATCTCGCTTTTGATCTCCAGCTGTTCGTCCTCGCCCTTGCGCTCGATCTCGGCGTTGAGATCCTCGAGATCCTCTTCCAGCCGGACGACCGTACCTTGCTTCTCGTCGAGGTCGCGCTGGAGCTCTTCGAGTTCCGCCTCGCGCTCGGCGATCGACTCGCGGACGTCCGCGAGGTCGTCGCGCTTGTCCTCGAGTTCCGCGGCTTTGAGGTAGCCCTCGTACTCCTCTTTCTCCTCGCGGAGCGACTGGTACTCCAGGGCGGTCTCGCGCTCGTCGCTGAGCTGGTCGAGGCGCTCCTGCTTCTCGTCGATCTTCAGCTGGGCCTCGTCGATCTGGTCCTCGACCGCCTCCAGTTCCTCGAAGGCGTCCTCCTTCTTGGCGTCGAACTCGGCGACGCCGGCGATCTGGTCGATGATCTCCCGGCGCTCGTGGGGCGTCATGTTGATGATCTCGGTCACGTCGCCCTGCATGACGACGTTGTACCCCTCTGGCGTGACGCCGGCCTGCGCGAGCAGGTCCTGGATGTCCGAGAGGTTGACCGAGCGCCCGTTGAGATAGTAGTACGAGTAGTAGTTGTCCTCGGTCTCCTTGACGCGCCGCCGGATCGTCACTTCCTCGACGTCGCCGACGTCCTCGCTCCCGGCGGCGTTGACGATCTGCCCCCGGTCGAGCGAGCCGTCCGAGTTGTCCAGCACGACTTCGACGCTGGCCTCGTTCGGCCCGGCGTTCTCGGCGCCGTCGTCGAACCCAGGGTTGTAGATCAGGTCGGTCAGCTTCTGTGCGCGGATGCCGCGAGCGCGGGCCAGTCCCAGCGCGAACAGCACCGCGTCGATGATGTTCGACTTCCCGCTACCGTTCGGGCCGGTGACGACTGTGAAGTCCTCGTAGAACGGGATGCGGGTCTTGCGGCCGAAGCTCTTGAAGTTTTCCAGAACGAGCTCTTTTATATGCATGCGTTGTCATCTCCCGGGCGACGCCCGCGGTCGGCCCCGGCGATCACGCGACGATGATGTCGTCGCCGAGTCCGGAGCCGTCGGTTTCGTCCTCCCCGTTGTCCCCATCTCCCTTATCCGCTTCGGCTGCCGCCTCCTGGACGTCCTCGGGTGCGGCTTCGTCGGAGGGCGCGTCGCCCTGTTCGGATTCGGACTCCGCGTCGGCGTCGGCGGCGTCCCGCCGTGCGGTGGCCGGGGTGCCCGTCGTGGCGCCCTCGCTCGGTTCGAGTTCGGCTTCCAGCAGGCGGACGCGCTCTTTCGTCTCGACGAGCTCCTCGGTGAGCCCGCGAACGGTCGACTCCAGCTCGGACACCGTCGCTTCGAGTTCCTCGACCCGATTGTTCGACATATGAATGAAGGGGCGGCTCTGTACCCTTAAACGTGCGTCAGACAAACAAAAGAAATCTGAGCATTACGCCGCGGCCGGTCACCAGGTGTTCCGGTCGACGGCCGTCAGCGCCGAGCCGTAGCCGATCGCCAGCCCGCCGGTGAACACGAAGAAGACGGTGATCATCGCGCTCTGGTGGTCGACGCCGTTGCGCCAGTAGATCGTCAGCAGTCCGATCCCCAGCGCCACGGACGCCAGCCCGATCGTCCGCAGCTGCGCCGGAGAGAGGCCGAACGGAATGTACACCATACCGGCGTGAATCCGTCGAACCGGCAAATATGTTGTGCTCGACGGCGGCGGTGTTGCCGGCGGGACAACCACTGATGAGCGGCGCGACGCCGTGCGCGCGCTTGCGTTAGTCTTTAGCGGTCCCGTCCCGAACCCGTCGCCAATGACCGCGCAGGCGACTCAGCAGGACGCCGACCTCGCCGTCGTGATCGGGCTGGAGGTCCACGTCCAGCTCGAGACCGACACGAAGATCTTCTGTCGCTGCTCGACCGACCAGACCGACGCCGAGCCCAACTCGAACACCTGCCCCGTCTGCCTGGGGCTGCCAGGCGCGCTGCCGGTGCTCAACGAGGGCGCCGTCGAGGCCGCGGTGAAGGTCGGCAAGGCGATCGACGCCGACATCCCCGAGGAGACCCGCTTCCACCGGAAGAACTACTACTACCCCGACCTGCCGAAGAACTTCCAGATCACCCAGTACGACGAGCCGATCTGCCAGGACGGCGAGTTAGAGGTCGGCGTCGAGGGCGAGCGCCGCGAGATCGGCATCGAGCGCGCACACCTCGAGGAAGACCCCGGCAGCCTCCAGCACGTCGGCGGCTCGATCGACACCGCCGACTACACGCTGGTCAACTACAACCGCGCGGGCGTCCCGCTGCTGGAGATCGTCACGCGGCCGGACTTCCGGAGCCCCGACGAGGTTCGCGCGTTCCTCGCCAAGCTCGAAGAAGTTCTGGAGTACCTCGGCGTATTCGATAGCACGCGCGACGGTAGCCTGCGCATCGACGCCAACATCTCGCTCGTCCAGACCAGCGACGCAAACCTCGATGCCGACACCGGCGAGTTCAGCGACGAGGCGCTGGAAGAAGCCAACCGCACGGAGGTCAAGAACATCTCGAGCCACAAGGGCGCCGAAAAGGCGCTGGCCTACGAGGTGACTCGCCAGAAGAACGCGATCAAGCGCGGGCGCGGCGTCGAGCAGGAGACCCGCCACTGGGACGAGGCCAAGGGGATCACCGTCTCGATGCGCTCCAAGGAAGAAGAGAAGGACTACCGCTACTTCGGGGAGGCCGACCTCCCGCCGCTGCAGGTCGCCGACTGGAAGGAGAAAATCGCCATCCCCGAACTACCCGACGCTCGCCGCGAGCGCTTCCGCGAGGAGTACGGCCTGGGCGAGGAGGCCGCGAGCAAGCTCACCTCCACGAAGCAGGTCGCGGACTTCTACGAGGACGTCGCCGAGGAGTACGACCCGGACCTCGCGGCGACGTGGGTCGCGGATAACCTGCTGGGCGAGCTCAACTACCGCGACATGGAAGTGACCGACGTCGAGAGTCGTCTCGACGAGGTGACTCGCCTCGTGGAACTCGTCGCGACCGACGAGATCACCGCGAAGAACGCCCGCGAGACGGTGCTCCGCGAGATGCTCGACGAGGGCCGCGCGCCCGACGAGATCGTCGAGGACGAGGGGCTGGGCAAGACCGACGACGACGAACTCCAGCAGGCCGTCGAAGCCGCCATCGAAGAGAACCCCGACGCCGTCGAGGACCACGAGAACGGCGAGGACGGCGCCATCAACTTCCTCGTCGGGCAGGTCATGCAGAAGACGGGCGGCTCGGCCGATCCGGGCGACGTGAACCAGCTGTTGCGAGACGAGCTGGCGGAGTAACGAACGGCGCGAAGCGCCGTACCACTCCAACCGGAGCGCGGCGTCCTCCCGACGCGAAATAGAGCGATCGGCGGCTTCGCCCACCCAGGTAGTAAGAAAAACTATATGTTTTCGTGACAGTGGTCCGCTATGGACTGTCCGCGATGCGGCGAGCAGTTGATCCACTACAGCCTCGGGGACAGCGAGACGTGGAACTGTCAGAGCTGTTCGTACTCGGGCATCACCGTCGAACACCGGAGCGACCGCCCCGAAACCGAGTCCTGGGCGGAGAGCTTCGAGCGGTTCTACGAGCAGACCGCGGAGGCCGAGACGCCCGACCGAACTGAGACGCCGGACCGCTGCGTCGCCGCGACGGCCTCCGGCCAACGGTGTTCGCGCGACGCGAAACCGGGCGAGCGGTACTGCGGCCAGCATCTCGCGATGGTCGAGCGCGACGGCGCCGACGCGGTGACCGATCACGGCCGATAGGTTGGAGGCGGCCGCGCCCGCGGCGCAGCCGCGGCAGATGCCGCGGATCGGCGTCGGATTTCAATCGTTACGGAAGAAAAAATCGATTCTCCCCGCCCGTCATTTAAATACCACCCCGAAAATCGGGGAATCATTCAAGTAGTCTCGTCCTGCAGACCCGTGTATGGACGAAGAACAGTTTCATCGCCTCTCAGCCGACGCCGCCGATCGCGACGGCGACGACGAGATCCAGCTCGACGCCGACGCCCCGAAGGCGATCTTCGAACCGTCGACGGGCGGTTCGGCGACCGAAGCGATCGTCTCGCTGGTGGCTCAGGAGGAAGACTGCGCGCCGCTCGAGCTCGACCCGCTGTACGACGCCGTCGATCCCGAGGCGCTCGACAACATCTGTACCGCCACGCCCGACACCTCGCTTCGCCTCTCCTTCGACTACGCCGGCTACACCGTCCTGGTCGACGGGAGCGGGATCGTCCAGCTGATCCAGACCGACCACTGAGCGGGCTCGACAGTTCGTTTTCGGCTTGCTTCAGCCGGTCAGTCCCCGCCGCAGTCGTCGTGTTGAGCACCCCGAAAGGTTTACCAGCCGGGTTGTCCTACGGCTGATAACGACCGACAGAGCGGAGTCGGAGGTGCCATCCTGTGGAACTCATCATCACCGAGAAGGACAACGCGGCCCGACGGATCGCCGACATCCTGAGCGGCGAGTCCGCGAGCTCGACCCGCCGGAACGGCGTCAACGTCTACCGGTGGGGCGGCAAGCGCGTGATCGGCCTCTCCGGTCACGTCGTCGGCGTCGACTTCCCCGAGGAGTACAGCGACTGGCGCGACGTCGAGCCCGTCGAGCTGATCGACGCCGAGGTCGAGAAGACGCCGACCCAGGAGTCGATCGTCGCGGCGCTGCGCTCGCTGGCCCGCGACGCCGACCGGGTGACGATCGCGACCGACTACGACCGCGAGGGCGAACTGATCGGCAAGGAGGCCTACGAGCTCGTCCGGGACGTCAACGAGGACGCCCCGATCGACCGCGTGCGGTTCTCCTCGATCACCGAGCGCGAAGTGCAGAACGCGTTCGACAACCGCGAGGAGCTGGACTTCGATCTCGCGGCGGCCGGCGAGGCCCGCCAGACGATCGACCTGATCTGGGGCGCCGCCCTGACGCGCTTTCTCTCGCTGTCGGCGCGCCAGCTCGGCGACGACTTCATCTCGGTCGGCCGCGTCCAGACGCCGACGCTGCGCCTGCTGGTCGACCGCGAGCGCGAGATCCAGGCGTTCGAGCCCGACGACTACTGGGAGCTGTACGCCGATCTGGAGAAAGACGACGACGATTTCGAGGCCCAGTACTTCTACCGCGACGAGGACGGCAACGAGGCCGAGCGCGTCTGGGACGAGGACCTCGCGGACGCCGTCTACGAGGCGCTCGCGGCGACCGACGCGAGGACGACCGTCGAGCGCGTCAACCGCCGGACCCGGACCGACAGCCCGCCCGAGCCGTTCAGCACCACGCAGTTCATCCGCGCCGCGGGCACGCTGGGCTACTCGGCCCAGCGCGGGATGAGCGTCGCCGAGGACCTCTACACCGCCGGCTACATCACGTACCCGCGGACCGACAACACGGTCTACCCCGACGATCTGGACCCCGAGGAACTGCTCGACGAGTTCGTCGGCCACTACACGTTCGGCGACGACGCCGAGTCGCTGCTGGAGATCGAGGATATCGAGCCCACCGAGGGCGACGAGGAGACGACCGACCACCCGCCGATCCACCCGACCGGCGAGATCCCCAAGAAGAGCGAGCTCTCCGACGACGAGTGGGAGATCTACGAGCTCGTCGTCCGCAGGTTCTTCGCGACGGTCGCGGAACCCGCGGTCTGGGAGCACCTCAAGGTCGTCGCCGAACTCGACGGCGCGGTGTCGATCGACCTCCCCGAGGAGACCGACGACGTGACGCTGAAGGCCAACGGCAAGCGCCTCGTCGAGGCGGGCTACCACGACGTCTATCCGTACTTCAACACCAGCGAGAACTACGTCCCCGACGTCGAGGAGGGCGAGCAGCTCGCGATCGCGGAAGCGCGCCAGGAGGACAAGGAAACCCAGCCGCCCCGCCGGTACGGCCAGTCCAGACTCATCGAGACGATGGAGAAGCTGGGCATCGGGACGAAGTCGACTCGCCACAACACCATCGAGAAGCTCTACGACCGGGGCTACGTCGAGGGCGACCCGCCGCGGCCGACCAAGCTCGCGATGGCGGTCGTCGAAGCCGCCGAGGAGTACGCCGACCGCGTCGTCAGCGAGGACATGACCAGCGAGTTGGAGCGGGACATGACCGCCATCGCCGAGGGCGAGGCGACGCTCGACGACGTCACCGAGGAGTCCCGTGAGATGCTCGGACGTGTGTTCGAGGAGCTAGTCGAGTCCCGCGAGGAGATCGGCGATCACCTCCAGAAGTCGCTCAAGGCCGACAAGACCCTGGGGCCTTGCCCCGAATCGGACCACGACCTGCTGGTCCGCCGCGCCCGGGGCGGCTCGGCGTTCGTCGGCTGCGACGGCTATCCGGAGTGCGAGTACACCCTCCCGCTGCCGAGTACGGGCAAACCGCTGATCCTCGACGAGACCTGCGACGAGCACGACCTGCGCCACGTCAAGATGCTCGCCGGCCGCCAGACGTTCGTCCACGGCTGCCCGCAGTGCAAGGCCGACGAGGCCGGCGAAGGCCCGATCCTCGGAGAGTGCCCCGACTGTGGCGACGAACACGACGGCGAACTCGCCATCAAGCAACTGCGCAACGGCTCGCGGCTCGTCGGCTGCACCAGATATCCGGACTGCGACTACTCGCTGCCCCTTCCCCGCCGCGGCGAGATCGAGGTCACCGACGAGCACTGCGAGGAACACGGGCTGCCCGAACTGATCGTCCACAACGGCGACGAACCCTGGGAGCTGGGCTGTCCGATCTGCAACTACCGCGAGTACCAGGCCCGCGAGAGCGACTCGGGCAGCGACCTCGAAGCGCTCGACGGCATCGGCGCCAAGACCGCCGAGAAGCTCGCCGACGCCGGCATCGAGAGCATCGACGATCTGGAGTCGGCCGAGCCGGACGCCGTCGCCGGGCGGGTCGACGGCGTCAGCGAGGACCGGATCCGGAAGTGGCAGGCGAAAGCCTAACAGACGACCTTTTTATCGCTCGGGTGGGCTCGCTCGGGCCCGAACGCCCTCGCTCGCCACCGCTCGCGATAAAAATCTCGGCCAAAAACTCCGCTTACTCGCTCGCGCCCTGTCGGGCGCTCGCTCGTGCGCGGTACAACTACTCAGTCTCTAACCGCACCGCTAGCACAACCTCAGCACCGCGACCGCGCCGCATGACGCCGCTGCGGAGTCAGCTTTAGGGCGCCACGCCGCCATCGTCCGGGTATGAGCGATCCGGAGCCGACGATCCGACGCGCCGAGGAGATCGAGTACGAAACAGTCGACGCGGCGGAGGGGTTGTCGAAGGGCGTCCTGATCGGCGAGGACGAGGACGCGCCGAACTTCGCCGTCCGGCGGTTCGAGCTCGACGCCGGCGCCGAGGTGCCGAAACACACCAACGAGGTCGAACACGAGCAGTACGTCCTCTCCGGCGAGTACGTGGTGGGGATCGACGACGAGGAACACGAGGTGAGCGCGGGCGACTCGCTGTTGATTCCGGCGGGGACGGTCCACTGGTACCGGAATGAGGCCGACGAGCCGGGCGCGTTCATCTGCGCGGTACCGAACGGCGACGACGAGATCGAACTGGCGGAGTGACGCGTCGGCGTCTCTCGCAGCTTCAGAGTTCGAAGCGACTATACTTTGAATTTCGAAGTAATCGGATAGAGCGACGTAGCGTCTCTCTTCAGTCGTCGCCGGCTGCAGCCGCTTCGATCTGTTTTAGGGCCTCTTCACGGAGTTCGCCGGTCATGTGGAGACCGTTCTCGTCGACCCTGCGAAGCAGATTCGCCGCCTCGTCGGCGTCGCGGCCCTCCTTGACGGACCGTCTGATCGCCCCGACAGTTCCCGTTACGGTTGCACCGAGTCCGTCGGCCATCGTCCGAACACGCTTATCGTCGGAGACGACCCCTGCTTCCATTCCCCGTTCTCTCCAGTGAAGCACGGCACCGATAATCGCTGCGTCCCCCGAGGGTTCGCCGTCACCGAGCAGATCGAGCGCCTGACCGACCGGATCTACCGGAATCGACTCCGTACGCGCGGGACCGTCGAGCAGCCGCTCGACGTTCGTCCGAGCGGGTTCCGTCGTTACCTCCGAGAAAACGCGATCGGGAACGACTAACTCGCCGTCGAAAGCCGTGAGGACATCGAGTTCGCCGACCGCGCCTAACGCGATCAGCGGCGTCGCATCGAGATAGATCTGCCTCACAGTTCGCTAGCGGCGTCGGCGTCCCGGCGCAGATCCTCCGGCGTCAGTTGCGTCGTGAGATTGCGCTCGCGGGCGATCTCCAGCCACTCGGCGACGCTCACGTCGGCGATGCGCGCCGCCTCGTTGACCGAGATCTCGCCGGACTGGTACTGCTCGACCGCTCGCGTGATGCGCAGTTCGTGGAGCCCCTCGCGGAGCGCCTTCCTGACGACGCTGCTCTTGTCCTCGTCGAGCAACTCCGCGACGGCTTCGAGGTCGTCGGCCTCGTCGTCGGGGAGCCTCGCGCTGATCGACGCCATGTATACAATGTACTACGGCGTGCTACGGCAAAAGTCCTCGGTCGAGGATTCGTTTCGCCGGGCGCTACTGCAGGTACGCCGACTCGAGGTACTCCTCGACCTCACCGACCAGATCCGACTCGAACGTCCAGAAGCCGTCCCACAGCTCGGGCTCGCGCTCGACCGCGACCAGCGCGGCCTCCTGGACGTCCTCGCGTTCACTCGTGAAGACGACGAACCACGAGGTTCGGATCTCCTCGGCGTCGATTCCGTGGAGTGCGACGCCGGGGTGATCGAGCGGGTCGGCGTCCGGAATGCCGTAGACGTGCACGTCGAGATCGGCGTCGCCGAGCGTCTCGTAGGCGGCGAGCGTGCCGCGCTCGTCGTCGAGCCGCGAGAGCTCCTGGAAGCCGCTGTGCAGGACGCCCTCGCCCGCCTGGAGCGCCATCGCCTCGATCTCGCGGGAGAGCTGGATCAGGAGGTACTTCTGGTGCCCCCCGACCGAGAACGTCGTCTCGCCCAGTCCGGCGATCACGTCGGGCGTGTCGACGTTCTCCAGCGGCCGCGAACCGGTGATGTAGAGATCCGAGTTCACCGTGAGCACGCTGTCGCGGACCTCGGTGAGCGAGGAGACCGCCAGCGCCTCGCCGGCCTCGCAGAGCAGGACCTCGTTTTCCGGGGCGTCCGCGTCGTCGATCTCCTCGACGACGACGTCCTGGTCCGCGAAGCGATCTTCGAGCATACCGTAGACGGGGTCCTCCTCGGTGCGGTTGACCACCCGCAGCGTCAACTCTCGCCCCTCGACCCCGTCGACGAACTGTGCAAACGTCATCTCTCGTCTCGGCATGGATGCGGGATCGCTTATAGGTTGGGTCCGCCGGAGCGGCAGTTCCGAAGGGGTTTTAGCCGATCCTTTAGATTGCTCGGGTATGACGACTCGCTGGGCCGAGTGGGACCACATCGTGAAGATCGACCCCGACAAGACGTTAGTCGAGGGCGAGACGTTCGAGGACGTCTGCGAGACCGGCACCGACGCCATCGAGATCGGCGGGACGACCGGGATGACCACCGACAAGATGCAGCGCGTGATCGACGCCTGCGCGACCCACGACGTGCCGCTGTACCTCGAACCCAGCGCGCCCGAGGTCGCGGTCAACGACGAAGCGCTCGACGGGTATCTCATCCCGACCGTGTTCAACGCGGGCGACCCCTTCTGGACCGTCGGCGCCCACAAGGAGTGGGCCCGCATGGAGGAGGATTTGCCCTGGAACCGGATCACCACCGAGGCGTACGTCGTGATGAACCCCGACGCCAGCGTCGCGACCTACACCGAGGCCGACTGCGATCTCGGGCCGGACGACGTCGCGGCGTACGCCGAGGTCGCCGAGGAGATGTTCGGACAGGAGATCGTGTACGTCGAGTACTCCGGCACGCTGGGCGATCCCGAGGTCGTCGAAGCGGCCGACGAAGCGCTCGACGACGCCACGCTGTTCTACGGCGGCGGCGTCCACGACTACGACTCGGCCTACCGGATGGGCGAGCACGCCGACGTGATCGTCGTCGGCGACCTCGTCCACGCCGAAGGCGTCGACGCCGTCGAGGAGACGGTGCGGGGCGCCAAGGAGTCCTGAGCTGCGGCTTCTACACTCACTGCGACGCCGGAACGCGGCGTGCCAACGCCTCTCGACCCGTTCCGCGACCTGAAGGCCTAAGAGCGACGATCGATTAGCTCCGCTGTGTCTTCTGCGACGAGCCGACTGCCCAACCCGGTCCGCTGGCTCCTGCTGTCGATCGGTCGCCTGCTCGCGCGAGCGGGCCTGATCGACGGCCGCAGAGCCGAGCGGACGACCGACCTCGCGTGGCCCCGGATCGTCACCGGGCTGGCGCGGATGTCCAAGTCCGCCGCCGACGTCGCGATGGTCGGGGCCGCGCTCGGGTCGGCGGCGATCGCCGGTGTCGGCGTCGCGACGCCGTTCTGGGGGCTGGCGTTCGCGTTCGGCGGCGGCGTCGCCGGGGCGACGATCGGCCTCGTCTCCCAGCGCTACG
This sequence comes from Natronoarchaeum mannanilyticum, assembly GCF_039522665.1. Classification (NCBI taxonomy): domain Archaea; kingdom Methanobacteriati; phylum Methanobacteriota; class Halobacteria; order Halobacteriales; family Natronoarchaeaceae; genus Natronoarchaeum; species Natronoarchaeum mannanilyticum. Next base: position 122,887 of record NZ_BAAADV010000001.1, read on the forward strand.
GCGCCGACGCCCGCGAGGAGCTGTCGCTGGCGGTCACGACGGGCTGGCTGGTCGTGCTCGCGCTTACGCTCCCGCTCGCGGCGCTGTTCTGGACGTTCCCCCGAGAACTCGTCGCGCTGGTCGGCCAGGCGCTGGCCGACGACAGCCCCGCCGCGATCGCCTACGGGGCGGACTACCTCAAAGTCGTCGCGCTCGGGGTGCCGTTCGCGGGCCTGAACCTGATCGGGAGCCGGACGCTCGTCGGCGCCGACGACGCCTGGACGCCGATGATCCTCCGGGCCGGCGGCGCCGCCGTCAACGTCGCCATCAACGCCGTGCTGATCTTCGCGGTGGGGATGGGCGTCGTCGGCGCCGCGATCGGGACGGTCGTCGCCAACGTGCTCGTCCTCGGCGCGTTCGTCGCCGGATTCGCCGGCCTAAGGCTGCCGCTGATCGGCGAGTTTCCGGTGACGCTGACCCGCTCGGCCCCCGTCGCCACGCTCGGCGAGGTTCGCGACGTCGTCACGATCGGCGCGCCGCTGGTGTTTACCAACACCGCGCGGCGGGCCGCCCAGTTCCCGATGCTGGCGATCGTCGCGCTGTTCGGCGCCGACGTGCTGGCGGCCTTCGTCGCGGCGCGGCGCGTCCGCGACCTGATGGACACGCCCGGCTGGGGCTTCTCGCTGGCCTCCAGCAGCCTCGTCGGGCAGGAACTGGGCACCGGCGACGAGCGAGACGCCGCCACCTACGGCTCCGAGGTGCTCCTGTTCGGCGTGGCGGTGTACGCGGTCGCCGCCGGGCTCGTGTTTGCGTTCGCCCGGCCGATCGCGGGCGTCTTCGCCGACGATCCCTCGATGGTGCCGCTCGTCGCGACGTTCATAGTCGTGGCCTGCGTCAGCGTCGTGTTCCGCGGCGTCAGCGGCGGTGCGACCGGTCCGCTACGCGCCAGCGGCGACACGCGCTGGCCGTTCTACGCGCAACTGCTCGGACTGTACGCGTTCACGCTGCCGATCGCGTACGCCGGCGCGGCGTCGATCCCGTTGCCCGGCCTCGCCGCGGTGACGCCGCTGGGCATCGAGGCGCTGTACGTCGCGCTGGTCGTCGAGACGCTGGTGCCCGCCGTCGTCACCTACTACCGGTTCAAGAGCGGCCGGTGGATGGCGATCAGCCGGTCCTATCGCCCCGAGGCGTCGCTGAGCGACTGATTGGTCTCGATAGTCCGCCGAATCCGTTTCCCTCGATGTGTGGTAACACCAAACAATAAATACGACAGACGTAGTCATAGTTCGTTGTCCATGTCTAGTTCGCGACGTACCCTTCCGATCCGACCCGACGCGATCCCCACGTCGCTGCTCGCGCTGGCAACCGTCGCCGCGCTGACGCTGACCGGTGCCGATGTTGGCGTCAGGGCGCTGATGGCTGCTGGACTCTCGAAGAACGCGGCGGGCACCGGAACCATGCTTGTCGCCATCGTCGTCGGGCTCGCCGTACTGATGCGACTGACGAGAGCCGTCTCGACCCGATAATTGGCGGCCGGACGCTCAATTTCGAGTTTCGGGCATCCGAATCGTTGTTTTTCGCGCTCTCGCTCCGAGAGCGACTGCGTCGCCCTCGCGACGCTCTCCCTGGGTCACCCTCAGATTCTATATCGCAATATGAGATTTATCACTTCGTTCAGACACCGCTTCGGCGTCGCACCGAAATCAGGACAAATCGAGGCGTTAACCCGTGAAGTGCTCAAAATCGACACATAGAAGCGCATTTTGGTGGATCGCAAGCGAACGGAACCCGCTCGAAGCGGCGCCTCGGGCGTCGAGCGCGCCTGCGCCGAACCGACGCAGTTTAAGGCGCGGCACTCCGAACCCGGAGGTATGCAGGACCGCACTTACACAGCGGACGCCGAGCCGGGCGACGCCGTCACCGTCGCCGGCTGGGCTCACGAGATCCGCGACCTCGGCGGGATCGCCTTCCTCATCGTTCGAGACCAGTCCGGGAAGATCCAGGTCAAGTTCGAGAAAGACGAGATGGACGACGAGCTCGTCGAAACGGGACTGGACATCTCCCGGGAGAGCGTCGTCAAGGTGACCGGCGACGTCGAGGAAGAACCCCGCGCTCCGACCGACGTCGAGATCGTCCCCGAAGACGTGGAGGTCATCGCGCCCGCGGACCCCGAACTGCCGCTCGATCCCTCGGGGAAGGTCGACGCCGAACTCCCGACGCGACTCGACAACCGGACGCTCGACGTCCGAAAGCCCGAGATACAGGCGATCTTCGAGATCCGCGCGGAGATCCTGCGCGCGGTTCGCGACTACTTCCGATCGATCGGCAGCACGGAGATCAACACGCCGAAGATCGTCGCCACGGGCACCGAGGGCGGCACCGAGCTGTTCCCGGTCACCTACTTCGGCCAGGAAGCGTTCATGAACCAGTCGCCCCAGCTGTTCAAGCAGCTGATGGTCGGTTCCGGACTCGAGCGCGTCTTCGAGGTCGGCCCGATCTTCCGCGCCGAGGAGCACAACACGCCGCGACACCTCAACGAGGCGACGATGATCGACTTCGAGTCGGCCTTCATCGACCACGAGGAGGCAATGGACGTCTGCGAGGGCACGCTCCACGCCGCCTACCAGGCCGTCGAGGAGAACTGCCAGGAGGAGCTCGAACTCCTGGGGTACGACGACTTCGCGGCCCCTGAGGAGGACTTCCCGCGACTCACCTACGAGGAGGCTCTCGAGCGCATCAACGCCACCGGCGAGCTTGACGAGCAGCTCGTCTGGGGCGACGACCTCTCTACCGAGGCCGAAAAGGCGCTCGGCGACGAGATCGGCGGCCACTACTTCATCACCGACTGGCCCAGCGAGATCAAGCCGTTCTACATCCAGGACTACGACGACGACGAGGAGCTCTCGAAGGGCTTCGACCTCATGCACCCGCGCATGGAACTGGTCTCGGGCGGCCAGCGCGAGCACCGCTACGAGAACCTCGTCGAAGGGTTCGAGCAGCAGGGGCTCGATCCCTCGCAGTTCGAGTACTACACCAAGATGTTCAAGTACGGCATGCCGCCCCACGCCGGGTGGGCCTACGGCGTCGAGCGCGTCGTGATGACGATGCTCGACCTCGACAACATCCGGGAGGCCGTGCTCTTCCCGCGAGACCGGCAGCGGCTGAGTCCGTAGGACGAAGCCGCTGGGAGCCAGCGAGACGAGCGGAGCGAGTCTCGCCGGACCGGCAGCGACTGAGTCTTTGACGCCGTAATTCGCCGTCACTGCTTCTGCCCGCGATCTCGACGCCGAACAGACAACTGAAGAGCACGCGCGGTCGTCGATCCGTCAACCGGTAGCTGCTATATCAAACAGCGGGGCGCGGCCTCGTCGCCGGCCGATTCGTCGATGAAACGACCCGGCGCCACGCGTCGAGTCGTGAGCGACGCTCCGTCGCGCCCGCGGCCCGACAACTCGCCACTCGTTGCCGCCCTTCGGAGAACGCAATCCCTAAACGCCTGTCCGCCTACATTCTGGCTATGCGAGCCGAGCCGCAGGATTTCAGCCGGGTGCTCTCCTCGATGTGTACCGAACCGCACCCGGTGGCGCGCGAGGCCGCCGAAGCTTTCCTGGCGACCAACCCCGGCGACCCCGGAACGTACCAGACGGTCGCCGAACTCGAAACCGATGCGGTCGACGCGCTGGGCGAGATCGTGGGGCTGGACGATCCGCACGGCTACGTCGCCAGCGGCGGGACCGAGGCCAACATCCAGGCCGTGCGGGCCGCGCGCAACCTCGCGGCGACCGAGGACCCAAACGTCGTGCTGCCCGAGAGCGCCCACTTCAGCTTCCGGAAGGCGGCGGGGCTGCTCGGCGTCGAACTTCGGACCGCGCCGGTCGACGACGACTATCGGGTGCACGTCGACGCCGTGACGGAGCTGGCCGACGCCGACACCGCGCTGGTCGTGGGCGTCGCCGGTTCGACCGAGTACGGCCGCGTCGACCCGCTCGACGCGCTGGCGGACGTGGCCGACGACGCCGGCGCCCTGCTCCACGTCGACGCCGCCTGGGGTGGATTCGTCCTCCCCTTTACCGACCGCGAGTGGCGCTTCGACCACGTCGACGCGGACACGCTGACGATCGATCCGCACAAGATGGGCTGTGCGGCGATCCCCGCGGGCGGGTTTCTCACCCGATCGCCGGAGGTGCTCGACGCGCTGGCCGTCGACACGCCGTACCTCGAATCGACCGATCAGGCGACGCTCACCGGGACGCGCAGCGGCGCCGGCGTCGCTAGCGTCGTCGCCGCGCTGGAGGAACTCTGGCCGGAGGGCTACCGCGAGCAGTACGTGCGCGCCCAGAACAACGCCGACTGGCTGGCCGACGCCCTCGCCGAGCGGGGGTACGACGTGGTCGAGCCCGAACTGCCGCTCGTGGCCGCCGACGTCCCGCCGACGCTGTTCGATCGCCTGCGCGAGGAGGGGTGGCGCATCTCGCGAACGGGCGCCGGCGAACTCCGGGTCGTCTGCATGCCCCACGTCACCCGCGAGATGCTGGAGTCGTTCGTCGCGGACGTCGACGCGCTCCGGCGGACCGTCAGCACGGGCGACTGAGACGAAATCGGTCGTATCGGCACTGAAAACGGCCGAATCCGGCGCATACGGTTAAGCTCCCTGCGCACCTAGAGGTAGGTAGGAACGAGGTCGGTGCCGCCGACCGGATCGATTTTCTCTCTCGCGGCCGCGACGCCGACGTTCCGGTGATACCAATGATTTCAGAAGCCATCGACTACCCGCGCAGCAACGAAGGTTCCGTACGAACTCTCCTGATCGGGGGACTGCTCGCGCTCACGAGCGTTCTGATCGTCCCGGCGATCGTCCTGATCGGTTACTTCATGCGCGTGCTCCGCTCGGTCGCCCGCGGCGACGAGCGCGCGCCCGCCTTCGAGAACTGGGAGGGGCTGCTCCGCGAGGGCGTCCGCGGGTCGGTCGTCGCGCTCGCCTACGCGCTCGTCTCGGCGGTCGGCGCCGTCGTGTTCGTCGGCGGCGCGCTCGCGCTGACCGGCGACGCGACCGCCGTCGGCGTCGCGCTGCTGGTGATCGGCGGACTGCTGTGGGTCGCGCTCTCGCTCGCCGCCGCGTACGTCACGCCCGCCGCGCTGGCTAACGTCGCCGAGAGCGGCCGGATCGGCGCCGGCTTCGACGTCGCGACGCTCAGCCCCGTGCTGTTCAGCGAATCGTACGCGACCGCCTGGCTCGTCGCGGCGGGGTTCGTCCTCGCCGGCGGCGTCGTCTCGGGCATCTTCGCCGGCATCCCCGCGGTCGGAGCGGTCGTCGCCGCGTTCGTCGGCTTCTACGCCGGCGTCGCCGCGTACTACGCGATCGGGCGGGCCTGGGGCGACCGCGAGGAGGTCGACGTCGCCGAGATCGACCCCGAAACCGTCTCCCGGCCGGCCGCCTGACGTCGGTCGCCAGACTGAATCTCCCGGTCGGCACCCCGCCGACCGAACTACCGCAACCTGACGGTTTTTCCGACGCCGTGCCGACTCCCGTACCATGGACCTCGGTATCATCAGCACTGCGGACATCGCCCGCGGATCGCTCATTCCCGCTCTGGAGGGCAGCGACCACGACGTCGCCGCGATCAGTTCGCGCGACGCCGACCGCGCCCGATCGGTCGCCGACGAGTACGGCATTCCCCGGAGCTACGGCTCCTACGAGGAACTGCTCGAAGACGACGGCATCGACGGCGTGTACAACCCCCTACCCAACGGGCTCCACGCAGAATGGACGAAGAAGGCCGCCGACGCGGGGCTGCACGTGCTCTGCGAGAAACCCCTGACCGAGGACGCCGAGGAGGCCCGCGAGGTCGTGGACCACTGCGCTGATCGCGGCGTCACGCTGATGGAGGCGTTCATGTACCGGTACCACCCCCGCACGGAGCGCGCCGCCCAACTCGCGCGCGAGGAACTCGGCGAGATCCGGTCGGTGAACGCCTCGTTCAAGTTCCCGCTGTACGGCCGCCCCGGAGACGTGCGCCTCGATCCCGATCTGGCCGGCGGGAGCCTGATGGACGTGGGCTGTTACGCCGTCTCGGCGGCGGGGCTGTTCCTCGGGGAACCAGATCGCGCGTACGCGCACACCGACGACTCGCGCGGTAGTGGTGTCGACACCGAACTCGCCGGCGTGCTGGAGTACGAATCTGGAGCTTCGGCCCGCGTGGCCTGCGGCTTCGACACGCAGCTCGTCCAGCGCTACCGCGTCGAGGCGACCGACGGCTGGATCGAGGTGGGCGACGCCTTCGACGCGCCGACCGAGGAGCCCGTCGAGCTGGAGTACCGGATCGACGGCCGGCACGGCGTCGAGACGTTCGACCCGATCGACCAGTACCGCCTTGAGGTCGATCACTTCGCGGAATCGATCGAGGCCGGCGAGGAGCCGCGCACCGGCGGCACCGAGGCGATCGCGAACATGCGCGTGATCGACGCGCTCTACGAGAGCGCCGACCGCGACGCGCCGGTATCGGTCGAGTGAACGGGCGATACACCGGCTAGAAGCTCAGTTTTCGGAACCTTCGACGTTCGTATCGCGCCCGATCGTCAGCGACTGCTCCGGCGCCGACCGGCGGGATAAATCCTATACCGCGATAGCAAATCGGTGTCGGCGTCGCGATGCCCTGCCGAGGCGGCCGTCGCGAAAAAGATGAGCGGCCGTCTGTCGGTCGATCGCGGATCGCACGGTCAGTACTCCGACCCGAGCAACCAATTCGCGCCGAGAAGTACGAGCACGACCGCCATCAGCACCGCGAGCATCGTGAACGAGGCCGCCCACCCGAACTGATCGGCCACGGTCCCGGTGGCAACCGATCCGGTCGCGGCGATCATCATGTACACCGTCCGCACCAGACCGAAGCCGGCGCCCCGCTCCTCGTCGGAGAGCTGGTCCATGAACCGCGGGATCACCGCGGCGCCCCAACCCATCCCCAGGCCGAGCAGGACGATCCCGGCCGACACCGCGGCGATCCCCGGCCCCGCGACGAGCAGCCCGAACCCGGCGATGCCGGCGCCCATGCACAGCGCGGTGGCGACGTCGCGCCCGAACCGGTCGGCGACCGACCCGACCGCGACCTGCAACACCCCCTGGATCACGAAGTAGACCGCAAACAGCGTCCCCGACAGCGTTCCGGAGTACCCCCGGAAGTTCTCGAGGAACGTCGGCAGGAACGACGCGACGCCCTGCCACGTGAAATCGCAGATGATCGCGACGGCACCCGTAAAGACGATCGAGGGCCGCGAGAGCAGATCGAGGATCGGCGCGAGTTCGAGCCGCTCGCGCATCGGCTGGTCGGGTCGCCGCGGCTCGGTCGGCCGGACGCCGCGCGCGAACAGCGCCAGCGCCGGGATCGCGACGACGACGGTGATCCCGACCGCCGGCCGCCAGCCGTGTCGAACCGCGATCCACGAGACGACGATGGGCGTGAGCAGCCCGGCGGCGGGCGCGCCGGCGTTGTGCAGGCCGACCGCAGTCCCGATGTCGTCGTACGTGCGCGTGAGCAGCGTCGTCGCGACGCTGTAGTGCAGTCCTGCGGCGGCGCCCAAGAGCACCGTTCCGAGGACGAACACGGCGAACTGCGGGGCCGAGACGATCAGGAGACTCGTCGCGCCGGTGCCCGCGATCGACGCGAGGACGACGATCCGCTCGCCGTACCGGTCGGCAAGGAGGCCACTGGGGAACTGCGCGAGCGCGTAGGTCATCCACATCCCCGTCAGCGCCAGCCCGATCAGGCCGTTCGAGACGCCGAACTCCGCGGTGAGATCGGGGACGACCGGACTGATCGCGAGCCGGCCGACCATCGTCACGAAGAAGGCCAGCGTACAGAGGGCGAGGACGGTGTCGCGGTAGCGCCAGCGCATCGATACGCTCACCCGTCTCCGGCGCGGGGACGTACGCCTTCGGATTTCGGGCGCGGCTTCCGCCTTCCGAAGGTTCAATTCGGCGGGCGGTGCAGATCCTCGACGATGACTGAGAGTCCCTTCGACGTCACGATCAGGGTCGGCGAAGTGGTCGACGCCGAACCGTTTCCCGAGGCGAACAAACCCGAGCTCGTGAAGCTGTGGATCGACCTCGGCGACGAGGAGGTCCAGTCGGCCGCCCAGTTAGGGTACAACCACGATCCCGAGGAGCTGCCGGGGCGACAGGTGCTCTGTGCGACCGATCTCGGAACGGTCCCGATCGCGGGTTTCGAGTCGCAAGCGCTGACGGTTGGCGTCCCCGACGCCGACGGCAACCCGATGCTGGTCGGTCCCGACGAGGACGTCCCGCTCGGTGGCGAGTTGTACTGAGCGGCGGCCGGGACGGAGAAAGGAGGTGTCGGCAGGGGCGGCGACTGTTCGGATTCAGCAGTCCGGACGGGCGTCGTCGCGAGCGGCCAGTTCGAGGTACGGCGCGAGCGCGGTCGCGGCCCGGGTCGACAGCGTCACGACGTCGGTCCGGGGATCGTACTCGGCGACCCCCGTCTCCTCGAACTTCGGTAGGTGCGTGTGGTAGAGCCCGGTCGCGACGCGCTGGCGGCGCTCGTCGGTCGGCTCGCCCTCCCGCTCCGCGACGGCCTCGGCGAGTTCCGAGAGCGGGACGGCGCCGACGCGGTCGGCGAGATAGTACAGCGCGTTGCGTCGCCGCGAGTGGTTCAGCACGTCGAAGATGACGTCAGCCCGCAGGCCGGGGTCGATGCGGTTCCGCTCGGGGTTGGCAGTGTCGGTCGTCATGATAACATCACCCCGCCCTCACGTTCGATAGCGCGGCTGTACCGACGGTAGGGCGTGACGATTACGGCTTGCCGCGGGAGTAATATAGCCCTATCTGAAGAATGCTCGCGTTCCGCCTCGTTTGCGTGTCGACCGTAGCGTGACGCGAGCGTTTACGTACCGAAAGGTGTTCGACGCGTTCGTTTACGACCCGACGCGCGACGAGCGCGCGAGACGAGATCAATCGTCGGCGTCGAGCGCGTCGCTCGCCCGGCGGCTGATCGTCACCGTCCAGTCGGGGACGCTGGGCGACTCGGTTTCGACCGTCCAGTCGCCGTCTACCGGCGACCCGGCGGCGAATGCCCGAAGCAGCAGGTCGGAGAGCTCGCGGTCGAACTCGACAGGCTCAGTGGGGGTGTCCGAACAATCTGTGGGATCGTGAGAGTACATGGTCCGTCGTGGGTGTCGTCCGGCGGGTCGCGTCAGGGCGCGGGGCGGCGACACTCAGAGGGAAGGGAGGCGCGACGACAGCATAACGCTTGCGCGCGCCGGAGCAAGCACCGCGGCCGGAATCCCGCCCGTCGGCAGCGGCCGGAAACGCAGGTGAGCGATCCACGGCCGAAACCAGCGGCTTTTACTCGCGGAAGCGACCAAGCGATAGTATGAGCCGCGAAGAGTTCCCGACCGACGATCCCGCCGTGGTGACCTGCGGGCTGCCGTACGCCAACGGCGACCTGCACATCGGTCACCTGCGGGGGTACATCGGCGCCGACGCGTTCGACCGCGCCCTGGAGACGCTGGGCCAGAAAACCGCCTACGTCTGCGGGTCGGATATGCACGGCACGCCGGTGGCCGTCAACGCAGAACAGGAGGGCGTCGATCCCGAGGCGTTCGCCCTGGAGTGGCACGAGCAGTACGAGGAGACGTTCCCGAAGTTCAACGTCGACTTCGACAACTACGGCCACACCCACGACGAGACCAACACCGAGCTCACCCGGGAGATCGTCAGAACACTCGACGAGGCGGGGTACGTCTACGAGAAGGAGATCCAGGTCGCCTACGATCCCGACGCCGATCAGTACCTGCCCGACCGGTACGTCGTCGGCACCTGCCCCTACTGCGGGGAGAAGGCCCGCGGCGACGAGTGCGACGAGGGCTGCCAGCGCCACCTCGAACCCGGCGAGGTCGAGGACCCGACGAGTTCGATCACGGGCAACCCCGCCGAGTACCGCGAGCGCACCCACAAGTTCTTCGAGGTCTCGGAGTTCTCCGACTACCTGACCGAGTTCCTCGACGGCCTCGAAGGGACCTCGAACGCGCGCAACCAGCCGCGCCAGTGGATCGAGGACGGCCTGCAGGACTGGTGTATCACCCGCGACATGGACTGGGGGATCGACTATCCCGGCGAGACAGAGGGCGAGGACGACCTCGTGCTGTACGTCTGGGTCGACGCGCCGATCGAGTACATCGCCAGCTCCAAGCAGTACTCCGAGCGCGTCGGCGCCGACGAGTACGACTGGGAGGAAGTCTGGAAGGACAGCAACGCGACGGGCGAGTCCGGCGGCGAGATCGTCCACTTCATCGGCCGCGACATCATCCAGCACCACACCATCTTCTGGCCGGCGATGCTGGAGGGCGCCGACTACAACGCGCCCCGCGCTGTCGCGGCGACGGGCTTCATCACGATCAACGGCAAGGGCCTGTCGACCAGCCGGAACCGCGCGATCTGGGCCGAGGAGTACCTCAACGAGGGGTTCCACCCCGATCTGCTGCGGTACTACCTGACGACGACCGGCGGCCTCCAGCAGGACGTCGACTTCTCGTGGGACGCGTTCCAGGAGAAGGTCAACGGCGAGCTGGTGGGCAACGTCGGCAACTTCCTCTACCGGAGCACGCTGTTCGCCTACCGCAACTACGAGGGCACGCCGGACGCCGACGTCTCGGAGGAGGTCCGCGAGCGAATCCAGGACGCCGTCGAGCAGTTCCGCGCCGGCGTCAACGACTACTCGCTGCGCGACGTCGCGGGCGCCACGACCGAGCTCGCGAAGTTCGGCAACGAGTACATCCAGCGCAACGAGCCCTGGAACCTCGTCGACGACGACCCCGAGGAAGCCGAGCAGGTGATCCGCGACTGCGTCCAGATCGCCAAGGCCGTCGCGGTGCTGCTGGAGCCGATCGCCCCGGACAAGGCCCAGCAGGTCTGGGAGCAGCTGGGCGAGGACGGGGACGTCGCCGACGCGCTGCTCGAACACGCCCTGGAGGCGCCGCCGGCCGAGTTCGACGAGCCCGTCGAGCTGTTCGACAAGATAGAAGACGACCGCGTCGAGGAGCTCAACGAGAAGCTCGCCGAGCGGGTCGCGGCGGCGAGCGACGATCAGGACGCCGACGCGGACGACGCCGAAGCCGAGGATGACGCCGACGCGGCGTCGAGCGACGACGGCGACGCGGCCGACGCGGCTGCCGCCGATCTCGAAGCGCTCGCGGACGAGCGCATCGGCTTCGAGGAGTTCCAGGACGTCGACATGCGCGTCGGGCGCATCGAGAGCGCCGAGGGGATCGAGGGCGCCGACGAGCTCGTCCGCCTCGAGGTCGACATCGGCGTCGAGACGCGCCAGATCGTCGCCGGCCTCAAGCAGCTCCACGACGTCGACGCGCTGCCGGGGACGAAGGTCGTCGTGCTGGCGAATCTGGAGAAGGCCGAGCTATTCGGCGTCGAGTCGAACGGCATGGTGCTGGCGGCGGGCGAGCAGGCCGACCTGCTGACGACCCACGAGGACGCCGCGCCGGGCACGAAGATCAAGTAATCGCAGCGTCGCTCCGTTCCGGCCGAGTCGGATCCGATCGGAGCCGACGCTCGTTTTCCCGCAAGTTCTAACCCGCCCTACCGCTCAACGGCTACTAGCTATCGTGTCTCGATTCCTCTCGAACGCGGGCGGGCGACGCGTGATCCTGGCTCTCGGGGGCCTCTACGTCGCGTCCGGCATCGCGTGGCCGCTCGCACAGGTTCGAGCGGGCATGCCGCCGCGGGAGGGACTGAGCGTCGCCGTCCTCTCCGGCGGCGCCGGGATCGCCCTGCTCTACGGCGGCTATCGCCTGCCGGAAACCGACGTTCGCCCCGAGTTCTTCGCCACCGTCGCCGTGTGGTGTCTCCGCGGCGTCGTCGCGATAGCCGCCGTCCTCGTGTTTCTGGAGCTCCTCGTCGACCTCACGAACGTCGTCGCCAACGTGCTCATCCTTTCGCCGCTCGCCGGCGTCGCCGGCTTCGCCGCGGGCCTGTACGACGCGCGCGCCAGAACGCGAACGCGAGAACTCGAACTCCGAAATCGTGAGCTGGAACGAACGAAGGCCGAACTCGAGGACACGGTCGACCAGCTCCGGACGTCGAACGAGCGCCTCGAGGAGTTCGCCTACGCCGCCTCCCACGATCTGCAAGAGCCCATGCGGATGGTGTCGAGCTACCTCCAGCTGCTGGAAAAGCGGTACGGCGACGACCTCGACGAGGACGCCGAGGAGTACATCGACTTCGCGGTCGGCGGCGCCGACCGGATGCGCGCGATGATCGAGAGCCTGCTGGCGTATTCGCGGGTTTCGACCGGCGGCGAACCGCTCGAACCGACGGACGCCGAAGCGGCGCTCGAGACGATTCTCGACGACTTCGCGCCGACGATCGAGGAAACCGACGCGACGATCACCGCCGACGAACTGCCGACGGTGCGCGCCGATCCCGAACAGCTCGAACAGGTGTTCCGGAACCTGCTCTCGAACGCGCTGGCGTTCAGCGGGGACGACCCCCCGAAGGTGCACGTCGGCGCCGACCGCGAGGGCGACGAGTGGCGGTTCTCGGTCGCCGACGAGGGGATCGGCATCGAGGGAAAGTACCAGGACCAGATCTTCAACGTGTTCGAGCGCATGCACGCCGACCAGTCTGGTGCTGGCGACGACCACGGCGGCATCGGGCTCGCGCTCTGCGAGCGCATCGTCGAGCGCCACGGCGGCCGGATCTGGGTCGAGTCCGACCCCGGCGAGGGCGCGACGTTCTACTTCACGGTCCCGGCGGTCGGCAGCGACGCGGACGACCCCGAGCGACCCGCCGAACCGGACAGCGATCTTATCTAAGATCTCAGCACCTACGTCGTTTGGCGCGTAACATACCCCCTACCGGTTCCTTCGATAGAGTACGATGTCAGTAACCCGCTTCGCCGACGACCGCGCTCTCTCGGAAGCCACGCTTACCAGCGTCGTCGACCCGCGACGCCGAGCCGTCCTCGCCGCGCTGCAGGGCGAACAGACGGTCGTCGACCGGCGCGACCTCGCCGCGAAGGTCGCCGCCGTCGAGAACGACGCCGCGCCCGCGGCGGTCGAGGCGGACGCAGTCGACGACGTGCTGCTGACGCTCCACCACGTCCACCTCCCGAAGCTGGACGACGCCGGCTACCTCACCTACGATACCGAGGAGAACGAGATCGAACCCCGGACAGCCGACGTCGGCGAGCCCCCGCTGCTCGCCGAGTTCTGAGAACTGAGCGGTCCGGCGGTTCCTTCTTCACGCCGCGACCGGAGTACCGCGGTGTGCTCGGCACCCATCAAAACGAGCGCGCGTCCGGCGGCGTCAGGCCGAGAGCGGACTGTCCACCGTTTTGTGGAGCGTTACGGTCTCGTTCGCCCCGACGACGACGGCGTACCCCGCGTAGTCGAATCGCAACTCGCCGCCCGCCGCGTCCGACGGAAAGAGGCTGTCCAGCGTGTCGGGATCGACAGTGTCGTACAGCGGCGGCAGGCCGGTCGCCGCCGTGTTCGACGCCGTCGCGACCGCCCGCACCACGGCGGCGCTGGTCGGCTCCTCGTCGCCGGCCGAACACGCGAAGATCGCGGAGTCGTCGGCGGTGTCCGTAGCGGGGTCGTCCATAACTACGTTACAGCTTTCTAACGGGTAGTCCCCGTGGCTAGGATTTAACCCCACAGGCGCCGAACGCCCTCACTGATGACAGTGAACCAGCAGCGTCCGGTGTCCGAGGGGGTGACGCGGGTCGAGTTCGCCGTCTCGGACCCGGAGTACCCCTTCGTCGGGGCGTCCGCGATCGACGGATGCAGGATCTTTCTGGAGGAGATTCTCCCCCGCGGCGCGAACTCCTACGCCGAGTTCTTCGCGGTGGTCGGCGCCGATCCCGACCGCATCCTCGAACTCGCGGACGAGCATCCCTCCGCCGACCCGACGCTGCTCAACGAGTACGAGTCGGGCGGGCTGTTCGAGTTTCACGTCGCCGAGGCGTGCCCGGCCGTCTTCCTGAGCGAGCGCGGCGCGCTGCCGCGGCGCGTCTACAGTACCGGAGGCGAGGGGCACATCCGCGCCGAAATCCCGGCGGACGAAGACGCCGGCGAGATCGTCGACGCGTTCCTCGACGCCCACCCCGACGCCGAGCTGGAACGCAAGTGCGACCAGCCGTACGTGACGCCGATGTTCAGCCACCGCCAGTTTCGAGAGGCGATCGATGAGCGACTCACCGACCGCCAGACGGAGGTGCTGGTCGCGGCCCACGAGTCGGGCTACTACGACTGGCCACGCGGGATCACCGCCGAGAAACTCGCCGACCGACAGGGCATCTCGACGTCGACGCTGCTCAAGCACCTCCGGGCCGTCGAGCGCAAGTTCATCGGCGCGTTCTTCGAGCGGCCCGAAGAGACGGGCTCCGCTCGATCGGGTGCCGCCGCCGACGCCGAGTGAGTCGATGTAGGAGACCGGCCGTTAGTCGGCGGCGCTGTCGGCCACACGGCCGTCGACCATCACCCGATTTCGAACTCCGTTTCCGCCTGGTACTTTCGTTCGGCGTGCTTCGACGCTTCGAGTCGGATCTCCTCTAACGCGTCTTCGAACTCGCCGTCCGCGTAGGTCGCCTCGCGCTCGGCCGACCATCCGTCCTCGGGTTCCAGCGAGAGGTACCAGATCCGGTCCTCGGTCGCGAACAGCACGTCCTCGGCGTGGTCCTCGTTCGGCCCGTCCGGCCCGCCGGGACCGCGCACCAGCACGGGCGAGGCGTGACGCACGGCGTCGGCGTCGCCCAGCGAGTCGATGGCGTCCCGGGTCAGCGGCGCGTCGGGCAGCGACGACAGCACGCTCGGATCCTCGGTCATGGTCCGGAATGGGACGCCGCCGGGCAAGAAAGCCCCGGTCGAAACGCCGGCCGCGCCTCATCGGTCGACGCGACGGCCCACACCCATCGAGCGCTACGGTCGGCCTCCGTACGCTGCACACGTTCGGCTCGATCCGATACCGACGCCGAGCTGTCACGAAACTCCCGACGATAGTGAGCAAACGCACCACGCGCGACCGGAACAAAGCGTTTTTTGAGTAGGTCGGGCGTACACCCTGGCATGAGAAACGCGAAGATAGTCTGTACGCTGGGTCCGGCATCGGAATCCCGGCGTACGATTCGGGATCTTGCGGACGCGGGGATGTCGGTCGCGCGGCTCAACGCGAGCCACGGTGACCTCGAGACGCGGGGGGAGCTGATCGACCGCATCCAGGCGGTCGACGAGGCGGCCGACGAGCCGCTGGCCGCGATGCTCGACACCAAGGGCCCCGAAATCCGCACCGCGCCCCTGGAGGAACCGATCGAGCTCGAAGCCGGCAGCGAAATCCGGTTCGTCGAGGGCGAGGAGGCGACGCCCGAGGAGGTCGGCCTGTCGGTCTCGATCTCCGGCGTCGCCGAGGGCGACCGCATCCTGCTCGACGACGGGCGGATCGAGACGACGGTGACCCGGGTGGACGGCGACGCCGTGTACGCGCACGTCGAGGACGGCGGCCCCTTGCCCGGCCGCAAGGGCGTCAACATCCCCGGCGTCGACCTCGATCTCGACGTCGTCACCGAGAAGGATCGCAAGGACCTGGAGCTGGCCGCCGAGAAGGGCGCCGACTTCGTCGCCGCGAGTTTCGTCCGCGACGCCGACGACGTCTACGAGGTCAATCAGGTGCTGGAGGAAGCGGGCGCCGACATCCCGATCATCGCGAAGATCGAGCGGGCGGGCGCGGTCGACAACCTCGACGAGATCATCGACGCCGCGTACGGCGTGATGGTCGCGCGCGGCGACCTGGGCGTCGAGTGCCCGATGGAGGAGGTCCCGATCGTCCAGAAGCGGATCATCCGGAAGTGCCGCGACGCCGGCGTCCCGGTCATCACGGCGACGGAGATGCTCGACTCGATGGTCCACGAGCGCCGGCCGACTCGCGCGGAGGCCTCGGACGTCGCCAACGCCGTGCTCGACGGTACGGACGCCGTGATGCTGTCGGGCGAGACGGCCATCGGCGAGCACCCGGTTCGCGTCGTCGAGGCGATGGACCGGATCGTCGCCGAGGTCGAGCGCAGCGGCGAGTACCGCGAAGTTCGGGAGGGCCGCGTCCCCGCGGCCGACGACTCGCGGACCGACGCGCTGGCCCGGTCGGCGCGCTACCTCGCGCGGGACATCGGCGCCGGCGCGGTCGTCGCCGCCAGCGAGTCCGGCTACACCGCGCTCAAGACAGCGAAGTTCCGCCCGGGCGCGCCGGTCGTCGCGGCGACGCCGAACGATCGCGTCCGCCGCCAGCTCGCGCTCTCGTGGGGCGTCCGTCCGGTGTACGCGCCGTTTACCGACGAGGGATCCGACGCCGTCATCGAGAACGCCGTTCAGGCCGCGCTCGACTCGGGCGCCGCCGAGAGCGGCGACACGGTCGTCGTCCTCTCGGGGATGATGACCGAGCTCGAAGGAACCAGCACGACGAACATGCTCAAAGTCCACGTCGCGGCTGACGCGGTCGCGGCGGGACGCGTCGTCGTCGAAGGCCGCCTGTCGGGACCGGTCGCCAGAACCACCGACGGCGATCTCTCTGACGTTCCGGAGGGCGCGATCCTCGCGCTCGACGAGTCGTTCGACGGCGAGTTCGACGGCGACGCCGCGAAGCTCGGCGGCATCGTCGACGCCCGCCCCGGCATGACCGGCTACCCCGCGATGGTCGCCCGCGAGCTCGACATCCCGATGGTCAGCGGCGCCGATCTGAGCGGCGACGTCGACGTCGGCGAGACGGTGACGATCGACGCCCAGCGCGGCGTCGTGTACGCCGGGGACGTAGTCTCCGCGCGCGAGCGCGCCGAGCAGACGGGCCGGGCGCCGGCCGAGCGGCATCGGTAGGCGTCCCGGCTCCGGTAGGCGTCCGGGAGTCGGCGGCGCCGACGTGCGCCGCACTCGGACGGGTCGCTTTTTGTGCTGGCCCGGCTACGATAAGGTATGGCTGCGCCGAGCGACGACGACGACGAGGGGCGCGAGTGGGAGTACAGCCTCGCAGATCTGGAGGACGACGACGACGCGGGAGACGAGGCGTCGGACGAGAGGGGGCCCAGCGCTGAAGACGGTGAGACCCCCTACGAGGCGATCGACCGCTCGATCGAACCCGAAGAGATCGACCTCGAGAACGCGGCGTTCGTCGCGCTCGGCGCTCTCGTGGGGGTCCTGATCGTGCTGCGGACCGCCACGGTGTTCGTCGGGTGACCGTCGCCCGGGCCGCCGGTTCCCTGCCACGCTTGCACAAGCATTAATCGGTCACGTTCCCAACACCCGCGTATGGTGTTGGAGGCCGTCGACCCGCCGCTGTTGTTGGTGATCGCCGGGATCGTCCTCTTAGTGATGGAAGCGATGGCGCCCGGGGCTCACCTGATCGTGCTCGGCGTCGCGCTGCTGTTCGCGGGGCTGCTGGGAATGGCGTTTACGCCCCTCGCGGCGCCGATCGCGATGGCCGCGACGGTGCTGGTCGTCGGTGCGGCCGCGCTGTGGATCTACCGGGAGTTCGACTTCTACGGCGGGAAAGGGACCGCGCGAACGAGCGACTCCGATTCGCTGAAGGGTCAGACCGGGAAAGTCACCGAGCGCGTCACCGCGACCGAGGGACAGGTCAAACTGGAGGACGGCGGGTTCAACCCGTTCTTCCAGGCCCGCGCGTTCGACGAGGAGATCCCCGAGGGGACGGAAGTGATCGTCGTCGACCCCGGCGGCGGCAACGTGGTGACGGTCGACTCGATGGAGCAGTTCGACCGGGATCAGATCGACCGCGAACTCGAACGGGACAGCAGAGCTTCGGAGGCGTCTGAGGACGCCGATACCGCGTCGAGGGACGCCGAAGCCGCATCGCAGGACGACGACGGGGACTCGCACGACGCCGCGGCGGGGGACGCCGACGCCCAGTCGGACGACGAGCGCGACGTCGAAACCGAAGAGGCGGGGTAGGGCGAACCGGTCTCCTGTCGCGCGGCCGGAAATGATAGACCGTGATGAACAGAGAACTCTTATTACGCTCCCGACATAAATTGCGATCATGGCCGGAGAAATACTACTGCAGGCCGTCCCGACGATTACGGTCCTCGGGGCCCTCCTGCTGCTGTTGGCGGTCGTAACGCTCGCGAGTTCGATCGAGATCGTCGACGCGACCGAGAAGCGCGCGCTGACGGTGTTCGGCGAGTACCGCAAACTGCTCGAACCGGGTATCAACTTCGTCCCCCCGTTCGTCTCGAACACGCACAAGTTCGACATGCGAACCCAGACGCTGGACGTCCCCCGGCAGGAAGCGATCACCCGCGACAACTCGCCGGTGACCGCCGACGCCGTCGTCTACATCAAGGTGATGAACGCCAAGAAGGCGTTCCTCGAAGTCGACGACTACAAGCGGGCCGTCTCGAACCTCGCCCAGACGACGCTCCGGGCGGTGCTGGGCGACATGGAACTCGACGACACGCTGAACAAGCGCCAGGAGATCAACGCCAAGATCCGCAAGGAACTCGACGAGCCCACGGACGAGTGGGGGATCCGCGTCGAGTCCGTCGAGGTCCGCGAGGTCAACCCCTCGAAGGACGTCCAGGAGGCGATGGAGCAACAGACCAGCGCCGAGCGCCGCCGCCGCGCGATGATCCTCGAAGCGCAGGGCGAACGGCGCTCCGCCGTCGAGCAGGCCGAGGGTGACAAGCAGTCCAACATCATCCGCGCGCAGGGTGAAAAGCAGAGCCAGATCCTCGAAGCGCAGGGTGACGCCATCTCGACCGTGCTGCGCGCAAAGTCCGCCGAGTCGATGGGCGAGCGTGCGGTGATCGACAAGGGGATGGAGACGCTCGAAGAGATCGGCAAGGGCGAGTCGACGACGTTCGTGATGCCCCAGGAACTCACCTCGCTCGTCGGTCGGTACGGCAAGCACCTGACCGGCAGCGACGTCGAGCAGCAGGACGGGTCGCTCGACAGTCTGGAGTTCGACCAGGAGACCCGCGAGATGCTCGGCCTCGACGACATCGAGGAGATCCTCGGCCAGATCGACGCCGAAGCCGAGATGGACGTCGAGCAGATGGAGGAGGAAGCCCAGGCGATCAAGGAGGGCAGTGCGGGCGCGAACATCCGCAGCGCCGACGAAGTGATCGAGGAGATGGACCAGGAGGTCGAGGAGCAGGCCGACGTCGAACAGGAATTGGAATAACTGCCCCGCGGAGGCGCCGTCCGCCGCCGCTCCGTCGCCGTCACCTCGGCGTCGACGCGACCTGTTCCGCCCCGCGCCGACCCGACCCGCAACTAATCGGACCGATCTGCAGTCATTTTTATTCGAACTTGAGCATCGGAAGCAACTGCGACCATCCGAAGCGGTTTTATTTCGACGCGCTCTACTCCGCGGTAGATGTCCGGTCCCCGAGACGTCGACGAGTCCAAGCGCGCCACGCTGCGGCGCTTCGCCGCCCTCGGCGCCGCGGCGCCGTTCGCCGGCGGCGTGGCCGCGGGCGAGGAGGCCGAGAGCGACGACAGCGAGGCCCGGAGCGCGATTTCGGGCTACCTCGCGACGACGCCCGGCGCGCACTTCTCGAAGGTCCGCGACGACCTGCAGCTGGGCACGGGCGAGACCCAGCACCACCTCCGGGAGCTGCTCGACGCGGGCCGGATCGAGTCGCGCCGCGACGGCGACTACCGGCGGTACTTCCCGGCCGACCGCTTTTCGGAGTTCGAGCAGGTGGCGCTCGGGTATCTCCGCCGCGAGACGCCGCGGGGAATGCTCGTCGAACTCCTGCGGGATCCCGCCGCGACCGGCGGCGACATCGCCGACGCCGTCGGCGTCTCGCGCCCGACAGTCAGCAAGTACGCCGGCGAACTGGAGTCGGCTGGGCTGCTCTCGCGGGAGGACGGCTACGCGGTGCGAGAGCCCGAGACGGTGCTGACGCTGATCGTCCGGTACGCCGATTCGTTCGGCGAGGACGCCGAGGCGCTGGCCGGCGAGGCCGACGAGCTGATCCGGTTCGATCCGTAGCCCGCCGCGGCGCTCCCGATCGGACAGTCGGAGCGAGTGACCGCGAGAAGAGTTTTGACGCGCGTTCTACGAGTCGCCGATTCAGGCGCTGACCTTCCAGGTCGTGCTGGAGGAGTAGCCCCACTTCTCGACGTCGACGTCGAAGTTCCCCTCCTGGATCGCGGTCATGTTCGCGCCGACTTCCTTGGCGGTCATGTCGAGCGCGTCGCCGATCAGCCGCGACTTGAAGTACGTCTTGGTCGCCGCGCGCTCGCGCAGGTACGAGAGGATGCGCCGTTGCTTGTCGGACAGGTCGGGAGCGGTCTCGGACTCGGCGGCGGTTTCCGCTTCGGCGGTCGCGGTTGCGGTCGTGCTCATACTACAGGGTAGAGGTAAGACCGCCTTAGGGGGTTTGGTACGAGGGGCTAACCCCGTGCAGTCTTGCGATTTTGGCGCCCAATTCGACCGAAAGAAACCTACCTGAGGGCGCCGTTGGTACGGCTGGTTAACGCCCCGGCGGCCGGACCGGTCCGGTAACGCACAGTTACCAGCGATGGCGCGGTGGCGTCTCTCACCGATCCCCGGCCTCGATCACTCGTCGTAGTGGGGCGTCACGAACGGTCCGAGCGCCGCGCCGACCGCGTGGGCGAGCGACGACCGGCGATCGATGGCGTCGCCGGAGAGGATGCCCGCCGCGCCCTTTCCCTCGCCGACGTTCTCGGTCCCCAGTACCTCGTCGACGACCGGACCGAGCTCGCGCCCCTCGCGGACGGGGTCGGCCATCGATTCGGGCAAGCGGATCGTCGGCCCGGCGCCGCGGCCCGTTCGTTCGCCGTCGGTCGCCGCGGCCCACATGATCAAGTACAGGCCCGGCCGCGATTCGATCTCCGCGACGCCGCCCTCGACGCCGACGCCGAGATCGTAGTCGCCGGCCGCGAGGGCGCGCTCGGCGCGCGTCTCGGCGCCCTCGATCGTCTCGGCGCGCCCCCGCGGTTGCTCGGGGACGCCGGAGTCGACGTCCGCGCTCTCGACCGCGACGCCCGGCACGTCCGCCAGGGCGTCCTCGACCGCCGCTACTTTGACCGGGTTCCCGCTCCCCACGCTCACTCGCATTACCCGAAGCAGTCGCTCGGGCTATCTGTAAGCAACGATTCGGACGGTGGGAAAATCGAACGTCGGCGTCTCGACTACTCGTTACGCGGACTGCTCGGGTGGTAGTCCGTGTCGTACTCGCCCACCTGTCCGTCGACGCGGTCGGGGTTGATCCGACCCGAGAGCAGCATGAAGTCCACCAGGGTGAGCGCGAGCATCGCCTCGACGACGGGGACGCCGCGGGGCGGCAGCACCGGGTCGTGGCGCCCGATGACCTTCTCCTCTTTTTCCTCGCCGGTCTCCCAGTCGACGGTCTGCTGGGTCTTGGGAATCGACGTCGGGGCGTGGAGCGTCACCTCACCGTAGATCGGCTCGCCCGACGTTATGCCGCCCTGCAGGCCGCCGTGGTCGTTTTCGGCGGGGACGGGCTCGTCGTTCTCGTCAAATTCCCAGTGGTCGTTCCGGTCGTAGCCCGAAACCTCGCGGGCATCCTTGCCGAGGCCGAACTCGAAGGCGGTCGTCGCGGGGACGCTCATCATCGCCTGCCCCAGGCGGGACTCGACCGAGTCGAACCGGGGCGCGCCCAGCCCGCGCGGGACGCCGCGGGCCTCGAAGTAGATCGACCCGCCGATCGAGTCGCCTTTTTCCTGGTAGTCCTCGATCAGTTCCTGCATCTCCGCGGCGGCGTCGGGATCCGCGCAGCGCACGTCGTTCTCCTCGCTGTGTTCGAGCATCTGCTCGAAGGAGACTTCCGGCGCCTCGACGTCGCCGATCTGGTTGACGTGGGCTTTGAGCTCGACGCCCTCCTGTTTCAGGAGCTTCTTCGCGATCGCGCCCGCGGCGACCCAGTTCACCGTCTCGCGGGCCGACGAGCGCCCGCCGCCGCCCCAGTTGCGCGTGCCGAACTTCGACGAGTAGGTGAAGTCGCCGTGGGAGGGCCGGGGCGCCGTGATGAACGGCTCGTACTTGCCCGAGCGAGCGTCCTTGTTCTGGATGACCATTCCGATCGGCGTCCCGGTGGTGTAGCCGTCCTGGACGCCGCTTTTGATCGCGACGTCATCGGGCTCGCCGCGGCTGGTCGAGATCTTCGACTGGCCGGGCTTGCGCCGGTCGAGGTCGCCCTGGATGTCCTCTTCGGAGAGTTCGAGCCCGGCCGGACAGCCCGACACGGTCACGCCCATCGCCTCGCCGTGGCTCTCGCCGAACGTGGTCACCTGGAAGAGGCGACCGAACGAGTTCCCGTTCATTACCCGCTTCTGAGGGGGCCGGGCATTTAGATGTTGCAATTTCTGTAAGAAGGTCGATTTGCGTCGGCTGCGCGCGAGCGCCGACGATGACGCGGCGTCTCGCAGCCGTCGATCCGGACGCAGCGCCTCAGTCGTTCGATTCGAGCTGCTCGACCAGCTCCCGCAGCGTCGCGAGGTCGTACTGGCCGGGCGCGGTCGCGTCTTCGGGGTCGACCGGCGCGTAGCCGATCCGCGAGCCGTACAGCGGCGCGACGGCGCGGGAGTGGCGTCCGGCCTCGCCCATCGCCATCGTCGCGACGCGCTCGCCCCTGGCGTCGAACTCCTGCGTGGCGGCGAGCAACACGAGCACGTCCTCGCGCGAATGGGCGGTGACCGCGAGCTTGCCGACGTCGCCGAACGCCGCCGCCTCTTCGAGGACCTTCCGCAGGTCCGCGGGCGAGGGCGTGCGCTCGAAGTCGTGGGCCGAGACGACGACCGAGACGTCCCGGTCGCGGGCCGCGGC
This sequence comes from Natronoarchaeum mannanilyticum, assembly GCF_039522665.1. Lineage (NCBI taxonomy): Archaea > Methanobacteriati > Methanobacteriota > Halobacteria > Halobacteriales > Natronoarchaeaceae > Natronoarchaeum > Natronoarchaeum mannanilyticum. Next base: position 145,703 of record NZ_BAAADV010000001.1, read on the forward strand.
GGCGACCTGCTGGCCCTTGTCGGTGCGGACGCTGTCGAGTTCCAGATCGATCGCCTCGACGGCATCCAGCTTCGCGGCTTCGTCGAGGGCGTCCAACCGTCCGCGGTCGGACGCCTCGCCGCCCTCCCACTCGGCGCGGTTGGTCGCGAGGATCGGCAGCTCGCCGTCGTACGATTCCAGCGCCTCGATCGGGTCGTCGGCCAGGTCCATCCGGAACTCGACGGCGTCGGCGTCGTCGCGCGCGGCCGGCTCGTCGTCGAGACTCGCCGTGGACGCACAGAGGACGAACGAGTCGAAGTTCATACTGTATCGGGCGCGTTCCGGCATCAAAAAAGCACCTTCTCGGGCGGTTCTGCCGGCGAAGATCCCGAACTGCGGCCGATCAGGCCAGCCCGAGGCTCTCCTCGGCTTCGAGCAGCTCGTGGTAGCGGTTGCGGATCGTGACCTCGGAGATGTCGGCGACGTCGCTGACGGCGGCCTGCGTCGTCTTCTCGTTGGTCAGCAGCGCGGCGGCGTACACCGCGGCGGCGGCGAGGCCGACGGGGCTCTTGCCGGAGTGGACGCCTTTCTCCTTGGCGTTCTGGAGAAGCTTGCGGGCGCGGTGCTCGGCCTCGTCGGAGAGTTCGAGCCCCGACGCGAAGCGGGGGACGTAGCTCTCGGGATCGGCGGGCTGGACTTCCAGGCCGAGCTCTCGGACGACGTAGCGGTACGTCCGGGCGACCTCGTTCTTCTCGACGCGGGAGACCTCGGCAATCTCGTCCAGACTTCGCGGCACGCCGGCCTGGCGGGCGGCGGCGTAGACGCAGGCCGTCGAGACGCCCTCGATCGAGCGCCCGGGCAGGAGGTCCTCGTTGAGCGCGCGGCGGTAGATCACACTGGCCGTCTCGCGGACGTTGCTCGGCAGGCCGAGCGCGGAGGCCATCCGGTCGATCTCGCCGAGGGCCTGCTTGAGGTTGCGCTCCTTGGAGTCGCGCGTGCGGAAGCGCTCGTTCCACTTGCGGAGGCGCTGCATCTTCTCTCGCTGGCGCGAGCCCAGCGAGTTACCGTAGGCGTCCTTGTCGCGCCAGTCGATGTTCGTCGAGAGGCCCTTGTCGTGCATCGTGTTCGTCGTCGGGGCGCCGACGCGTGACTTCTCGTTCTTCTCGGCGGCGTCGAACGCGCGCCACTCCGGCCCGCGGTCGACGGAATCCTCCTCGACGACGAGGCCGCAGTCGGCACACACCGTCTCGCCGTGTTCCTCGTCGTTGATGAGCTGGCCGGAACACTCCGGGCAGGAGACGCTCTCGTCGGCCGACTCTGTTTCTTCTTGCTGTTCGTCCGTTCGGGTTCGCGTCCGTGCGTTTGACTCTGTCATTGTGCGAAGGCGGGGGCTGACCGGGCAGGAGAATCCTGGAAAAACCCCGGGTGAAACCTTTCGTAGAAATTGCTACCCGGCATATTTAAATTATTCGGTATCATCGGAGCTCACTCGCGAGCGAGCGTTCGAGCAGCCGAAATCTCTACAAAAATCCAAACGTTCATTACAGATCACGCGACGAGCTTGTCGACGATAGTCTCGTCGTCCACGACGAGATTGTACGCCTCCTCGTCGTCGTTCCACAGCGCCAGCGCCGACTCGATCGAGAGCAGGTCGCCGTAGTCGGCGGCCGCCAGCTCGCGGTTCAGCGACGTCTCGCGCGTGAGAACGGCGTAGTGCTCGGTGGCCTCGCTGCCGTCGCTGATCTTGTACAGCGGGTTCGCGTCGCCCTCCGAGAGCGACCGGCTCAGCTTCAGCGCCAGCAGGTCGATCCGCTCGGAGACGTGGCGTTCCATCTCGGCCATCTTCGCGTAGCGATCCGGCTCGGGATCCAGCGCGTACTTGCGCAGGCCGTCCGTCCGCAGGATCGAGTGGGAGAACTGCACGTCGACGTTGACGAACTCGCCGTGCTCGTGGTCCGGGTCGGACGCGCCGGCGTCGTCGAGGCGCCGCTGGAACTCGGGCACTTCCAGATCGGGGCGGACGTCGAACGACCAGCCCCGGTCGGTCGGCGCCTCGCCGGGCCAGAGGCGCACCGTCGGCGAGAAGACGGTCGCGGGGGGTCGGTCGGCGGCGTCCCCGGCGTCCTGAGCGTCCGCCCCGTCGCCGGCGGACTCGTCGGCCAGCGCGCGCTCGATCTCGCGGAGGCCGGTGCTCGTGTTCCGATCGGCGGGCGCCAGCGCGACCATCGACCCCTCCGGCGCCAGCGCGCCGAGGTAGCGCCGAGCGACCGAAACGGGGTCGTCGAGTTCGCTCAACACGTTGGCGAAGATGATCAGGTCGAACCCGGGGCCGGCCGAGCCGTCGGCGCCAGCCGCGCTGTCGGCGTCGTCCGCGCCGTCGTCGCCGCTCGCGAACTGCGCGTCGAGGACGCTATCGGGATCGAACGCCTCGGCGCGCTCGCGGTGGATCGTCGGGTGGAAGTTCCGCGACGTTTCCGCGAGCAGCTCGTCGAGCACGTCCGCGGCCGCGCTCGGCTCGACGGCGTGGTACTCGATCAGCGCCTCGTCGGCCAGCAGGTCGTGCAGGCCGAGCGCCGGCCCGCCGACGCCGGCGCCGACGTCGAGCACGCGCAGTCGACGGTCGACCAGCCCGCGCTCGGAGAGATCGGCGAGCGCGTACTGGACGACGGCGTAGTAGTCGGGCAGGTGGTAGAGCGCGTAGCCCAGCGCCGCCTCGCGGTCGTACTCGACGGGGTGCTGGCGGTAGTAGGCGTCCTTGAGCCGCCGGATCGTCTCGCGGAGCCGGTCGCCCGACTCGCCTTTCGGCCAGTCGTGACCGTACTCCTCGACGAGCAGGTCCTCGACGCGCTCGGCGTACGCCTGCGGGAACGCCTCGACGGTGCCGGGTCTTGCCGTCACCGGCTCCTCGGAGATCGGGACGAACGTGCCGTCCTCCCGCTCGCGGAGGCCCAGCGCGACGGCTTCCTCGCGGAGCGTCTGCCGGACCACCGCGGGATGGGGCTGGCTCTCGACGTACTCGTAGATCTCGTCGGGGTCGATCGGGCGCACCTCGCGCAGGTACTTCGCGTTCTCGACGATCGCGCGGCGCTCGTCGTCGGTCATCGGTCCTCCTCCGCGCCGGACGCTGAGGCGTCAGTGTCGGTGCCGGGCGCCGACGCGTCTGTGACGGCGCCGGACGCCGAAGCGTCGGCGACGCGGCCGGCCTCGCGGTACAGTTCGTCGAACGCCTCGTCGTCGGCGTCGGCGATTTCCCGAGCGGCCGCGGCGACCGCTTCGGCGCCGTCGAACGTCGACTGGATCTCGCCGTACACCCGCGGGTTGGTGCCGGTCACCTGCTCGACCAGATCGAGCAGCCCCGACGAGATCGGCGTCTGGAATCGCTCGGGGACGTCCTCGGCGGCCAGCGCGTACGCCAGCACCGCGGTGTGGGCGCCGGCCTGAACGGTCGCCATCGCCCCGTCGTGCTCCTCGGGCGTGGTCTCGAACACCTCGTTGCCGGCTCTCGCAATGGCGTCGAGCACGGCGTCGGTCGTCGGCCCCTCGCGAGGCCGGACGGCGGCGACGTTGCCCGGCGCGTTCTCGGGCGCGAACAGCGGGTGGAGGCTGGCGCGCTCCAGTTTCGGGGCGTGCTCGGCCATCGCTTCGACGGGGCCGGCCATCTCGCCGGTCACGTCGACGACCGCCTCGGTCGCCCGATCGGCGTGCTCGGCGATCGCCTCGGCGGCGGCCGACATCGGCACCGCGACGCAGACGAGCTCGAACCGATCGTCGGTATCCGGGGAGACGGCGCGACCGCCCGCGGCGTCGGCTGCAGCGGCGGCGGCGTCGGCGTCGAGATCGGTAAAGGCTACGTCGGCGTCGAGATCCGCGGTCCCGGCGTCCGCTGTCGCGTCGTCGTCGGCATCCGGTTCGACGGCCGCCGCGCCGCGCTCGCCGGACAGCGCCGCGCCGAACCAGCGTCCCATCGCCCCCGCTCCGACGACCAGTACGTCCATTGGCGCGAGATAGCCGGGGGCGGTCAAAAAAGGCTACGAGTCGGTCGCCGCCGACCGATCCTCGCACCACTCGTCTTCGAGCAGCCCGAACGCGAGCAGGTCGTGGTACTCCCCGTCGACGAACGCCTCGTCGCGGTGGCGTCCCTCCCGCTCGAAGCCGATCGACTCCAGCAGCCCGATCGAGGCGTCATTAAGGGCGATCGTGTGGGCGATCAGCTTGTGCAGGCGACGGTGCTCGAACGCGTACTCGACGGCGAGCGCGACGGCCTCGGCGCCGTACCCCTCGCCCTGCTGGTCCGGCGCGATCCAGAACGACAGCGCCGCGTTCCCCCAGTTGTCGTTCAGTTCCGTCAGCGAGACGAAGCCGACGCGGGACTGGCGCGTGGTGACCAGAAACGGGACGGTGGCGTCGTTCTCGCGCAGCTCCGCGACCGTCTCGCGCTGTTCGGCGCCGCTTGCCGGCGTCGCCCGTTCCATCGCCCGCCAGATCGCGGGGTCGTTGACGCCGTCGCGGAGGAAGCCGACGTCCTCGTCCTCGATCGGTCGGAGCGACACGGCCTCGCCCGTCAGAAACTTCGGTCCCGGCATCGACCGTGCGGTTGGTCGCCGGGGTAATGATCCTAGGGGCGGCGAGTCGATCGAGAGCGGCGGCGATCGGGTGCAGCGCAGCGCCCGCTGGCGGCGCTTCGTAGCGCCGAACGGTACATTTAAACTCGCGGACGCACGCCACTAGAACAATGGCTTTTGAGGATCTCCTCGAGGACCCCGTCATCCAGAAGTACTTGCACGAGCTCGTCGGTCCGAAGGGTATGCCGGTCGCGGCCGCCCCGCCGGACGGCGAGGTCACCGACGAGGAACTCGCCGAGGAGCTCGACATGGAGCTCAACGACGTCCGCCGGGCGCTGTTTATCCTCTACGAGAACGACCTGGCGTCGTACCGCCGGCTCCGCGACGAGGACTCGGGCTGGCTGACGTACCTCTGGACGTTCGAGTACGACAAGATCCCGGAGAATCTCGAAGAGGAGATGCACCGCCTCTACGAGGCCCTGGAGGAACGTCGCGAGTACGAGCGCACCCACGAGTTCTACCTCTGTGAGGTCTGCTCGATCCGCTTCGAGTTCGGCGAGGCGATGGACTTCGGCTTCGAGTGCCCCGAGTGCGGTTCGCCCCTGGAGTCGATGGAGAACACCCACCTCGTCGACGCGATGGACGAGCGCATCGCCGAGCTCCGCGACGAGCTGAACGTCGAGATCGAGGCCGAGGCATAATGGTCGTCCTGGCCACGAAGCTGTACGTCTCGGGCGACGCAGAGGACCGCGCGCTGGACTCGCTGCGTTCGCTGATCGACAACGCGCTGGGCGAGCTCGACGTCACCTACGAGCTGGGCGTCCGCCACGACGACTTCCCCTCGGTGACGATCGAGGGCGAGGACGCCGTCGCGGCCCGGAACGTGCTCTCCGAAGAGTGGGGGGCGATCACCGACAGCTTCGAGGACGGCGAGACGTACGTCGGGACGCTCGAATCCTGGGACGACGACGGGTTCGTGCTCGATTCGGGCGGCGCCGTTCGCATCTCGGCGGCCGACCTCGGGCTCGGCCAGGGGGGCCCCGAGCAGATCCGCCAGCGCTTCGGCATCGTCCAGCACACGCCCCTTGAGTTCGTCTACGGCGACGCCGAGGACGACGCCCGCCTCTCGGAAGCCCAGCAGGACCGGCTCTACGAGTGGACCCGCGGGACGGGCCGGGTCAACGTCAACAGCGCCACGCGCGCGGAGGTCCGGGCGACGGTCAACCGGGCCGGCCACGCCCAGGACATCATCACGGTCGAGCGCCTCGGGCTCTTAGAGCAGAGCGTCATCTGCGCCGAAGGAACCGACCCGCCGGGACTGGTCGCGAGCATCGGCCAGTACCTGCCCGCCGAGCTGCGCGCCGTCGTTCCATGAACCGCCGGCTGCTCCTCGCGACGGTCGCGGTCGCGCTCCTCGCGATCACCGCGGGCTGCGTCGGCGGCGGCGGGCCCGACGAGGAGCGGCTCAACGAGGACGCGACGTACAACTGGAGCGTCCAGCAGGACGTGTACATCGACATCGCGAACGCCGGCTCGCTCACCAGCGACGCCGAGTTCAAGGCGGTGTACGACGTCTCCGGGAAAGACGAGATCGAACTGTACAGGAGCGGCATCACCAGCGACCGGCCGCTGCGGATCAGCGCGATCAAGTTCCGCGGCGAGAACGGCAGCTTCACGAACGGCACCGACCTCGACGTCGAGCGCACCGACGAGCAAACCGTCGTGAATCTCCCGAGCGAGGACGGAAAGCTTGCCTTCACGTCCGAAACCGATCCCAAGGAGCTTCGCATCCCGGCGTACGTCGAGGGCTCTTACCGCGTGGCGCTTCCGCCCGATCACAGCACCGAGGACTTCCTGCTCGGGCACGTCAGCCCGCGCAGCGGCTACCGAACCGAGACGGTCGACAATCGGGTCAACATCGTCTGGAGCGACGTTTCGAGCCCGATCTTCCTGAAGTACTACGTCGACCGCGACCGGTACTTCTTCTACGGGCTGGTCGCCAGCCTCGGGCTGGTCGCGCTCGGCGGGTACTTCCACTTCAACCGGCAGATTCGGAAGTTAAAGCGGATGCGCAAGGAGCACGGCCTCGAACTCGATCCGGAGGACGACGACGGCAAGCGGCCGCCGCCGGGGATGGGCTGACCGGGGCGTAACACTGTCCGGCCGCCCTGCGGCGTCGAACCGGCCGCCCCATACCCTTCCCGCGAACTTTTGTCTCGGGCCGCGCAACGGTCGGGTATGCACGTCGCGGTCATCAACGTCGGCGACGAGATCCTCGCCGGCGACACGACCAACACCAACGCGACCTGGCTCTGCGACCGCCTCGACGAGCGCGGCGTCGACGTCGAGCGGATCACGGTCGTCCCCGATCGCGTCGCCGACATCGCCCGCGTCGTCAACGAGTACCGCGCCGAGCACGACGCCGTCGTGGTCACCGGCGGACTCGGCCCGACCCACGACGACGTGACGATGGAGGGCGTCGCCGCCGCGTTCGGTCGCGAGGTCGAGCGCAACGAGGAGGCCGTCGAGTGGCTCGTCGAGCACGGCGGCTACCAGCGCGACGATCTCGTCGAGGGGACGAGCCACCTGCCCGCGGGCGCACGCGTGCTCCACAACGAGGTCGGCGTCGCGCCGGGCTGCGTCGTCGACGACGAGGTGTACGTCCTGCCGGGCGTCCCCCAGGAGATGGAGGGGATGTTCGAGCGGGTCGCCGGGGAGTTCGCCGGCGAGCGCACGCACGTCGTCGTCGTAACTGTCGACGAACCCGAGAGCGCGCTGCTCGATAGAGTTGAAGAGCTCCGGGAGCGCTTCGACGTGACGGTCGGCAGCTACCCCGGCGAGTTCGTCCGGGTGAAACTCAAGGACGTCAACGCCGACGCGGTCGAGGCGGCGGCCGACTGGCTCCGCGAGCGGGTCGACGTCGTCGAGACCGAGGAGCGCTGACGGCGTCGGTCGGTCGAGGACCGCGGGCGCCGTTACCGGTACAGGTAGAACAGCCAGGCGATCGTAATCAGCAGGCTCGATCCCAGCACGGCGAGGCTCGTCGGCCACATCGGCAGGTCGGCGGCGAGGGGTGCGACGGTCATGGTCGCGTGTTTTTGCGGCGCGCTCTTAAGCTTTGAGAAGCTGTCCCACCGGCGGGGCACCGCACGGACCTCCACCGTCGAGCGGCGGTCTTTTCCCCCCGCTCGCCCAACGTGTCCGTATGCGTCGGATCGGCGTCGTCGTGAACCCCGTCGCCGGAATGGGCGGGCGCGTCGGCCTCAAGGGAACGGACGGGAAAGTCGCGGAAGCCGTCGAGCGCGGGGCGACGCCGCGGGCCCCCGAGCGCGCGATCGAGGCGCTGGAGTCGCTGGCCCGCCACGCCGAGGATGAGATCGATCTGCTCGCTGCCGGCGGGCCGATGGGCGCCGACGAGGCGGTAGCCGCGGGGTTCGAGCCGGCGGTCGTCTACGAATCGGCCGGCGCGGCGTCAAGTACAGACGCCGCCGATCCCCCCGAAACGACCGCGGAGGACACGCGAACGGCCGTCGAGGCGTTCGTCGATCGCGGGGTCGATCTCGTGCTGTTCGTCGGCGGCGACGGCACCGCCGTCGACGTCGCCGCGGCGCTGGACGACGTCGAGGCCCGCGGCGACGCCGCGACCGGCGACGATACCGCCGCAGAGGAGACGCCGATGCTCGGCGTCCCGGCGGGCGTGAAGGTGTACTCGTCGGTGTTTGCAGTCTCCCCGCGGGACGCCGGGCGGATCGCGGCGACGTTCGAGCGCGTCGAGGACCGGGAGATCAACGACATCGACGAGGACGCCTACCGCGGCGGCGCCGTCGAGACCGAGCTGCGCGGCGTCCGACCCGTGCCGGTCTCCGAGGAGCTGCAGTCGAGCAAACAGCTCGGCGGCGGCAGCGTCGAGACGCTCGCGGAGGGGTTCGTCCGCGATATCGATCCGGGGACGACCTACGTGCTGGGGCCCGGCAGCACCGTCGGCGCGATCAAGGAGCGGCTCGGGTTCGAGGGGTCGCCGCTGGGCGTCGACGTCTGGCGGGCCGCGCCCGAGAGCGTCGAAGCCGAGAGCTACCACGAGCCGGCGTCGCCGGCCGGCGAGTTGCTCGTCCGCGACGCCACCGAGGCCGAGATCCTCGACGCGATCGAGGAGCCGGCGGTCGTCGTCGTCTCGCCGATCGGCGGCCAGGGGTTCGTGTTCGGCCGGGGGAACGACCAGATCTCGCCGGCCGTGATCGAGCGCTGCGACCTGGAAGTCGTCGCCTCCCGGCGGAAGCTCGACGACCTGAACGTGCTCCGGGTCGACACCGACGACGAGGACCTCGACGAGTCGCTCCGCGGCTGGCTGAAGGCCCGCGTCGGTCGCTTCGAGCGGCGGATGATGAAAGTCGTCTAAGACCTTATATATTGGACGGCCGTTCGCAGCAGTGTATTATTACTCCCGTGTGGATAATGCAGATATAGACAAGATTAAGGTCGGCTCCGCCGTACCTCCCTCCATGGAAACGCGCAAGGTCCAGCGGCTGGGGCCCTCCACGCTCGCGATGACGCTCCCGGCGGAGTGGGCGAGCGAACAGAACGTCGAGAAGGGCGACGAGGTGTCCCTGCGGATGGGCGGGAAGGGGACGCTGACGGTGATGCCCGAGTCCGCGAGCACCGAGGAGTCAGAGGCGATCATCCGCGCCGACAATCTCGACGCCAACGCCGTCGAGCGGGCGATCGTCGCCCAGTACGTGCTCGGTCGGCGCGTCATCCGGATCGACCAGTCCGAGGGGGCACTCTCGTCGGATCACATCAACGCCGTCTACAAGGCCGAAACCCAGCTGATGGGCCTGGGCGTCATCGAGGAGACGCCGGAAAGCATCGCCATCCGCTGCTCGGTCGATCCCGAGGACTTCACGCTCGACAACCTCATCGAGCGCCTCGAATCGACCGGCTCGACGATGCGCGGCGAGGGGATCAAGGCGCTCGCGCACGGCAACCCCGATCTCGCCCAGCGCGCGCTCAACCGCGAGCGCCAGGCGAACAAGATCTTCGTCCTGATGCTGCGGCTGATCTTCACGGCCTACCAGAATCCCAACCTCGCCCGCGCCGTGGGACTCGAATCGGGCTTCCCGCTGATCGGCTACCGCTCGATCGCGAAGAACCTCGAACTGACCGCCGACAACGCCGAGGACATCGCCGAGATCGTCCTCGACGCCGAGGACCACTCGCTGAGCGTCGACCAACAGACGATGCGGCGCATCCGGGAGTTCACCGACGACGTCGACGAACTGACGAAGATCGCCGTCGAGTCGGCCGTCGAACGCAACTACGACAAGACGATCGAGGCCCGCCAGCGATTCCACGAGGTCGGCGACCGCGAGCAAGAGATTCTCTCGGATCTCCCCGAGATGGACAACGAGGACCTCCTGCAGGTTCGGGAAGTGCTCGTCAGCCTCCAGCAGACCGCCGAGTACGCCATGCGGAACGCCGAGATCGCCGCCAATCTCGCGCTCAACGAGGAGTCAGAGCACACGACTATTAACTAGAGACGACGCTACGACCTTTTTTCGCCTCGGGTCGCCTTCGGCGACCGCTCGGCCAAAAAATCTCGGCCAAAAAAGCCGCTCGCTCACTCGCTTTGCTCGTTCGCTCGCGGTTGTTGCGCTGGACCACTACAGCACCGCTACCGCGCGCTATCCGGCAGTACGCGACCGCATCCGGACGCCGACACCGCCGCGGCGCGACGCCGTCAGTCGGCTGGTAGTTCCGCCGTCGCGTCGTCGGCGCTCGTCGTCCCCTTGCTCTCCCCGCCGGTCTTTTCGGCGCGCAGCGGCTTCCGCGAGGCGATCTCGCAGTCGAACGCCGAGTGCTCGGCGACGTGCCGGACGATCATGTGGCGGCGCGAGCCGGTGATGCCCGTGCGGCCCACGTCGTCGGCGTCGAACTCGTCGGGCAGGCGATCGTACAGCCGGCGCAGCTCCTCGAAGTCCCGGAACACCTTGGCGTTGCCCGCCGAGTCGGCGCCGCAGCGGCTGACCTCGTACGTTCCGTCCTCGCGGTACTCGCCGGCGGTCCGGAAGAACTCGGTGCGCTCGGTCAGCGCGTCGCCGACGGCGTCCTGCAGCTCGGCGGCGTCGCTGCGGGACAGTCGGAACTGGGTGCCGTCGATTGTTACTTCGATACACTCGTCGTCGCTCGACGCCGCTACCGGTGTCTCATCGCCCGAGAAGAACGCGATCAGGAGCGGAGTCACTCCGTGTCATGCGTACGTTGCTTCAGGTCGAGACCACAAAACGTTACCGGCGAAGCGCGACGCCGTCATCGCGGCGTCGGGGTGCCGAACTACCGCTTATCAGCTGTCCTCGCCCTCGAAGATGCTCGTCTCGATCGTCTCCTCGTGGTCGAGCGCCCGTACCGGGACGCGGAACTCCTGGCCCTCGATCTCGACCGTGGCGTAGAAGCGGATCTCCAGCTGGGTCACCTGCTCGTTCTCCAGGTGGGTCACCCACCACTCGTCGAGGTTGTCGTTGGTGATCGCGGTCGTGGTCTCGATCCGCTCGGACCGATCCGGGAGGATGGCCGCGTTCGTCTCCGAGCCGCCCTCGCCGACCAGCACGTCGTTCATCGTGATCTCGTAGTCGATCTCGGTCACGGTCAGCGGGTAGGCCTGCGGGTTGTACGCGACGAACTCGACGTTCATCGGCGTCCGATCGCGCGAGACGGTCCCCCAGTCCGCGCTGGTCTCGTTGACGTACAGCACCGGGTTCTCCACGAGCGGCGTCGCCGTGATCGCCGAGTCCTCGACTTCGACCGGACGCGTCTCGTTCGAGTCGAACTGGCCGATCAGGTCGGTCTCGATCGATCGCTCGATCGAGAACTGCTTGCTGCGGCCGAGCCGCTCGGACGTGACGTCGGCGTCGACGACGAGCCGGCTCCGCTCGCCGTTCCGGACGTGGCTGGCGAACCACGGCGGGATCTGCCGGTTGTCCATCCGGGTCGTGAGCTCGGTCGTGCTGTTGCCCGGCCGGAGCGAGACGCCCTCGCGAGAGCCGTTCGCGACGCGGACGTCGTTCATCGAGACGCCGTAGTCGATCCGCACGTCGCCGAGCGTGACGCCGACGGGATTGGGGTTCGAGATCACCAGATCCGTCTCGATCGTCGTCGTCGACTCGTCGACGGCGCCGAACTCGTTGTCGACGGCGGCGACGCCCGGGACGCCCAGCACGCCGAGGCCGACGGCGGCGCCGAGCATCACCGACAGCGTCAGGACGACGGTGCCCGCGACGCGCAGCTTGCTCCCCAGCAGCAACGCCTGGAGAGCGCCGAAATCGTCAGGTAGGTCCATCTTATCCCGGGATGGACACCCCGGCTGTAAAAGCCTCTCGTCAGTCGCTCTGACAAGAGCTAAGTTGCTGCCCTCGCAAGCCGCGGGCATGACAGCGTCCGCTTCGCAGTCGACCGACAAGGGAATCGGGATCGCCGTACTGTGCGCCGTCGTCGCCGGGCTGGGCGCGCTCGCGATGTTCGGCGGCGCGCCGGACGTCACCGCGGCGTGGGGCTTCGCCGCCGCGATGGCGTTCGGCGCGCTGTCGGTCGTCGCGCTCCACGTCTACGAGGATTGAGAATCGGTCGGGACGCCGTCCCGTGGTAGTCCTGCACGATCAAAAACCGTTAAGCGCGTCGAGCGCCTAGCGCGGGCGTAATGTCCGACTACAGCGACGAGGACCGGCGCATCGTCTCGTACCTCCGCGAGAGCGCCGCCCGCGGGGAGCGGTACTTCCGGGCGAAAAACGTCGCCGAAGCGATCGGGCTCTCGGCCAAGCAGGTCGGATCGCGGCTCCCCCGCCTCGCGGAGGAGGCCGACGAGGTCGACATCGAGAAGTGGGGTCGCTCCCGGTCGACGACCTGGAAGGTAACGGTCAGCTAGAGTGTCGCCGGAACGGGCGGCTTTTTACTCCCGAGCGCCTCAGTTTGGCCAATGACAGTCCGGGTCGAGCGGACGTTCGAGTTGCCCGTCGAGCGCGAGCGCGTCTGGGAGTTCATCTCCGATCCGGAGCAGCGCGCGCGGGCGATCAGCGTGGTCTCGGACTTCGAACTGGACGACGCGGACGGGCGACGGGCGACGTGGCACGTCGAACTGCCGATCCCGCTACTGAATCGGACGGCGGCGGTCCGCACGGAGGACGTGGAGCGCAGACCGCCCGAGTACGTCAAGTTCGTCGGCCGGTCGAAGGTGATGCGCGTCACCGGCGAACACGAGATCGAGGCGACCGACGGCGGGTCGCGGGTCGTCAACCGCTTCGTCGTCGACGGCCGCCTGCCGGGCGTCGAGCGGTACTTCGAGCGCAACCTCGACGGGGAGCTCCAGAACCTGGAGGCGACGCTCCGCGAGAGTCTGGGGGTCGAGCAGTGATCGGGGACGGGCGCAGGGTCGAGCGCAAGGGCGTGACCGGGGTGGCGAGAGCGTGACTGAGGACGACTCGTCCGCCGGCGTCACGCTCGCGCTCGCACAGATCGAAGTCGAGCCCGGTGCGGTCGAAGCCAACCGAAAGCGGGCGACCGACGCCGTCGCCCGGGCTGCCGACCGCGGCGCCGACCTCGTCGCACTCCCCGAGATATTCAACGTCGGCTACTTCGCGTTCGACCTCTACCACCGGCAAGCCGAGCCGCTGGGCGGCGAGACGCTCTCGCGGATCGCCGACGCCGCGGCCGAGCACGACGTCGCGGTGCTCGCCGGCAGCATCGTGGAAGATCTGGCGGCGACGAGCGGCGTCGAGACGCCGGCCGCGGAGGGGCTGGCGAACACCTCCGTTTTCTTCGATCGCGCCGGCGAGCGTCGGGCGGTGTACCGCAAGCGCCACCTGTTCGGCTACGACTCGGCGGAGGCCGAACTGCTCGTCCCCGGCGAGCGCACCGCGACCGCCGAGTTCGAGGGTTTTACCGTCGGGATGACGACCTGCTACGACCTGCGCTTTCCCGAGCAGTACCGCGAGCTGACCGACGCGGGCGCGACGCTCGTGCTCGTACCGTCTGCGTGGCCCTATCCCCGCGTCGAGCACTGGCAGACGCTCTCGCGCGCGCGAGCGATCGAGAACCAGTGCTACGTCGCCACGATCAACGGGGCGGGCGAGTTCGACGACGCGACGCTGCTCGGGCGCTCGACGGCGTACGACCCGTGGGGGACGCCGCTGGCGTCGTGCGACGACGATGCCGCGATCGTCACCGCGGAGATCGATCCCGAGCGCGTCGACGCGGTCCGCGAGGAGTTCCCGGCACTGCGAGACCGGCGCGTCTGATCCGGCGCTGCGCGACCGGCGTCCGACCCGGCGATCGCAGGCGTCGGCCTCGGCCTCGGCCGCTTCCGCAGACCGTGCCTTTATACGTTCGCCCGCCCAACGAACGCCTGCCGGACACACGGCGCTTTTCACGTCGTTCCGGCACAACGCTCGTCGCGCTCGACCCGACTCCGGGATCGACCTAGGCGATCCCGCCGCTCCGGTTCGGCGTCCCGCTGCTCGCTCGAAGCGGGCCCGACGCCGGAGCCACCCGGCGTCCCACCTCGGCCCACTCCGCCTTTCGCGCTTTCACAATAGCACAACCGTGTAGCTGCGGCGCTCTCAGTCGGCGACCTTCTCGATCTCGCCTTTCACCAGCGCCGCGTCGAAGTCGTGGTCCGGGCGCATCTTCACGAAATCGAGGAACTCGCGGGCGGCGAGCACCTCTTTCGGCGAGTAGTGCGTCGTCGCTGCCTCGATGGCGTCTCGGGCGCCGATCGTCGGCGCGAGCACGGCCAGCGCGCAGGCCAGATCGTACGAACGGGCCGACGCCAGCCCCTCCTCGCGGACGTAGGTGGCGTCGATGAAGTACAGCTCGTCGTCGGCGATCAGAACGTTCTCCCCGCGTAAGTCGCCGTGGGCGAGCTCGTCGTCGTGCATCCGCCGGAGCGCGCCGAACAGCTCGTCGGCGCGGCGTCGCTTCTCGGCGGTCGAGAGGTCCTCGAAGGTCCGGAAGTCCTTCAGGTACTCCAGCACGAGGACGCCGAACTCGTCGAACTCGAACACGCCGACCGGCGCCGGGGCGTTCAGCCCGATCCGGCGCATCTCGCGTGTCGCCTCCAGTTCGTGGCGCGCCATCTCGACGGGTCCGTCGAACCGGCCGAAAAAGCCCTCGGTCCCGCTGGAGAAGACCCCGGCGTTTCTCGCGCCGGTGAGCACGGCGTGGACGAGCGCGTTCTGGGGCGTGATCACCTTCACGAACCAGCGCTCGTCGACGACCAGCGGCGTCGACAGCCAGTTGTCGGCGTCGAGAAACGTGATCCGCACTTGCTCGCGGTCGGCGCGGCGCGCCAGCTCGGCGCCGATGGCTTCCAGCTGGGGCCAGCCGACGGTGCCCCGGACGATGCCGCGCAGGTCCATCACGCGAACGGTGGGCTGGGAGCGTTAAATGCCTCTCGCCGGCTGAGTGTATCAATCGTTCGTGATCTTTATGCTCGGCGTCCGCGAACTCTCACGCATGGAGTTTCGCGTCCCCGACGAGCACCGGATGATCCGCGAGAGCGTCCGGGACTTCTGCGAGGCCGAGATCGCGCCGATCGCCCAGGAGATCGAGGACGAGCACCGGTTTCCCGACGAAATCTTCGACCAGCTCGCGGAGCTGGACGTGATGGGCGTCCCGGTCGACGAGGAGTACGGCGGCCTCGGCGGCGACCAGCTGATGTACGCGCTCGTCGCCGAGGAACTGGGCCGAGTGTCGGGCGCGATCGGGCTGTCGTACGCCGCCCACGTCAGCCTCGGCTCGAAGCCGATCGAGATGTTCGGCACCGAGGAACAGAAAGAGCGCTGGCTCCGCCCGCTCGCAGAAGGCGAACACATGGGCGCGTGGGCGCTCACCGAGCCCGGCAGCGGGAGCGACGCCAGCGACATGGACACGCGCGCACGAAAGGACACCCCCGAGCAGAGCTCGGCGAGCTCTGAGACGCTGGAGGCGTCTCAGAATGGCGACGAGTGGGTTCTCGACGGGACCAAGCAGTTCATCACGAACGCCAACGTCGCCGGTTCGATCCTGGTCAAGGCCGTCACCGATCCCGACGCGGGCTACGACGGCATCTCGACGTTCATCGTCGACCCCGACGCCGACGACGGGTTCGAGGTGACGACCGTCTGGGACAAGCTCGGGCTGAACGCCTCGCCGACCTGCGAGATCCGGTTCGACGACTGCCGGCTCCCCGAGGATCGCCTGCTCGGCGAGGAGGGCGACGGCTGGCGCCAGACGACGAAGACGCTGGACGGCGGACGCATCTCGATCGCCGCGCTGTCGGTCGGGCTCGCGCAGGGGGCCTACGAAGCCGCCAGATCCTACGCCACCGAGCGCGAGCAGTTCGGCCAGCCGATCTCCGAGTTCGACGCGATCCGGGACAAGCTCGTCGCGATGGACCGGAAGATCGAGCGCTCGCGCCTGCTGACTCACAAGGCCGCCTGGACCTACGACGAGGGCGAGGACTGCACGCGGCTGTCCTCGCTGGCGAAGTTAGACGCCAGCGAGACCGCCCGCGAGGTCGCCGAGGAGGCGATCCAGACGCTGGGCGGCTACGGCTACACGACCGACTTCGCGCCCCAGCGGTTCTACCGGGACGCCAAACTCATGGAGATCGGCGAGGGGACCAGCGAGATCCAACACCTCGTCATCGGGCGGGAACTCGGGCTCTAACTGCTGCCGACGGCTGCCGCGTCCGTCCGGATGCCTCTTCAGTTAGGCACGACAATTATGTCCGTTCGCCGGACAGGTACTCGGAGAGTGCGCCGATCGAGGTCTCCGGAGTGTAACCACGGGGGGCGACCCTGACAGACGCTTCGCCGCGGCGCCGCGGTCAGGTCGGCGTCGAGACGCTGATCGTGTTCGCCGCGATGATCGTCGTCGCCGCGCTCGGTGCGACGCTGCTGATCTCGACCGCCGGAATGCTCCAGAACACGGCCGAGGCGACCAGCGAGGACTCCTCTGCGCAGGTCAGCGACCAGATCCTCGTCGTCGGCGCCACGGGCACGATCGACGTCGACGGCGGCGACCGGACGGTCGACGGCGTCAACCTGACGGTGACGACCTCGCCCGGCGCCGGCGAGATCGATCTCTCGGGGGCGTCGATCGAACTGGTGGGCGCGACGCGCCAGCGGACGCTCGGCTACGGCGAGACGGCCGACGCGGGCTCGTTCGCGGTCGAGCCGCTGGTCGACGACGACGCCAGCGCGCCGGTACTGAACGACAGGAGCGACCGCTTTTCGATCCGGATTTCGCTCGACGGCGACGCGCGGCTCGAACCGGGCGAGCGGGCGACGATCCGGGTCGTCGGCGCCGGCGGGAGCGTCCAGACGAAGATCGTCGGGGCACCCCAGTCGCTCCGGTCGTACGAGGAGGGCGACGACGTCGCGCTCTGACGCCGCTGTGGTATCGGAGTGTTCAGACTGCGCCGCGGCGTCTCGACGCCGCTGCGCGACGGGATCGGACGGTCAGTCCAGCACCAGTCGCTTCTCGTAGTCGGTCAGATTCTCGCAGCCGTCTTCGGTGACGACCACGAGGTCCTCGATCCGGATCCCGCCGAACTCCGGATCGTAGAGGCCCGGCTCGACGGTGACGATCTGGCCGGCCTGCAGCTCCTCGCCGGTCGGGTTCAGCGTCGGCTGCTCGTGGACGTCCAGCCCGATGCCGTGGCCCGTGCCGTGGATGTAGCCGACCTCCGTCGACGGGTCGGAGCGCAGCGTCGGGTAGCCCGCGTCCTCGTAGACGTCGCAGACCGCGTCGTGGACCGCCTTGCCCGTGACGCCCGCCGCGACGGCGTCGAGCGCGGCCTCCTGAGCTTCGAGGGTCGCGTCGTAGCGCTCGCGGACCTCCTCGGAGGGCTCGCCCCGCAGGAACGTTCGGGTCATGTCGGCGTGGTACTTGCTCTCCTTGTCCCGCGGGAAGATGTCGACGACGATCGGCTCGTCGGCGGACAGCGGCCCGCTGCCGCGGTCGTGGGGGTCGGCCGCGTCCGCGCCGCCGGCGACGATCGTCTCGTCGAGCGCGCAGCCGTTTCGCAGCAGTTCGATCTCGATCTCCCGCTTGACGAACTCGCTGGTCAGGGGCTCGTCGTCCCGGTACAGGATGCCGTCCCGGATCTCGGCGTTCGCGATCAGCTCCTCGGCTCTCCGCAACGCGGCCTCGTTGGCGCGCTGGGCCGCCCGGACGTGGTCGATCTCCTCGTCGGTCTTGACAGACCGGATCTCGGTGATCACGTCCGAGCGCTCGACGGCGACGCCGAGGTCGCGCTCGCGCAGCCCGTCGGCGGTGCCCGTCGGGAACGACCCGGGAACCAGCGCGGCGCCGACGCCGTGGTCGGCGAGGAACGCGGCGATCACGTCGAGTCGCGCTTCCTTCGGGCCGTCGCGGGCCGCCCGCTCCTGGTAGTCGTACTCGCCGAGGCGCGCGACCGTGGCGGCGCGGCTCTCCTTCTCGGCGCGGCCGTACTCCAGGCCCGAGACCAGCAGGTGGACGTCGGCACCGTCGTACAGCGCGAGGAACGGGTCGGGCGCGTCGAACCCGCAGACGTAGTACTGGTCGGAGTCGTCGTGGCCGTCGAACAGGTAGCCGTCGGCGCCGTGTTCCTCGACGGCGGCGGCGAGTCGCGAGAGGTCCGGATCCATACCCGATTGGTGGGCGGTGGCGGATAAAAGATATCGGGGTCCGGCGTCGTCCCGACCGAGCGGTCAGGGGCGTTCGAGCCGGTCGACGTGCCTGAGAAACGTCACGAGCCCGGGCTCGAACCCCCGTTTCTCGATCTCCCCGGTTTCGTGGTCGTACTCCACGAGCCCGGCCTCGTCGAGCCGCGGCAGGTGGTTGTGCACGAGCGCGATTTCGACCTCTCGGCGGTGGAGTGGCCCGGTCACGTCGCCGCGAGCTACTTCCCGATCGACGACCTCGTCGGCGAGCCGCTCCAGGGACGTGATCTGCGTCCGCGACCTGGCGAGCGCGTACGTGGCTCGACGCCGCCGCTCGTCCGCGAGCAACTCGAACACGTCGTCGAGCGAGTGATCGAGCGGCAGCTGCTCCGGCGAGGTCTCATCCGGGTACAGCGCCGATGTCTCGCCGCGGAACTGCGGCGCCTCGTCCCGCGAGGAGGTCGTCACGGTCCAGCCGTCCTCCGGGGCGTGTTCGACGACGGCGTCGAACAGCGGCCGGACGTCGGCGACGGTCTGCTCGTCGTGGGCCTCGGGGTCGAGGTGGTAGTGGGCGACGGCGTCGGTCGCCTCGAGTCGGGCGTCCAGCGCGTTGATCAACTGGACGACCTCGCCCCGGGCGAACGAGTCGAGCAGCTCGGACAGCGAGTGGATGCACGCGAGCGTCCGCTCGGAGTCCTCGGCCCACTCGCCCAGGTACTGGCCGATCGTCAGGGCGAGCTCCATCGGCCCGGCGGTGTCCGACAGCACGTCGACCGATAGTTCCGACACCTCCTCGGCGACCGCCGCCCGCTCGGCATCCGTCGACGACGCGCACCCGTCGACGACGGCCGCCCGGTTGGGTATCGTCCCGTCGCCTTCCCGTTTCCAGAGCGCCAGTCGCTCGGCGGGCGTCTGGGAGAGCGTGACGCTCAGAACGTTCTCGCGTCTCGGATCGTCGAACGTCAGCAGGTCCACGCAGGCGCGATCGTCGGCCGGGTCCGACGCCGGCGCCACGAGGAGTACCGACGTCGAATCCTCCAGTTGCGTCGACAGGGGCCTACTCGCCATCGTTGGGAGGACAGAGCGGTCCCGAACCCTTCAGTATTTTTTTATTAAGCATCAATACCCCTGGTTAATCAGAGTTTACCCCACTATCAAGCAAAAACTATATGATCGCAACTGTGACCTTTTAGCACTACCCGCTCCCGGGCTCGTCAGTACCTGTCCGGTCTCGACCTGTCCCTGCTTCGATCGTCGACCTCGCCAACGGTCGACGCCTGTCCCAGCTCCGGCGTCGACGAGCCGCCCGATCCGACGAGCCGCCCGGTTCCGGTACTGTGATACGCCCCCCGCCCGACCCATCGGGCATGAACGTCGAGATCTCACCGTCGAGGGTTCGGGGCGCGGCGGCGGCGCCGCCGTCGAAGAGCTACACCCACCGCGCGGTGCTGGCCGCGGGCTACGCCGAGGGCGCGACCGTGCGGGATCCGCTGACGAGCGCGGACATCCGGGCGACGATGCGGGCCGTCGAGGCGTTCGGCGGGTCGGTCGAGGAGCGCGAGGACGGGTCGCTGGACGTCGAGGGCTTCGCCGGCCGCCCCGACGTGCCGGCGGACGTGGTCGACTGCGCGAACAGCGGGACGACGATGCGGCTGGTGACCGCAGCGGCGGCGCTCGCCGACGGCGGCACCGTGCTGACCGGCGACGAGTCGCTGCGCTCGCGCCCGCAGGGCCCGCTGCTCGACGCCATCGAGCAGCTGGGCGGGAGCGCCCGCTCGACGCGCGGGAACGGCCAAGCGCCGCTGGTGATCGACGGCCCCATCGCGGGCGGCACGGCGTCGATCCCGGGCGACGTCTCCTCGCAGTTCATCTCCGCGCTGCTGTTCGCGGGCGCGGTCACCGACGAGGGCGTCGAGATCGATCTCGAAACTGAGCTCAAATCCGCGCCGTACGTCGACATCACGATCGAGCTGCTGGACGCTTTCGGCGTCGACGCGCGCCGGACCGACGCTGGGTTCGCGGTCGACGGCGGGCAGTCCTACGCGCCCGAGGGAGGGGAGTACGCGGTCCCGGGCGACTTCTCGTCGATGTCGTATCTCCTCGCGGCCGGCGCGGTGGCGGCCGCGGATGGCGAGACGGTCGACGTGCGCGGCGCCCAGCCGAGCGCGCAGGGCGACAGCGCGATCGTCGGCGTCCTCGAAGAGATGGGCGCCGCGATCGACTGGGATCGCGAGGCGGGCGTCATCTCGGTCGAGCGCTCCGACCTCTCCGGGACGACCGTCGACGTCGGCGACACGCCGGACCTCCTGCCGACGATCGCGACGCTTGGGGCGATCGCCGACGGCGACACCCGGATCGAGAACTGCGAGCACGTCCGCTACAAGGAGACCGACCGGGTCAGCGCGATGGCCGAGGAACTCGGGAAGATGGGCGCGAGCGTGACCGAGGAGCGGGACGTGCTGACGATCCACGGCGGCGAGACGGAGCTCTCGGGGGCTACTGTGGACGGGCGCAAGGACCACCGGATCGTCATGTCGTTGGCGGTGGCCGGGCTGGTCGCGGACGGGTCGACGACGATTCGGGGCGGCGAGCACGTCGACGTCTCGTTCCCCGGCTTCTTCGGGACGTTCGAGGAGCTGGGCGTCGACGTGGTGCGGGAGTAGTGCCGGGCTAGTTTCTGTCCGAGGGCTTGCTCGTCAAATACCGTACATTAATACGAGATGCGGCGAGTGATACGACCCAATGAGCCAGGCGACGTTGCCATCGGAGCCCTACCGGAACTCGAACCTGTTCTCGGGCTACTACCTCGACGAGCGCGTCGACGACCTCGACGCGTGGGACTGCGACGACGAGGCAGCCGAGGCGTTCGAGGAACTGCGCGAGCTGTGGGATCTCGAAGGCGATCTCGTGGCATCGTACAAGGAAGACGAGCTGCTCGACAGCTGGATCGACGAGGTGCTCGACGCGCTCGGGTTCGGCACGCTCTCGGAGACGACGCTGCCGGGCGACAGCAGCGGGTACAACGACCGACTGCTGTTCGAGTCGGCCGAGCGGCGTCGCGGCGCCGCGCTGAAGAAACAGTCCGGCGACGCCGAGGCGATGTACAGCCCCGCGAGCGCGGTGCTCGAAGCCAAGCAGTGGGACGCCGACTTCACGGAGCGCTTCGACGAGCGGCGCCAGTATCGCGACGCGTCCCACCAGATCCGCTACTACCTCGAACGCACGCCCGAGGACCTTCGCTGGGGCGTCCTGACCAACGGGCGCAAGTGGCGTCTTTATGGAACGAAGGATTACGCGACCGAGATATACTACGAGGTCGACCTGCCGGAACTGCTGGAGTCGGGGAGCCTGGAGGCGTTCAAGTACTTCTACGCCTTCTTCCGGCCCGACGCGTTCGTCGAGACCAACGGCACCTCCTTCCTCGATCGCGTGTGGTCCGAAAGCGAGACCGCAGCCAAGGAGCTCGGCGAGGACCTGCAGGACAACGTCTTCACCGCGCTACGAGTGCTCGGCGAGGGCTTTGTCGAGACGAACGACCTCGATATCGACCCCGACGACGAGGAGTCGCTCGCGGAGCTCAAAGAGCAGTCGCTGGTGTTGCTGTACCGGCTGATGTTCGTGCTCTACGCCGAGTCCCGCGACCTGATCCACCCGGACGACCCCGCGTCGGTCGCCGAGTACGAGGAGAACTTCAGCCTCGACCAGCTCAGGCTGGATATCCACGAGGACGTCCAGGGCGGGCAGGATCTCGACGAGTACAGCGAGTACTCCACGTCGATGTGGTCGCGCCTGCAGGACCTGTTCCGGCTCGTGGATTCGGGCGAGGAGTCGCTGGGCATCCCGCCGTACAACGGCGGGCTGTTCAACCGCGAGGAACACACCTTCCTCGCCGAGCACGAGGTCGCCGACCGCTACATCGCGGAGGTGATCTACCGGCTCGGAACCACGGAGGACGAGGACGGCGCGTTCGTGCTGGCGGACTACGCCGACCTGGACACGCGCCACCTCGGATCGATCTACGAGGGGCTGCTCGAACACGAGTTCCGCATCGCGTCCGAGCAGTACGCCGCGGTGCGCGAGGACGGCGGACAGGTCTGGAAGCCAGCCACCGAGGTCAGCGCGGCCGACTTCGTCGAGCTGGTCGAGGCGGGCGAGCTGTACGTCGTCAACGACGAGGGCGAGCGCAAGGCGACGGGCGCGTACTACACGCCCGACTACGTCGTCTCGTATATCGTCGAGGAGACGATCGACCCCCTGTTGGAGGAGATCGACGAGGACCTCCGGGCCGACGGGCTGGAGCCGAGCGACCCGGCGTACTTCGGGCGGTTCTACGGCCGCGTGCAGGATCTGACGATCCTCGATCCCGCGATGGGGTCGGGCCACTTCCTCACGAAGGCGACGGGGTATCTCACCGAGCGCGTGATGGCGGTCGTCCGCGAGGGCGAGCAGGGTCGCGACGAGCAGGCGATCCGGCGCACGATCGCGCGCGAATGCATCTACGGCGTCGACGTCAACGGGATGGCCGTCGAGCTGGCGAAGCTGTCGATGTGGCTCGAAACCCTGGCGGCCGACCAGCCCCTGGCCTTCCTCGATCACCACCTCAAGACCGGCAACTCGCTGGTGGGCTCGGACATCACGGAGGTCCTCGCGGAGGACGACGAGCCCTCGGACGGCCAGCTGACGCTCACCCAGGCGCTCGCGCACGTCCGCCAGTCCACGCTGGAGCACGTGATGGAGCTGATGCAGGACCTGCTGGCGATCGACAACGAGACGCTCTCGGACATCAAGTCGATGGAGGAGCTGTACGACGAGATCCGGGCCGATCCGCTGTACCAGCGCCTGTTCGCACTGGCGAACGTCGACACGGCCGAGCAGTTCGGGCTGGACGTCCCCGAGGGCGCCTACGAGGAGATGGCCCGTGCGATCGAGGACGACGACGAGTGGGCCGAGATTCAGGAGCGGGACTGGTTCCGGAGTGCGCAGGCGACTGCGAAAGAGGAGGACTTCTTCCACTGGGAGATAGAGTATCCCGAGGTGTTCTTCGGGGAGGACGGGGTGAAGCTAGATGGGTCTGGGTTCGATGCAGTGGTCGGGAATCCGCCGTATGTGCGGATGGAGGAATTCAAATCGCTCAAAGGGTATCTTGAGAGCTCATACGAGGTTCACGCCGCCCGCACGGATTTATACACGTACTTCATTGAGAAATCGATCGAACTATCGAGACAGAATGGCAAGTACGGCTCCATCATCTCGAATAAATTTCTTCGAGCAAACTACGGCAAGTCTGTTCGTTCACTACTCGGACGAGAGACGACCATTCAGCAAATCGTAGACTTCGGGGGACTCCCCGTATTTCCTGATGCGACTGTTCGCTCTGCGATTGTTTTGACCGAACAAGATGCGAAGTCGACAGACCCCGGGTACTACGCTTCGATCGAGAACCTAGAATTTGTTTCTCTTTCTGATGAGGTGGAGAAGATGGGGCACAAGGTATCTAGTGATGGTCTTAGCGGTGAGACTTGGCGTCTCGTCGATCAGAGTGTCTCGAATCTGATGGAAAAAGTCGAGGATCAAGGAAAATCCCTCGCAGAGTGGATCGAGGATGGACAAATAGGATGGGGGGTGAAGACAGGGCTCAATTCAGCGTTTATAATCAGCGAGGAACGGAAGAATGACCTCGTCGACAAAGATCCGCGAACAGAGGAACTCGCGAAGCCACTCGTAAGGGGAAAGCAACTCCGTCGGTATCACATCCAGACTGGAAAGGAATGGCTTCTGTACGTTCACAGTGATGTTGATATCGATGACTATCCAGCTGTAAAAGAGCATCTCGAACAGTACAGAAGTGACCTTGAACAGCGAGCAGCTATCGACTCCTGGTATGAACTTCAGCAACCACAAGAGGCCTATGCCGAATTTATTGAATCTGATAAAATCCTCTATCCAGAGATAGCTCCTGAGGCCCGTTTCGTATTTGATGACCAACACCGGTATCCGAACAACAAATGTTTCTTTATTCCGTCATCGAATCGTGGACTACTTGCGTTCTTGAATAGTAGTCTGTGTCTTTTTTATCTCTCGAAGATTGTTGCGAAACTCGAAGGAAGCACGGCGGACAGCCTGTATTACGAATTCCGTACGCAGTATATGGAGCAACTTCCTGTAGTAGAATCGTTCGATGCAGACGAACATTCACTTGGCGAGCTTGCGCAGGAAGCGACCAGACTGCGTGAGCGTTTGCATAATCTCAACCTCTCCCTCCTCGACCACCTCGGCTCCTACACCGAGGGCCAGACCCTCTCCGAAGTCGGCCTCACCCAGCCCCCGGAGGGCTCGGCCGATTCGGTGCTCCAGCAGACGACCGAGCAGAAGCCGAACCTGCGCGTCGGCGAGGTCGTCGTGCGGCGGGAGTCCGACAGCACCGTCGAGATCAAACTCACCGCGCGGTACAAGCCCGACGACGAAGATGCGCACGAAACCGACCAGTGGGGCTACACCGAGACCGACCCCCTGCCGGCGCTGCGGATCACCGACCTCACCGAGACCGAGGCGGACCTGATCGAGGCGTTCGTGCCGGTGGCGGTCGACGAGGCCGGCGGGTTCGCGGACTTCCGCGAGACCGCCACGAAGACGAACTCGCTGGTCGATCGCCTGCGGAAGCTGACGCTGCCCCGCGTCGCGGACGTGGAGGCCGGCCTGGAGAGCTACGTCGAGACGACGGCCCGGGCGGAGGAGTTAGAGGAGAAAATCGAGCAGACCGACGCGCTGATCGACGAAATCGTGTACGAGCTGTACGGATTGTCGGACGACGAGATCGAGATCGTCGAGGAGGCGGTCGGAGAGTAGCGGAATTGGGTGCTGGATGGGTCGGAGGTCTCGCGCTATCGGTCGCTCTCTGGAAGCGGGACAACACCTTGAAAGCCCCGCCGCGCGCTCTCGAACAGCACTCGACGACAATTCTCTGAAAGCCCCCGCCGCGCTCGACCGGTTGCGGCTCGCTGCGCGCTTCGCTCCCTCCGGTCGCTCCAGTGCTTGCTTCGCCTCACCGGACCGAGCGCGGCGGCCCCTTTCATTCCCGCCCGAAACCGCAGCCTCGTCCTCCCCAACCGGCTCACTCGGTCGCGGTGCTCCCTCGCTCGCCCCTCGCGCGGCGCTGTCTCGCCACGAGAGGCTCGACAGCGCGCGCCGATCACCCGGTATCCGCGGACAGAGCGACGATACTTCTCGGAAAGGGGAGAGACTTATTGCGTTCTATTACAAAGTAGTACACGTGCCGATCAACATCGACCGCCTCGACGAGGAACCCGCGGACGTGCTGGACCTCAAGGAGGGCACGCAGCCCTACCGAATCGTCCGGTTTCTCGCGGCGAACGACGACAAGGCGTACACGCAGACGGAGCTCCACGAGGAGACCGGCATCAAGCGCGGCAGCGTCGGCGCCGTGCTGTCGCGCCTGGAGAACCGAGGACTGGTCCGTCACCAGGGGCGGTACTGGGCGATCGCGGAGGACGACCGGCTCGCCTCCTACGCGGCACAGCGGGGAGCCAGCTCGTCGTCGACGACCGACGACTACTACGGCGAGGAATGACGGGGTACTCCCGCGGTGCCGTGGTCAAGGGGCCGGATCTGCTCGCCGACCACGACTATCGACCGTACGTCTGCCTGAGCGACGACACCCACCCGTTTGCCGACGAGGAATCCCTGTACGCGGCTGTGACGACGACTCGCCGATCGGTGGCGATCCCGCTTTCCGACGACGACTTCGCGAGCGGAACCCTCCCGCGCGAGAGCTACGTCAATCCGTGGACGGTCGTGACGATTCGGAACGACGACATCCACGGCGTGGAGTGCCACCTCGTCGATGACACTGTCGAGAAGATCGCAAACGAATCCGCCGAGTACCTGGGCGTCCGGTGACCGATCAATGAACGCCAGGACGGAAGACTCCGACAGAAGTAGCCTCCTCGACCGCGTCTCGACAGCGCTCGACGCCGACGCTACGGACGCCACCGAACTCGACGGCGGCAACGTCGGGACGGTGTACCGGGTCGCGTTCGCGGACCGCGCGCCCGTCGCGGCGAAGGTCGACGACGCGCCGCTGGGCGTCGAGGCCGCCATGCTCCAGTACCTCGCCCGCGAGACGCCCCTGCCCGTCCCCGACGTGTACCACGTCGAGCAGGGCCTGCTCCTGCTGGAGTTCGTCGCGGGCGACGGCCGGTTCGACGAGCGGGCCGAGCGCGATCTCGCGCGCCGGGTCGCGGCGCTCCACGACGTGTCTGCCGGCGCGTACGGCTTCCCGTTCGACACGCTCTCGGGGCCCTTCTCGCAGTCGAACCCATGGACCGACTCGTGGATCGGCTTTTTCAGGGATCAGCGGGTGGTGCCGTTCGCCGAGGCCGCGCACGCGGACGGGGCGCTCCCCGACGCGACCCTCGATCGCGTGCGGGAGTTCGCCGATCGGCTCGACGAGCTCCTCGTCGAGCCCGACGCGCCCGCGCTGCTCCACGGCGACGTCCACCCTGGCAACGTCGTGTTCGAGGAGGGCGCGGTGCGGGCCGTCCTCGACCCGGCGATCTTCTACGGCCACGACGAGTTCGACCTGTCGTACGTGCTCCGGTCGGACGCGGTGGGCGACGCGTTCCTCGACGAGTACCGACGGCACCGCGACGTCGACCCGGCGTTCTTCGAGACGCGACGGGACGCCTACGACGCGTTCCACGCGCTGGAGAACGTCCGCTTTTTCGGCGATCGGGTGCTGGACCGGCTGGAGCGGGCGCTAGACGGCGTCGGAGTGTGAAGGGTCAGTTCGTGCGGCCACGGCCCGAACGACCGGACTCACCCGGCGTCCGAACGGAAATCCGAAGCGTAATGGGCGCAGCGTCGTAACCCCGAGAAAAGATAATGGTACGGAAACGTCCTCTGATCGCCGCCGCGCTGTCGCTGTACCCGGGGCTGGGACACGCGTACCTGCGGCGCTGGCTGCGCGCGCTGCTGTGGTTCGGGCTGGTCGTTTCCGCCGTCGCGTTCGTCGCGCCCGAAGCGGCCTTAGACGGCTCGGTGGGCGTGTTCGAGGGGGCTCAGATGATTTCGGGGAACCTCTCCACGGTCGAGGAGTTCGCGCTCGTCTCGATCCTGGGCTTTAGCATGCTCGACGCGTACCTGCTGGCCGAGCACGGCGAGCGTCAGAGCGACGACGGCGTCCCGACGTGCCCCCACTGCGGGCAGGAACTCGACGAGGACCTGGACTTCTGTCACTGGTGTACGAGCCGGCTGGACGAGCCAACCGAAGAAGAGTCGGTCTGAAAGCACCCGCTCGCGACCGCCCGGACTTCACTTCTCGATGATGCTCTCTTCGACCGCCTCGCCAAAGTGGCGAGCTTCCGCGCCGTAGTACAGTTTGACCTCGTCGCCCTCTTCGAGGTCGGTGACCGCCGTCCGGCCGTCGCTCGTCGCGACTTTCACCGTCTCGGCGTTCTGGATCAGCGTCTCGACCCGGTCGCCGTCGACGTCGAGTTCGACGCGGAACATCGGGCGCTGCTCGATCTTGACGCGGCCGACGACCGCCTCGCGCGTGTTGCCGTCGAGGTCGACGATCTGGACCTCGTCGCCGCTCTTGAGCTCCGAGAGGTACTTCGTGCCGCCGTCGGGCGTCCGGATGTACGCGTGGACCGCGCCCGCGTTGACCCGAAATGGTCGAGAAGCGACGTACGGCGATTCGGCGGTCTCGGCGTGGACGAACACGAGTCCCCGCGACATCGAGCCGATCAGCATCCCCTCGTCGTGGTCCATCAGACTCCCGGTATCGACGCAGACGCGGTCGGCGCTGCCGGCGCGCTCGATCTCCAGCACCTCGCCGTACTGCAGGTCGAGCGTCTCGCGCTCGGCCTCGTCGCGGACCGCGACGGTCTCGCGGATCTCGTCGGGGTCGGAGCTATCGAGCAGCACCGCGTCGGCGCCCAGCTCCAGCGTCTCGTAGGCGGTCTGGGCCTCCTCGGCGGTGGTGACGCCCGCGATCAGCGTCGTCTCCTCGCCGATGCGCGCGATCAGGTTCTCCAGAGGGATGATCGTCCAGTCCTCGGCGACGACGATCGTGTACTCGGCGTCCTGCGCGGCGGTCTCGGCGAACGCCTCGTAGTCCTCGTCGAAGATGCGGACGTACGACCCCTGCGCGCGGTCGTCGTCCCGGCGGAGCGTGGAGAGATCGGCCGAGCCCGAGAGGTCGCCCGGCAGGTCGACCGTGCCGTCGCCCTCGCCGTTCTTGCCGACCACGTAGGCGTCCGGCTCGGCGTCCTCCGCGTCGTCGGCTTCGGCGTCGTCGATCACGTCGACGTCGCCGCCGCTGCGGAACGCCGCGACGTTCACGTCGCCCAGCTCCCGGACTCGGGCCACGTCGTGCTCGTCGACGAGCACCCAGTCGACGCCGGACTCCAGCCCGGCGGTGATTCGCTTGCGCCGCTCGTCCCAGTCGCCGACGGAGTCGTCGGCCTTCAGCCAGACTGCGCGTGTCATGCTCGAACGCTCGCAGGCGGCGGGCTTGAACGTGGCGGAACGTCGGAAGTTTGCGCGGGCGGGTGCGTCCGCTCCCGACGGTGCGGATAGTACTGATAGTTACGGTAGTACCGATACTATCGACATAGACGATAAGACCCGACGGCGCCCTCCCTCTGATATGGCGCCGAACCTCGACGACGACGCCGGCAGCACGGACACCGATCGCAGCGACGCCGTCGCCTGGACGCCGTCCCGGGACAGCGACGACCGCGCCGAGTTCGTCGCGCGAGTGATCGTGGAGCAGTTCGGCGGGCCCGCGCTGTGCGAGTTCGGGCGCGACCCGACCGTGGTCGCGGCCCGCCGGATCGCACAGCACCGGACCGGCCGCGACGCCACGCCGCTGGAGGACGCCGCGGCGGCGGCCGAGCTGTCGGTGCCGACGGTCGCCCGCGCCGAGAACGCGCTGCTCGCGGAGCTCGGCGCGCCCGCCGCCCCCGCCGAGGTTCGGCGCCTGACCGACCGGGTCGAACGGTGCCGCCAGGTGCTGGTCGCGACCGCCCGCGACCGGGCGGGGGCGCCGCGGCTCACGACGGTGCTCTGCGGCGGCGGCCCCGACGATGTCGATCCGGAGGATGTCGACGTTCCCGACGCCGTCGACCCGCTTCCCCCCGCCGAGAGCGCCGAGGAGCTGAAGGCGTACTACCACCGGCTCCGGTCGGACCTGCGCTGCGCGCGGCTCGGCTTCCGGCTCTACGAGGCGGTCGTCGAGGCCGAACTCGGCGGTGCCTCGCAGCGCGGTCGCGACTGATCGGCGGCGGCTTCGCGCCACCGAGTTCGGCCCTCCACCCCGCTGACGCTCGGCCCACCGCTCCGCTGACGCTCGGCCCTCCGCTCCGCTGACGCTCGGCCCTCCGCTCCGCTGACGCTCGGCCCTCCGCTCCGCTGACGCTCGGCCCTCCGCTCCGCTGACGCTCAGCCCTCCGCTCCGCCGACGCCCGACCCCACACTGTCCGTCGCGGCGATGCCGCCGCGGCATCGCCCGCCGCCGGCCGCCGACTACTCTGGGTGTTCCAGTTTGTGCCGGAACGCCCGGAGCGCGTTGTGCCCGCGCTCGGTCAACTCGACCAGATGGCGCCGCCCGACCTCCCGGATCTCCAGGTAGCCGTCCTCGACCAGCGGCGAGACGACGTGCGTGTCGAGCAGTCGGAACTTCGCCTTGTCGTTGGCCGGGTCGCGGTCCGCGACGAACGAGAGGCCCGCCTCCTCGGCGTGGTCGATCAGGTCGCGCTTTTTCGGCCTGGCCGTCCCGCCCTCGCGCTCTGCGAGGTAGTCCATGACCGCGACCTGATCGCGCGAGGGCGAGTCGACGGGGTAGGTCGGCAGCGTCGCCAGGTCCGAGAAGCCCTCGCTGATCGGCTCGGCGTCGGCGTCGTGGGCGTACTCCTCGGGTTCGACGTAGTAGGCGGTGGCGTCGGTCGAGACGTCCATGCAGGCGATCGTCGCGCCGATCGCCGCGAGCGTGCCGGCGCCCGAGACGTTCACCCGCACCGAGTCCCCGCGGTGCTCGGCGGCGATCGTCGTGACGACGCCGAGCACGTCGTAGACGTCCCGCAGGTCGCAGTCGCGACGCCGGACCTCGAGGCCTTCCGCGTCGAGCGCGGCGACCACCTCGTCGTGGTACTCCGGCGTCTCGTGGTGCGGGTCGTCGTGTTCGAGCAGGTACACCACGTCGGCCCGGTAGCGCACGACCGGCTCGACGATCCGGTCGAGCTCGCTACCGAACGGCACGACGTGCACCCGGTCGACGGCGTCCATGAACGAGGGCGCGCACCCTCGGCGCAAAACAGTTACGTTCGCTTACGATTCGCCCGCTTACGCTTCGACGGCCAGGCCGGCCCGCTCGAGCGCCTCGTCGACGCCCGCGTCGTCGTGGATGACGGCGGAGATGGCCCGCGAGATGGCCTCGGGATCCTCGTGCTGGAAGATCGACCGGCCCATCGAGATGCCGTCGGCGCCGGCGTCCATCGCGCCGCGGACGTTCTCGACGGTCTCTCGATCGGTGCCGGGGCTCCCGCCCGCGATGACGACCGGCAGGCGCGTCGACTCGGTGACGTGCTGGAAGCTCTCGGCGTCGCCGCTGTAGGCCGTCTTGACCACGTCGGCGCCGACCTCCTCGGCGAGCCGCACGGCGTGGCCGAGATACTCGGCGTCGTGCTCGGGGTCCTCGCCGTCGAGGTGCTCGCCGCGGGCGTACGACATCGCCAGCACCGGGATGCCCAGCCGGTCGGCCTCGGCGGTCATCTTCGAGAGGTCCTCGATCTGGTCGGGCTCGTGCTTGCTGCCGACGTTGATGTGGTAGGAGACGGCGTCGGCGCCCGCGCGGACGGCTTCCTCGACGGTGCCGGTGCGGCGCTTCTCGTTGGCGTCCGGCCCGATCACCGTCGAGGCGTTGAGGTGGACGATGTACCCCTGCCCGTTCTTGTTGTCGTGGACCCGCGGGGCGATCCCCTTCTGGGTGAGGACGGCGTCGGCGCCGCCGCGAGTGATCGCGTCGATCGTCGATTCGATGTCTTTCAGTCCCTGTACCGCTCCGAGCGTGATCCCGTGATCCATCGGGACGATCATGTACTTCCCGTCTGTCCCGATGCGTTCGAGTCGCGCGTCCGTTCCGATAGTCATGGTATGTGGGTCTCTGGCAACCTGCGGTAATGTGTTTTCCGATTCGCGAGGTGGCCCGCCGCTCTCATCGGGCGCCGTCGGTGACCTTCCCGGATCGCTCGTCCGCGCCGTCGAGAGCGCCGGCTTTCAGCTCCGCGGCCTTGGCTTCCAGGCGCTCGGCGACGGTGCCCTCGTCCGCGTCGCCCTCGGCCACGATGTCGACGAACACGCTGCCCGCGACGACGCCGTCGGCGCCCGTCGCGACGATCTCCTCGGCGTGCTCGCGCTCGCTGACGCCGAATCCCACCGCTTTGGGGACCGACCACTCGGCGAGCCGCGCGAGGCTCTCGTGGGTGGCGTCGCTGACGTCGGCCTGCGCGCCCGTCGTTCCGAGGCGGGCCTGCACGTAGACGAATCCGGAGACGCGCTCGCGCATCGCCTCGAGGCGCTCGTCGGTGGTCGTCGGCGCGACGACGAAGATCAGGTCGACGCCGAACTCGTCGCAGGCCTCCCGGAGCGGATCGCTCTCGTCGACCGGCAGGTCGGGGATGATCAGCCCCGAAATTCCCGCTTCGGCGGCGCGCCGGACGAACGGGCGCAGGCGTTCGTAGTCGCTTCCCTCCTTCCGGTCGCCGTACTGGTACAGTAGGTTGTAGTAGGTCATGCAGACCAGCGGGACGTCGACGTCCAGGGTCTCGACGATCTCGAAGAAGCGCTCGGGCGTCGTGCCCGCCGCGAGCGCGCGCTGGATCGCGTTCTGGATCGTCGGGCCGTCCGCGATCGGCTCCGAGAACGGCATCCCGAGTTCGATCACGTCGGCGCCACCGGCCGCCAGCGCCTCGACGTACTCGGCGGTGGCCTCGGGCTCGGGGTCGCCCGCCGTGACGTACGGCACGAGCGAGGGCTCGTCGCCGGCGATCGCCTTTTCTATATCACTCATGGAAGACCCCCATGTCGGGCGCGGCGTCGATGTCGCGCTTCTCGGTCTCCTCGATGGCGGATTCGAGGTCCTTGTCGCCCCGGCCCGAGAGGTTGAGCACGATCACGTCGCCCAGGTCGCGCTCCGCCGTCCCGGCGGGGACGCCGTCGGGGCCGAGTTGCTGTTCGAGGAACGCGACGGCGTGGGCCGACTCCAGGGCGGGGATGATCCCCTCGACCTGCGAGAGCCGGTGGAACCCTTCCAGCGCGGCGTCGTCGTCGACACTGACCGGCGTGACGTGGCCCTCGTCGACGAGGTAGGACAGCTCCGGCCCGACGCCGGCGTAGTCCAGCCCCGAGGAGACGCTGTGGGACTCGACGATCTGGCCGTCGGCGTCCTGCAGCAGTTTGGTGCGGGCGCCGTGGAGCACGCCCTCGTCGCCGGATGAGAGCGACGCCGAGTGCGGGGCGACGCCCTCGTCCTCGTCGACGAACAGGCCCTCGCCGCCGGCCTCGACGGCGAACAGCGTGGTGTCCCCGTCTTCGGCGTCCGGGACGAACTCGTGGAACGCGCCCATCGTGTTCGAGCCGCCGCCCGCGCAGGCGACGACGCTGTCGGGCAGGCGTCCGGCTTTGTCCTGAATCTGCTCGCGGGCCTCCTCGCCGATGACGGCCTGGAAGTCCCGGACCATCCGGGGGAACGGGTGAGGACCGACGATCGAGCCGATCACGTAGTGAGTGTCCTCGACGCTGGTCGCCCACTCGCGCATCGTCTCGTTGATCGCCTCCTTGAGCGTGCCCCGCCCGACGGTCACCGGGACGACCTCGGCGCCGTTCAGGCGCATCCGGAACACGTTGGGGCGCTGGCGGTTGATGTCGCGGCGACCCATGTAGATCTCGCAGGGCATGTCGAGGTGGGCCGCTGCCATCGCCGTCGCCGTGCCGTGCTGGCCGGCGCCGGTCTCTGCGACGATGCGCTCCTTGCCCATGTATTTGGCAAGCAGCACCTGCCCAAGCGCGTTGTTGAGCTTGTGGGCGCCGCCGTGGAGCAGATCCTCCCGTTTGAGATAGACGTCGGCGTCGTAGCGCTCGCTCAGCTGGTCGGCGCGCTGCAAGGGAGTGGGCCGGCCGCCGAAGTCGGCCAGGCGCTCGCGGAACTCGTCCATGAACCCGTCCTCGTTCTCGAGGACGTAGCGCTCGTAGGCGTCCGTGAGCTCTTCGATCGCCGGCATCAACACCTCCGGCACGTACTGTCCGCCGTACTCTCCGAACTTCGTCGTGCTCATTCGTTGTCTCCTCTCTGGGACTCCGCCGTGGTCAGTCGTTCGGTGTTCTCTCGAACCGTTGCGGCCGGATCCGCTCCGTCGTCCTCGCGAGGCGAAGCCGAGCGAGGGCTCGATGAGCTCCGCTCATCGGTGTCGTAGTCCATGATCGCGCTGCCGATCAGCAGGGCGTCCGCGCCCGCCCGACGCATCCGCCGGACGTCGTCCGGCGTCGAGACGCCGCTCTCCGCGATCAGCGTCGCGTCGGTTCTGTCCCGCGCGTGGGCGGCGACGTCCTCGAACGTCGCGAGATCGACCTCCAGCTTCGCGAGGTCGCGGTTGTTCACTCCGACGAAGTTCGCGCCGGCGTCGACCGCTCGCTCCAGTTCCTCGCGCGTGTGGACCTCGACGAGCACCTGAAAGCCCCGATCGCGGGCCGCCGCGAGCAGGTCGGCGAGATCGTCGCCGACGAACCGCGCGATCAGCAGCACGACGTCGGCCGCGACGGCGTCGAGCTGGGCCTCGCGCAGCAGGAAATCCTTGCGCAGCACCGGCACGTCGACGGCCTCGCGCACCCGTTCGAGATACTCCGGGCTGCCGCCGAAGTGCTCAGGTTCGGTGAGCACCGAGAGGGCGGCCGCCCCGCCGTCGACCATCGCGCGGGCAAGTTCGACGGGATCGTCGGTTCGGGTGCCCTCCGTCGTCGGGCTGGTGGGTTTGACCTCGGCGATCACCGGCGTCCGACCGTCGGCGTCTGCCGCCGCGACGGCGTCGTCGAGCGATCGCGGGTTGACCGACACCCGGTCGGCGGCGGGCGAGTCGCGCTGCCGCGCGGCGTCGAGGATCGATCTTACCGCTGGCGCTACGTCTTCATCAGCGTCCATTATCGTACATTAACGGACGGAAATGCACATAAGGCTTGCGCACCCGACGCGCTCGGTGCGACCGGAAGCGCTGGCCGTCGGTCGCGTCGGCGGCGACGTACCAATCTTCAAGTCGGTGACCGACCGAAGCTATCGCATGGACGCAGACGACGCCGGCATCTACGCGCGCGACTCGGAGTACCTCGACCGCTCGATCCAGCTCGGCGTCGCCAGCAGCAAGGTGCTGCGGGTGACGTTCCCCGAGTCGCCCGACGCCGACGCGGCGACCGACCATCCCCTGCTCGATCGGATCGACGACTACCTCACGGGCGTCGAGGAGGAGGACTTCGCGGACGTGCAGGTCGCGCTGACGGTGCCGACCGACCAGCGCAAAGTGCTGGAATCGGTCAGGGACGTCCCCTACGGCGAGTCGGTGACGGTGGCGGCGATCGCCCGGATGACGCCCTCGCTGAACGACGACGACGAGGAGGCCCTGACGCTCGTTCGCACCGCGCTGGCGGAGAATCCGGCGCCCCTCGTGATCCCGGACCACCGCGTCAGCGACGGGCCGAGCGCGGCGCCGCCGGCCGTCGAGCAGCGACTCCGCTCGATCGAGGGACTCTGAAGCGCAGCGTCAGAACCCGCGCGCGCTCAGAAGCCCAGGGCGCGCTTGATCGTCGTCAGCACCCCCGGATCGTCCGTCGGTAGCTCCCGGGCCAGCGCGTCGAGTTCCTCGTCGCCGAACCGTTCGTCCTCCCGGGCCGAGCGCAGCCACACTTCCCACTCGTCGTCGGTCATCGTCCCCCGTGACTCGGGACCCCACTGGTCGACCAGCGCCTCGCGCCCGGGAAACGGGACGTCCATGTCGCCCCCGCCCCAGTACAGCGGGACGAGCTTGAACTCGTACTCCTCGTGGTCGAGCGGCTGGAACCGGTAGGGGTACTCCTCGTAGAGAAACACGTCCTCGGGCGTGACGACCTCGCCGTCCGGAAGCTCCAGCGTCTCGGGCATCTGTGCGGTTGTTCGGCGCGCTCGCCCTTGAGGATTGCCGACTAGGAACTATCTGGTTGTCCTCTGGAACGAGAGAGTTCCGCACGGATACTACCGCCTCGAAAGCCCCCGCGGGCTGGACTCGGGAGGCTTGCTGCGCGCTTCCCCGCCTCCGGCGGGTCCAGTGCTTGCTGCGCCTGCCTTCGTCCAGCCCGCGGCCCCTTTCAGTCCCACCCGATGCCGGTTAACCAACTGGCGCGGGCGGGACTGAAAGGGGCTGCCTGCTCCGGGAAGACGGCCGAAGTAAGCACTGCACCGAACGAAGTGAGGGAAGCGCGCAGCGAGGCCATCGACCGGAGCAGGCAGGGGCTTTCGAGGCGGTGATATTGGAAGCTACTCTGCGGGTCCAGCTACAGTCAGAAACAACTGCTAGTCGGCCCACTCGAGCCCGAACCCCTCGTGGACGACGAACTCCAGGGCGTTGATCAGGTAGTGAGCCACGATCACCGTCAGCAAACTCCCCGTCAGAACGAACGCCGCCGCGAGGACGCCGCCGAGCATCCCCGTCACGATCATCCCGCTGGGCCCCTGGATGCCGTGGCCGAAGCCAAAGGCCAGCGAGGAGGCGGCCGCGAGTACCCACGGCGAGACGCCGAAGCCAGTCGACAGCGCGCCGATCAGCGCGGCGCGAAAGAGCAGCTCCTCGAACACGGCGATGATCGGCAGCACGACCGCCAACAAGACGATCCAGCCTACGATGGAATCCGGCCCGAGCGCGCCCCTGAGCTCCTCGCTGTACTCGACGCCGACGCGTTCGAGGTTCGCCGCGAGCAGTTCGTTGCCGGCGTACAGCGCGACGCCGAGTCCCAGCCCGACGCCGAGCGCCGGCCAGCCGACGTTGGCGGCGGCGTCGATCCCGAGCGCCGTCGCGGGGACGTCGGCGGCCCACGCCGCGACGAGCACGATCGCGCCGAGCGCGCCGTGGGTCACCGCGACGTTCGCGAGCAGGGCACCCGTCGAAAGCGATTGGAGGTCGGCGTCGGGCCGCGGGTTCCGACGGTGGTCGGACGCCGATTGCAGGTCGTCGGGATCGTTCAAGTCATCGACTCTGTTCTTGGCCGCGTCGGCGTCGTGGCGCTCGGCGTCGACGTCGTGCCGCTCGGCACCGGCGTCGTGTCGCTCGGGGGCGGCCTCGCGCAGTTCGTCGCCGTGGTCCGGTGGGTCGGCAGTCGTCCGCGGCGACCGCTGTTCGCCCGAGCCGACGCTCGACGCCGACTGCGTGGCGCGTGCGAGTGTGAGTACTACTGCGAGGACGGCGAGCGCGACCAGCGCGAAAGCTACCCACCGAGTCACGTTGCACCGTACGGAGCGGCGATAGAAAAGATGCCCCCTTGCGGGCGAGAGCCTACTGCGGGCTCGGGTTCGAGCCGGCCTGGCCGACCTGGGGATCCAGCGCCTGGCCGGTGATGCTCTTGAGCCGGTCGACGAGACTGTCCTTCTCGGTCTCGCCGGCCAGCGCCACGTCGAGCACCTCGCTGATGTTGCTGACCGGGACGATCTCGACCATCTCCTCGTACTCGTCCTCGATCATCACGTCCTGCTCGTTGGCCTTCGGGATGATGATCGTCTCGATGCCGGACTTCGCGGCGGCCT
Source organism: Natronoarchaeum mannanilyticum (assembly GCF_039522665.1). NCBI lineage: Archaea > Methanobacteriati > Methanobacteriota > Halobacteria > Halobacteriales > Natronoarchaeaceae > Natronoarchaeum > Natronoarchaeum mannanilyticum. Next base: position 182,752 of record NZ_BAAADV010000001.1, read on the forward strand.
CGATCTTGTGGGTGACGCCGCCGACGGGCAGCACGTCGCCCCGCACCGACAGCGAGCCGGTCATCGCCAGGTCCTGGCGCACCGGGATGTCTTCCAGCGCCGAGATGACGGCGGTGGCGACCGTGATCGACGCCGAGTCGCCGTCGACGCCCTGCTGGCCCGCCTGGACGAACTGGATGTGGACGTCCTTCTCGGAGAGGTCGACGTCCGAGAACTTCTTGATGATCGCGGAGACGTTCTGGACCGACTCCTCGGCCATCTCCTGGAGCTTCCCGGTGGCGATCACCTGGCCGCCGCCCTGCGCGGGCGCGACCTCCGCCATGACGGGAAGCATGATGCCCGAGTCCTCGCCCATCACGGCGAGGCCGTTGACGCGGCCGACGACGTCGCCGTCGGCGACCGTGAGCTCGTAGTCCTTGCGGCGCTCGATGTAGGTGTCGGCGAGCTGCTGCTCGATCGAGCGCGAGCGCTTCTTGGCCTGCAGCACGTCCTCGCGCTCGGTGAACTCCTTGTCCTCGGCGCGGGCGATGTCGCCCGCGACGCGGACCAGCCCGCCCAGGTTACGGAACAGCAGCGTCAGGTGGCCCTTCCGGCCCGACCGGCGCTTGGCTTCCAGCACCACTTCCTTCGCCGCTTCGGGCGTGAAGTGGGGCAGGCGGCCGTCCTTCTCGACCTCCTGGGCGATGAACCGGATGTACTTCCGGCGCATCTCGGGGGTGTCCTCGATGGTGTCGTCCATGAACACCTCGTAGCCGTACCCCTTGATCCGGGAGCGCAGCGCCGGGTGCATGTTCTCCAGCGCGTCGCGGTTCCCCGCGGCGATCATGATGAAGTCGCAGGGGACGGGCTCGGTCTGGACCATCGCGCCCGAGGAGCGCTCGGACTGGCCCGTGATCGAGAACTCGCCCTCCTGGATGGCCGTCATCAGCTTCTGCTGGCTGCGGATGTCGAGCGTGTTGATCTCGTCGACGAACAGCACGCCCTTGTTGGCCTTGTGGATCGCCCCCGGTTCGACGCGGTCGTGGCTAGGGGTCTCCATCCCGCCGGACTGGAACGGGTCGTGGCGGACGTCGCCCAGCAGCGCGCCGGCGTGGGCGCCGGTGGCGTCCTCGAACGGCGCCTGAGTCTGATCGGCGGCGTTGACGATCATGTTCGGGATCATCGCGTCGCTGCCGCGCTGGGTGTAGCGGAACAGGATGTAGACGGCGACCGCGGCGATGATCCCCAGCAGGAGCGACGCCCCCGTGATGAGGGTGTACCCGAGGATGATCGCGACGATGATCAACATCAGGAAGGTGCGCAGCTGGTTTCGCTTGCGCGCTTCCTCCTTGTGGGCGTCGATGATCTGCTCGCCCTTGCCGGCCGGAACCGTCCGGACCTTCGGCTCGTTGCCGTCGTCCGGGTTATGGTAGACGAGAACGTCCTGGAGATCCTCCTTGGGCAGGAGGTGGCTCATCGCCTTGGCCAGCATCGACTTGCCGGTCCCCGGCGAGCCGATCATCATCACGTGGCGGCGCTGCTTGGCCGCCTTCTTGACGATGTCGCGGGCCTCGTCCTGGCCGATAACGTGGTCGACCAGCTCGTCGGGGATCGAGATCTCGGCGGTCGAGTCGATGTCGAGCCCCCCGAGCAGGTCGTCCTCGTCGAACTCGTCGCGGATGTCGGCTTCGACCTCGCTGCCGAGGTCGTCCTCGAGGCCGTACTCGTCGTCGAGGTCGTCGGCGGACTGGGTCGACGTGTCCTCCGCCGCATCCTCGCCGTGCTCGTCGACCGTTTGCTCGTCGTCCGTTCCCTCCCCCGTTTGCTGTGCTTTCCCCGACGGCGCGCCGTCCGACGCGTCCTCCGTCGGCTCCGTAGACTCGCCCGTTCGCTCCGCGGCGTCCTCCTCCCGGGACGCCGGGGTCTCCGCGGGCGATTCGCTTCCCCCGTCCCTGCGGGGGTCGTCGTCGGTATCCGTGTCGTTACTCATAGAATCGTTCTGCTACCTAATTCGAAGGCTGCGCTACTGATATACTTTCTCCCTCAGTGCGTCGTCCACGCACGCGAGGACCGCCGTACGGCGGGTTGGCGGCCGGTTACTCGGCCGCTCGATCGACCGGTCGCGGACCCTGGACGTGTCGCTCGGCAATCATCACGAGCGCAGCGGCGGCCGAGTCCCGGCGCGGCGTCTCGCCACGCTTATGGCCCGAGCCACGAAGGTTCGAGCATGACCCGCGGGTGCTACATCGGCCGGTTCCAGCCGTTTCACAACGGCCATCTCAGCATGGTCGAGGCGATCGTCGAGGACGACCACGTCGACGAGCTCGTGCTCGGCATCGGGAGCGCCGACGCCTCCCACACGAGACACGACCCGTTCACGGCCGGCGAGCGCATCATGATGCTCACGAAGTCGCTCGTCGACCTCGACCTCGTGACGTACGCGGTGCCGATCGAGGACCTCGATCGCAACTCCGTCTGGGTGAGCCACGTCCAGAGCATGAGCCCCGATTTCGACGTCGCGTACTCGAACAATCCCCTCGTCATCCAGCTGTTCGAGGAGGCCGGCGTCGAGGTGCGCCAGTCGCCGATGTTCAACCGCGAGGTGCTGGAGGGCTCGGAGGTCCGCGAGCGCATGATCAAGGACGGCAACTGGGAGTCGCTGGTGCCCGATCCGGTCGTCGACACGATCGAGGAGATCGACGGCATCGAGCGCATCCAGCGCGTCAGCGAGACCGACAGCAACGGCATCTGAGACGGCGTACTCCATCCCCGATTCACACCACGCACCCATGATCACGCTCTCCTCCGATTTCGGCTCGCCGTACCCCGCCGCGATGAAAGGCGTCGTCCTGCAGCGCACCGACGCCCGCCTCGTCGACGTGAGCCATACGTTCCCCCGCCAGGACGTCCGCGCCGCCGCGTTCTGGCTCCGCGAAATTCTCCCGTACTTCCCGCCCGCGACACACCTGGTCGTCGTCGACCCCGGCGTCGGCACGGATCGGGCCGCGATCGCCGTCGAAGCCGGCGAGCACGTCCTCGTCGGCCCCGACAACGGCGTCCTGCTGCCGGCCGCCAGAGAACTGGCTGGCGCTGCGGACGACGCCGACGCCGAGGCGGCGACGAGCGCCGAGGCCGACGCGATCCGCGTCCACGAGATCGGCTACGAGGACGCCGCATCGAGCACGTTCCACGGCCGCGACGTGTTCGCGCCGGCGGCCGCCGCCGTCCACGAGTCGTGGGCCGCTGACCGCACCGTTCCGGACGCCGTCGACGGGCTGGGCGCCGTGACGCCGACCGACGAGTTCGTCGACCTCGAACTCCCCGAGCCGGCGATCGAAGGCGACGCGGTCCGGTGCGAGGTGCTGGTCGTCGACGACTTCGGCAACGCGATCACGAACGTGCCGGGCTACGTGCTGGAGAGCCTCGACGAAGTTCGCGTCGACGGGCGGGCGGTGCCCGCCGTCGAGACGTTCGCCGAGGTGCCGGAAGGCCAGTGGCTCGCGACCGTCGGCAGCCACGGCAACGTCGAACTCGACGTCAATCGCGGCCGAGGCGACGAGGCGTTCGGCGTCGAAGCGGGCGATTCGGTGCGGTTAGAACTCTGAAATTCTCGGCGTCGAACCGGACCAGACGCCGTGCCGCGCGTCAACCACGAGTTGATAGGTCAGGTATGCGAAACTGACCAGCACCAGCGCGATCGATCCCCAGACGAGCAGGTCGAACGCGGTCGGGCCGAGCGCGCTCATCGGTTCACCTCCGACGCGGCGGCGTCGGCGTCAGGCGTCGCCCCGCGGTTCGCGTCAGACTCTTCGTCGGCGTCCCGCCCGCCGTCGGTCATCGGCTGCTCGATCTCGCGAATCTCGCGAGCCAGGCCCGCGTGATCGAAGTCGGCGTCGGCGACCCGCGCGGCGACGAGCGTCAGCAGCGCCGAGACGGCTGTCGCACCCACAAACGCGTGCATGAACGACGGTGCGGGCAGCGCTCCGCCGAGCCCCGGAATCGTCGCGAGCGGCCCGCGCAGCGTCGGGAAGAACGCGACGCCGACGGCGAGGCTCGCGAGCGAACTGGCGAGCGCGCCGGTTTCGGTCAGCCGGCTGGAGTACAGTCCTGCGATGAACGGGATAAACGTCGCCGCCGCCAGCAGGTCGGCGGTCAGAAACAGCGAGAGGACGCTGTACCCCTGCGATCCGATCGCGATCGCGCCCGCCGCGACGACGACGGTCAGCGCCCGGCCGGTCCGCGAGAGCGTCGCGGCGTCCGCATCGATCAGGCGAGCGAGGTCCGCCGTGACGAGGCTCGCGATGGCGTTGAACATCGTGTCCGCCGAACTGGCGACCAGGAGGACGGCCAGCACCACGACCACCAGCGCGACCCACTCGGGGAACGACTCGGCGACCAGCACGAAGAAGGCGACGCTGGCGTTGCCGTCCCCGATCAAACCGAGTCCCGCCGCGGCGACGCCGAACAGTCCCGACAGCAGGATCAGCGGAACGCTCATCGCCGCGGCGGCGACCAGCGAGCGCCGGAGCGTCGCGTCGTCCTTCGCGGCGTAGACGCGCTGCCACCGACCCTGGTTGAGCATCCCCGCGCCGAGCACCGCGAACGCGACGTAGATCCCGAACTCGACGCCGGCCGCGTAGCCGGGATCGAGCAGGTGGGCGTTCGCGCTCGCGATGTCGGCGTGGACCTCGCCGGTGCCGCCGAGCGCGAACAGCGCGCCCGCGAAGCCGACCGCGAGCAGCGGGAGGATCACGAGCGTCTGGACGGTGTCGGTGACGATCGTCGCCACGAGGCCGCCGTAGGCGGTGTAGACGAGCACGAACCCGCCGATCAGCGCGGCGGTCTGCCAGAGCGGAACCCCTGCGAGCATCGCCAGCGCGCCGGCGATACCGGTCATCTCCGCGGCGAGGAACACGAACATGTAGAGCATCGAGACGACCAGCACGTACGCGTACATCCGCGGACCGAACCTGACGAGGGCGTACTCGGTGAGCGAGTGACCCTCGGGCATCAGCCGCCGGATGCGGACGCCGACCGGGACGAGCAGGAGCAGCGGGATCGCGCTCCCGATCGTGTAGCCGAGTACCGCTGGCAGGCCGCCGAACGCGGCGCCGGCCTCGGCGGGACTCAGCAGGATCCACGCGCCCATCGACGAGGCGACGAGCGTCGCCGTCGACGCGCCGGTGCCGATCGAGTTGCGCGCCGAGACGTAGTCCTCGACGGTGTCGACCCGACCGCGCGAGTACAGCAGGCCCAGCGCCGTCACCGCGGCGAGCGTGACGGCGGTGACGCCGAGCGCGAGGGCACTCGTTACCATCAGACGTCCCACCCTTCGCAGGTGTACGCCATCTCCCAGAAGTCGTGCTCCAGGCGCGCGCTCGTCAGGAACGCCTCGCGCATGGCGTCGCGCTCGCCGGGGAACTCCTCGCCGCAGCGATCGACGAACTCCCGAGCACGGTCGACGGCCGCGCGGAACTCGTCGCTCGTGTACTTCTCGATGAACGGCGTGTACCGGTGCTCGGCGTCGCCCTGGATCTCGGCCATCCGCTCTGCGACGTCGAGATACCCCTGCGCGCAGGGGTAGATCGCCGCGGCGATCTCGGCCAGCGAGCCCTCGTGGGCGGTTCGGACGAGGAAATTCGTGTAGGCGACGCAGGTCGGCGCCTTGGCCGTGGCTTCGAGATCCGCTGGCGTCAGGCCGTACTCGGCGGCGAACTCGCGGTGCAGGTCCATCTCGTCGTTCAGAATTCGGTCGGCGACGCCGAGCAGGTACGCCATCGTCGCCTCGTCGCGGGCCTTCGTCCCGGCGATGGCGTACGTTCGCGCGTAGTCGAGCAGGTAGCGGTAGTCCTGCCGGACCCACGTCTCGAACGCCGCCGGATCGAGCGTTCCCTCGGCGAGTTCCCGCACGAAGGGGTGTTCGTACTGCGCTTGCCAGATCTGTTCGCCCTCGTCGAGCAGTTGGTCGCTGAACGCCATCACTCGGGTGAACGCGATCCGGGCGTGATATAACTTGCTGATATTAGTTAGTTATAGCACTTCGTTCCGGTGTCGAAGGGGAAAATCTATCGCGGATCGGTTCGACGGACAGATATGATCGTTCGCCGCCTCCGTGAGGACGATCTCACCGAACTCGTCGAGGATGTCTGGCACCCCTTCGCCAGGGAGATGGCGGAGCTGGACTCGTACAACGCTCTCGTTCCCCGGTACGAGGAGCTGACCGACGAGGCTCGCTCGGAGGCCGTTGCGTACCGACGGGAGCAGTATCAGGACGACGACCACGCGATATTCCTCGCGGATTGGGACGGGGAAATCGCGGGGTACGCCCACGTCAAGGACAGCGAGACGCCGAAGGTGTTCGCGCGCGGTGCGGAAGCGAATATCAGCGAAGTGTACGTCGCGCCGGATCATCGAGGGAACGGAATCGCGGGCGAACAGATGGATCGCGCCGAAAAGTGGGCTGACGACCGCGACTACGAGTACGTCACGCTCTCGGTGAACGCCGACAACGAGACCGCGAGGCAGGTCTACGAGTCGCGGGGCTACGAGCCCCGGCGGCACAAGATGGACAAACGGCTATAGGTCCGACGTCCAGTCGCGCTTGAGATCTTCCGGTGAGTGGTCATGCGCGTCGGGATGCCGCGACTCCTCGTCGATACAGCCTTCGAGAACGTCGATAGCGTCGACGCGGTCACTGTCGCGGTCGGTCACGACTCGGTGTTGTGGCGGACGTCTGGAAAGTGTTTGTCATAGCTGATCGTAGACCGACCGAAGAAAATAGGAAATTAGAATCTCGCTGAAACGCTCAACCGCTTACTCTGCGGCTACTCGCTGCGGAAAACGGTCCCGCGGCGAGATGCCCGACTGGTTATTCCGCCGCGATCACGTCGTCGATCCGGGCGATCAGCGTCGCGGCCTCGGTCGCGGACTCGACGGCCTCGTGCTTGACGGCGGCGGGGTCGACCGTGCCGTGCTCGACGGGGTCGCCGACCTCGCGGGTCTGGCCGTCGACGATCAGGCCCGCGCGGCCTTCGGCTTCGTGCTCGGAGCGCAGGTCGACCAGCGCGTCGATCGGATCGAGCCCGGCGTTGGCGGCGAGCGTGCGCGGGACGGCGTCGATCGCGTCCGCGAACGCCTCGACGGCGAGCTGCTTGCGGCCGGAGACGCCCGCGGACTCGGCGCGGACGCGGTCGGCGATGGCGATCTCCGCGGCGCCGGCCCCGGGGACCACGCCGCCGGAATCGAGCGCCGCGGTGACGACGTCGAGCGCGTCGCGGACGGCGCGTTCGAGCTCGTCGACGACGTGCTCGGTGCCGCCGCGGACGAACAGGGTGACCGACTCGGCGGCGGCGCCGCCCTCGACGAACACGAGCTCCTCGTCGCCGTACTTCTCCGTGCGGACGCGCTCGGCGCTGCCGAAGTCCTCGTCTTCCAGATCCTCGAGCGCGCCGACGCGGCGAGCGCCCGTTGCGCTCGCGATGCCGCGAACGTCGTCGTCCGAAAGGTTCTCGAAGACGAGCACGCCCTCGTCGGCGAGCGTGGAGGCGACCCGGCCGTCGACGTCGTCTGTAGCGAACACGACGTCGGCGCCCGAGTCGGCGACGGTCTGAGCGACTCCCTTGATTTCCTCCTCTTCGGCGTCCATCGCGGCGGTGAGCTGGTCGACGCTGTCGACGCTGTACTCGGCGTCGACGTCGCCGGTGCGCACGCCGAGCTCGACGTCGAGCAGGGCGATCGAGGCGTCCTCGACGTCGCCGGGCATCTGCTCGTTGACGGGTTCCTCGTCGACGAGGATGCCCTCGACGAGCTCGGTCGCGCCGGAGCTGGCGCCGACCTGCGTCTGGATCGAGATGTTGTCGCGGTTCACGCCCGCGTCGCCGCGGACCTGCTCGACGGCGTCGACGACCGTCCGGGCGAGCGACTCCGCGGTGACGCCGCCGGTACCCTTGCCGGTCATGCTGGACTCGGCGACCGCGAGCAGCAGTTCCTCGTCGACGTCGCCCTCCAGCGCGAGTTCGTCGACGGCGTCGTGGGCGATCTCGGCGGCCTCGTGGTACCCCTCGACGACGGTCGTCGCGTGGACGTCGTCGTCGAACAGGTCCTCGGCCTGGGCGAGCAGCTGGCCCGCGAGGATCGCCGCGGTCGTCGTGCCGTCGCCGACCTCGTTCTCCTGGGTCTCGGCGACCTCGACGATCATGTCGGCCGCGGGGTGCTCGATGTCCATCTCCTGGAGGATCGTCGCGCCGTCGTTCGTGATCACGACGTCGCCCGAGTCCGACACCAGCATCTTGTCCATCCCGCGGGGGCCCAGTGTGGTGCGTACGGCCTCGCTGACGGCCTTCCCGGCCGAGATGTTCGAGTCCTGGGCGTCCTTGCCCGACGTTCGCTGACTGTCCTCGCTCAGAATGAAGAGCGGCTGTCCGCCCATGCGCCGCTGAGAAGCGTTGTCTGCCATGTGTTCGGTAAAGTGTACTTAGCGGTTCAATATAAACTTTGCTGTGCCGCTCGCGAGTCGTCCCCGCGCCGTCGTGGACTCTCGGGGCGATCGCGGCGGGGTATCGGCCGAACCGGTAGCTCAAAATACCCCGATCCGAAAGGGTACGCCGATGCTGGAACTGGAGCACCGGTTCCGGGTGGTCGACGTGCACGCCCGGCTGGACGCCGACAAGGGAGCGACCGGTCGGTCGATCACGCCCGACACCTTAGAGCGCGAGATGCACCAGGCCGGCGTGGTTCGGTCGGTCGTGTTTCCCGGCCACCGGGCCGGGACGGACTACCTGCGGGCGAACAACGCCGTCGCCCGGATGAGCGTCGAGCGACCGTTCATCGCGTTCGCGCGGATCAACGGCCCCCGCGACCCCGGCGAGAGCGCGACCTCGCAGCTCCGAAACCTCGCGGCCTCGCGGAAGGACCACCACACTGCGCCCGAAGACGTCGAGAAGTACGCCTACGACGATCGCTTTCACGGGTTCAAGCTCGATCCTGCCCGCGACGGGCTGCCCGACGAGGACGTCCTCGCGGAGCTCGCGGACGTCGGGCTGCCGGTGCTGATCCACGGCGGCGAGGGGTTCCCGCCCGAGGCGATCGCGGACTCGCTGCTGGGCCACTCGTTCCCCGTGATCGTCGCGCACTTCGGGGGCCACCCGCTCAATCGCGATCTGATGGGCGCGGCCATCGACATGCTCGACGAGCACGACGACTGCTATCTCGACACCAGCTACGTTCGGTTCCGCGACTACCTCGAACGGGCGCTGCTGGAACATCCCGACCGCGTGCTGTTCGGCAGCGGCGCCCCTGAGACGCACCCGAACGTCGGCGTCATGGAGATGCTGACGCTGGACGTCTCGGAGGACAAGCTTCGCAGAGTGTTCAGCGGCAACGCCGAGCGCGTCGTCGACGGGCTGTCGCCCGACGGCGGCTGATCTACCGTCGAGCGACGCCGAGCGGCGGCATCGCCGCGGATCAACTTCTCACCGCCGTCAGGCCTTCGGCCTGACGAGGATCGCCTCGCAATGCTCGGTTCACCGCCAGTCGTACCGCCGGACGGCCCGGTCGTGGCGCGTCGAGACGCCGTTGGGATTGCGGCGGGGCGTCTCGTCGGCCTTGCGCGCCCGGAGCCCCGCCGCGACGCCGCCGGTGAGCCCCGAAACCACCTCGCGGCCGGTCCCGAGCCAGGTCGTCGGGGTGACGTCGCCGCGCGTGACTTCGCGGGCGGCCGACACGGAATCCTTGAGCGCCGACGCGATCGTCGATCGGGCGACGGCGGGGCGCAGTCCGTAGTTCTTCGCGAGCTGGTAGGCCAGCGACCGGTATCGCGCGCCTAGATCGCGGTCGGGACGCCCGCCGTCGGCGCCGTACTCGCCGCGGACGCACATGTCGCCGTTCCAGACGACGTCGTACTCCATCGCGGCGAGCCGGTGGGAGGCGTCGCGAGCGCCTTCGGTTTCCAGGTACTCGTCGAACCCGTCGAGCGCCTCGACCGCCGCGCGATCGAGCGCGACGTTGTCGCCGCTGAAAAACGCGACGTCGCGACCGGCGACGGTGTCGGACGTCTCGCTCTCGGTAGTCACGCCCGCGCGCAGGGTCCGGTGGGTCGGCCCCGTGACGACGTCGGCGCCGGCGTCGAGCGACGCCGCGACGGCGTCGCGCCACGACGGCTCGATCGCGAGCTCGTCGTGGACGAAGGCGACGGCGTCGCCGGTGGCGACCTCTATTCCGGCGTTGCGGGAGACGTTGACGTTCCTGTCGGACAGTTCGACGAGCACGTCGACGTCGTCGCGCTCGCGAACCATCCCCGTGGTCCCGTCGGACGAGGGGCCGTTGACGACGATCACCTCGACGTCGGGGGCCCGCTCGGAGAGGGCGTCGAGACACCCGGAGAGCTGCTCCCGGGCGTTCAACGTCGGGACCACTACCGAGAGGTCCATACTCCCCGATACTTCCCGCAAACCATAAAAGCATCTCCACCGGCCGCGCCGGTCACTCTACGCTCGCGTGCCAGTAGGAAACCGACGCCGCGGCGTCGCCGCCCGGAGCGCCGCCGAGCGTCGTGTCCAGCGACCGAAGCGGGCTGGCGAGGACATTGGGAATCTTCCGGTAGAAGCCGTAGGGCAGGAGGAAGTCGTGGGAGTCCTCGACGAGTTCGAGCCCGGCGCCCTCGATCAGGGAGCCGACCTCCGAGCGGGAGTAGAGCCGCGATCCCATCGGGAGCGCCCAGTTGTACACGCTCCGCGCACTGTAGCGCTTGAACGTGTCGAACATCACCTGATCGCCGGAGACGCGTCTGATCTCTTCGAGGTAGGCCGCCGGCGTGTCCGCGAGGTGGAAAAACCGCATCGCGACGACGGCGTCGAACTCGTCGTCCTCGAAGGGGAGCCGCCCGGCGTCGCCGCGCAGGAACTCAACGGCGTCGCCGACGCCGCGTGCTCGGGCCTTCGCGCGGGCCTCCGAGAGCATCTCCGCCGAGATGTCCAGCCCGACGACGTTGGCGCCGCGTTCGGCGAGCATCACGGTGAACCGACCGGTACCGCAGGCGATCTCGAGGACGTCCTTGCCCTCGACGGGCCCGATCGCGTCCAGCACGGCCTCCTTCTCCCGGCGATCGATGAGCCGACCGCCCCGGGAGAAGCGCTTGTCGTCGTACTCTTGGGCGACGTCGGTCGCCTGATACCACTCCTGCCCTTTCACGCTGCGATTTGCTACCTGCCCCGGGGATAAAACGATACTGGAAACGATTCGTCACCTCGCGGACCGATCGACCGCGGCCGCGGCGTGCGCAAGGCCGACTCGTATCGCGCATCGAACCTCGACGATCTGCGAGTATCGTGCAGCTGCGTCGATCCCTCGGGACTCGCGGCACGCTGCGATACAATCGACCATTCGCCCACCGTCTCGGACGATAGTCTGAGTGGGCTGTCGGTTTAGGGCGGCTGCGTCCCGCTGGACCGATCTCGGAACGCCAAACTGGGCACATCCAGAAAATAGGTATGGCATATATACACTATATATTGTCTCAATTCATATGTCCTCCATATAGCCAAGTTTTACCAGCGGTGACGGACCACCGCTGAGTATGAGCACCACCACGGGCGAGGAACGCGCCGACAGAGTAGAAGAGCCCCTCTCCGACAGCGAGTACCGCGAGCGGCTTCGCGAACTGCCCCCCAGCGCCAAGCTGATCGCCAAGGTTCTCGAGACGGACGCGCCGCTCTCGCAGGGCCAGCTCGCCGAGGAGTCGCTGTTGCCCGACCGCACGGTCCGGTACGCGCTCAACCGCCTCGAGGAAGTCGGCCTCGTCGGTTCGCGCTACAGCTTCCGCGACGCCCGGAAGCAGGTCTACTTCCTGCACAACTGAGCCGGCCGTCCCGCCTCCGGCCGTCCGGCCTCCCACCACCTGCGCTCGCCGCCTTTTTTGCGGACCGGGCGGTACCCCCGCCCGATGGATCGGATCGCCGGCGTCCCGATTCCCGTCTCGGGACCCGCGCCGACGGGCTCGACCAACGCGTACGTTATCGGCCGATCGGACGCCTTGCTCGTGGATCCGGCCGACGAATCGGACGAACTCGAGCGGGCGCTCGACCGCCGGTCCCCCGCCGCGGTGCTGGCGACGCACGCTCACCCCGACCACGTCGGCGCGCTAGCGCACTACGCCGACGAGTACGACCTGGACGTGTACGCCCGATCGGGGTACGAGAAACGATTCGAGCGCGCGACCGGCGTGACGCCCGACGCCGGCGTGCGCGACGGGGACGTAGTCTCGGCCGGCGAATTCGGCGTCGACGTCACCTCGATGCCGGGACACGCCCCCGACCACGTCGCGCTGACGATCGACGGCGTCGACGCCACCTCGATGCCGGGACACGCCCCCGATCACGTCGCGCTGACGATCGACGGCGTCGACGCCACGCCGGGTGACGGCCGACAGGTGCCCACCGAGCGACGAGGCGCTCGCGTCCTGGTCGGCGATCTCGCCGTCGCCGAAGGAAGTGTGTTCGTCGGCCCACCGGACGGCGACATGCGCGGCTACCTCACCGCGCTTCGGCGTCTACACGCGCGAGCGCCCGGCGAACTGCTGCCGGGGCACGGCCCGGCGATCGACGACCCCAGGGCGGTCCTGGGCCGTTTGATCGCCCACCGGCTCGATCGCGAGCGGGCGGTGCTGGCCGCCGTCCGGAACGGACACGAGACGCCCGACGCCGTCGTCGACGCGGCGTACGAGAAGGACCTCTCGGGCGTCCGCGACCTCGCCCGGCGGGCCGTGATCGCCCACCTCGAAAAGCTCGCCGTCGAGAGCGCGGTCGAGTGGGATGGCGAGCGCGCCCGACCGGTCGGCGATCGTTGATCGCTCCCGCCCGCCCGACCGCCAGCGGTCCGATCGGCGCCCCGGTCGCCAGCGCGACGCTTTTCCCCGCTCGGGCGCTTCGTCCCGCTATGGAATCGCTCGAAGCCGAACTCGCCCGCGCCCGCGACCTCGACGTGGCCGACCTGGCCGACGCCATCGAGTCGATCGGCTTCGAGTGTACGCGCTGCGGCGCCTGCTGCAAGGCCGAGGACGACGACCCCCACACCGCGACCGTGTTCCCCGACGAAGTACGGGAGATCCAGTCCGCCGACGACGGCGAGTACGACTGGCGCGACGTCGCGCGCCCGATGCCGTACGGGCTCGAAGAGAAAGACGGCGAGGCGGCGGACGACGACGAGAGCGACGGCGACGCCGAGCCGGCGAACGGTGGCGCGGACGGCTCCGACGCCGACGGCGGCCACCTCACCGGCGAGACGTTCGAGTGGGCGCTCCAGACGACGGAGTGTGGCGACTGCACGTTCTACGAAGAAGCCGAGGACGGCACCGGCGCCTGTTCGGTCCACGATGACCGCCCGCTGATCTGCGCGACCTACCCCTTCAGCGTCGCGCTGGCGGGGACGAGCCAGCCGATGGGCGAGGCCGTCGACGAGGCGGGGATGGTCCGGGCCCACGAGTGCGAGGGGCTGGGCCGGGACATCTCGCGGACGGACGCCGAGGAGTTGGCGGCGACGCTTAAGGAGCGGGCGGTCAGAGAGCTAGAGGAGGCGATCGACGTCCGCGACGCCTACGCGCCGGTCGACGCCGAAGATCGCGTGGTGGTTCACGACTCGGAAGGTGCAAAATCGATAGACGGGGCGCCGATCGAAGAGTGATTCGGTCGCCGGAGCGGGTGCCCCGGTCGCGCACCGAGGACGGACGGGCGACGCCGCGACTCAGAAGGACTCCTCGATGACTTCGCCGACCGCGAAGTTCGACTTGACTTCCGTCACCTCGACTTTGACGCGCTCGCCGACTTCCGCCCCGGGGACGATGATCACGTACCCTCGCTCGACGCGGGCGATGCCGTCGCCCTGCTTGCCGATGTCCTCGATCTCGACGTAGCGCGTCTCGCCGATCTCCACCGGCGGTTGCGGTTCCGGCGGCGCCCCGGCGTTCTGCTCCTCGTCGGACTCCGCCTCGACCTCCCGCGAGATGAGCGCGACGCGGTAGGTATCGCCCGGGTCGATATCCCCAGTCTCGACCTCGCGACGGGGGATCTCGACGACGTAGTTGTCGTCGTCGGCTGATACCTCGGCGCTGAACAGACACAGCAGTTTATCAGATATCTCCAATGTCAGATACCTCCATTTTCTCCGTGGTAGTCATTCGTAATAGAACTGTCGACAGTTCGTACGCCGGTCACGGGCATCGACGCGCGAGCGACCTGCACCGGCGCTGAAGTGTTAGATTTCCATCCAATCGTCGCGGAGAGATGGCGCCGAGATCCGCCGTAACCCGTCGTCCCGTCCGAAAATACCGGCTGACCGATCAGTCCGCGCCGCCCGGCTGCCCGGCCGTCGCGAACGCCGACAGGTGCGACGACCTTTTTCCGGTTCGGGTGGCCTCGCTACGCATCGGCCACCACTCACCGCAAAAAGCTCGGCCAAAAAGGCTGCTCGTTCGCTGCGCTCACTCGCAGTTACGATCAGTCCGCCCCGCCGGTCCGCCCCGCAGTCGCGAACGCCGACAGATCGACGTCCGCATCTATCTCCTCGGGCGACTCGTACGGCCGATTCACTACGATGTCGCCCGCGCGCTGCTTGCCGATGCCCGGGATCGCGGTGAGCTCGTCCATCGAGGCGTCGTTGAGATCCAGCGGGTGGGGAACGCCGGTAACAGAGCGGAACCCGTGGTCGACGATCGCGACGTCAATCGTCCGACCGAGTTCGAGCTCGCCGGGGATGCCGACGAGCAGCGGGTAAGTGCCCAGCTGGCGGCCGAACGTCTTGCCGTCCTGGTGGTACTCCAGGTGGACGTCCGGAAGCCGGGTGCCCGGCGGCGCGAGGCGCTGGAGCATCGGGTTGTCGATCTCCTCGCGGACCTCGCGTTTGTACTGCTTGAACAGCTTCTTGTGGTCCTTGGCGATCTCGGCGCCGGTTTCGGACATGTCGGTGCCCGAAAAGGCCATCACCTGGCGGATGTTCACGCGGCGCAGCATCAGCCCCTCGTCGTACACGCGCTGGAGGAACCGCTTGTTGTGCTCGAACGTCTCCTCGGTCTCGCCCTTGAGCCCGTGGACGAGGTTGATGCCAGGGAGCAGTTTCGGGAGCCGATTCGCGGCGTCCGAACCCCAGGAGGGACCAGTTCCCGGTTCCTCGCCGGGGCGCCAGCCGCCCTCCTCGTTGACGATCCGCACCGCCTCGAGGCACTCGTCGGCGGTGACGTTGAGGTTGTTGTCGCTCATCACGTCCGGATCAGCGGATTCGAGGCCGAACGCGGCGGTGTCGCCGGGCGTGTTGTGCTCGGCGATGATCCGGATTCCTTCCCTGGCTTTCTCGGGCCACTTTACCACGGTGATCGGGTTCATGTTGTCGAGGTGGAGCGTCTCCAGGTCGGGCGCCACCTCGCGGATTCCGCCGTACAGCGTTCGCAGCGCGTCGGGATTCGGCGCCTCGCCGTCGCCGCCGTACGCGAGGATGTCGGCCTGTCGGCCGAGCCGGTAGTGTTTCACGCCGTGGTCCGAGAGCCGGTCGACCTCGTCGACGACGGACTCGGGCGGCCGGAACGAGGGGTTGCCGTACAGCGGCTCCGTACAGAACGAACAGCGGTACGGACAGCCCCGCGAGGTCTCCATCTCGGCGATCAGGTACTCGGGGTGGTTCGGGTGCTGTTCGACGACGAACGCCCCCTTCGCGGCCCAGCGGTCGACCTCCTCGACGTCGCGCATCCGGTCGCCGAACCCCTCCAGCCCGCTCTCGACGAGGTCGTAGGCGGCGGCCTCGACGTCGCCCTTCGCGACGAAGTCGTAGTCCAGGTCGTCCCGTTCGGTCTCGCTGGCGCCCTCGTTCTGGTCGCCGACGCCGAACTTGACGGGCCCACCCATCAGGCAGGTCCCTTTGGCGGTCCAGGCGATCTCGCGGACCTCGTCGGGTTCGGCGGGCGTGCCGCCGACGTACTTGCCGGGGACGGTCATCCCGCCGAGGTAGCAGGTCAGGTCGGCCTCGGCGACGTCGCGCCACTTCGAGCGGTCGTCCCGGAGCTCGTCGATCGTGTGGTAGGTGATCTGCGCTTTCGGGACGCCGGCGTCGACGAGCGCGCCGGCGGTAAAGCGCGGGTACGTGGAGATGTACGGCGGGACCCCGAAGTGGGCCGGCTCGTCGACGTAGCCGTCGACCAGCGTCACGTCGAGATTCGCGGGGTCGGTCATGGAGGCTCGTAGCCGCTCGACGGGGAAAACTGATGCGGATCGGCGGGCCCCGCGGTCGGCGCCGACGCCGCAATCGAACCGCCGTCACCGGCTGTTGCCAGTAGTTATATACGTCGCCGGTTGGACCCGCATAGCAGAATGTCAGAGGAGACTACGCGGCGGGAGCTGCTCGGCGCCGCCGGCGCGCTCGCCGCGACCGGCGCGGCGACGAGCGTCGCCGGATGTTTCGGCGGCGGCGAGGGCGGGAACGACGACGATGACGAGCAGGCGGATCCGCCGGCGTTCTCGCTCGACTCGTGGCTCGCCGCGCCGGGTGAGGTATCCGGCGGCGAGCACCACTCGGTCGAGTACTTTTCGTTCGAGGCGCTGCTGGCTGCCGAAAACTCGCTCGCCGAGGGCGCCTACTCCGAGCTGGTCGATCGGACCAACGGGAACGGCTCCGCGCCGTTTCCGCTGCCCTCCGCGGCCGGAAGCCCGATCGACACGTTCGACGAGTACGTCACGGTCGACAACAACAGCCAGCAGGTGCTGTACGGCGACCACCCCGCCGACGCGATCGGCGAGGGGCTCGTGGAGAACGTCGGCTTCGAGCGGGCGGGCGAGCACCGGGAGTTCGAACTGTTTCTCAGGGAAGTCCAGAACCAGTCCGCGAACGTCGCCATCGGCATCAGCGAGTTCGTGCTGCTGTGGGTCGAGACCGAGTCGCCCGTCGAGGGGCTCCGAACGCTCGCGGACACCCAGACCGACGAGACGCCGCTGTACGGCGACGAGAACGACGATCTCGGAGCGGTGCTGGATCACGTCGGCGACGGCGACCGGGTCCTCGCCCAGACGTCCGCCGAGCAGTCCGAAACCGACCTCGATGCGCCCGTCTTCGAGGGACAGGTCGGGTACGGGTACGCGCTGGACCTGGAGGGGGACCCGATCGACGAGACGTACGCGATCGTGTTCGCGGACGAATCCTCGGTCGACGTCGACGCCGTCGAGGAGTGGGTCGGCCAAAACGAGGGCGAGGACGGACGGTTTGCTCCGCACACTTCCGTGTCGACCGAGCAGGACGGCCGCTCGGTGCTGGTGACGGGATCGCGGGAGACCGCCGATCCCTTCGTCGAACTGTTCGATTAGCGGACACGCGGCCCGGACGACGCCGGCGCGGACGGCGTCGAAAAGCGACCCCCGATCGAACGCTCCGGACGCGATCCCTCCCGGCTATCTGACACTTGAGGGGAAAGGTAATTAACCTCCATCCTGTAACAGTGGGGCAAGAATGGACTCGATCGTAGACGAAGCCATCGACGAGGCCGAGAACGCGGCCGACGACGCTCCGGCCCACGACGACGGGGCGAGCGACGCCGGCGGGCCCTCCGGGAAAATGACCGACGACGAACTGAAAGACGTCCTCGAAGATCTCCAGACCAACATCACGGTCGTAGGTTGCGGGGGCGCCGGGGGGAACACCGTCAACCGGATGGCCGAGGAGGGGATCCACGGCGCCAAGCTCGTGGCCGCCAACACGGACGTCCAGCACCTCGTCGACGTCGAGGCCGACACGAAGATCCTCATGGGCGAGGAGAAGACCCGCGGCCGCGGCGCCGGATCGCTCCCCCAGGTCGGCGAGGAGGCCGCGATCGAGAGCCAGGAAGAGATCTACGACGCCGTCGACGGCTCCGACATGGTCTTCGTCACCGCCGGGCTCGGCGGCGGCACCGGCACGGGCAGCGCGCCCGTCGTCGCCAAGGCCGCCCGCGAGAGCGGCGCGCTGACGATCGCGATCGTCACGACGCCCTTTACCGCGGAGGGCGAGGTTCGGCGCACCAACGCCGAGGCCGGCCTCGAACGCCTGCGGGACGTCGCCGACACGGTCATCGTCGTCCCGAACGATCGCCTGCTCGACTCGGTGGGCAAGCTCCCCGTCCGCCAGGCGTTCAAGGTATCCGACGAAGTGCTGATGCGATCGGTCAAGGGCATCACCGAGCTGATCACCAAGCCCGGCCTCGTCAATCTGGACTTCGCCGACGTCCGCACCGTGATGGAGCGGGGCGGCGTCGCGATGATCGGCCTCGGCGAGTCCGATTCGGACGCCAAAGCGCAGGACTCGGTCAAGACCGCGCTGCGCTCGCCGCTGCTCGACGTCGACATCTCGGGCGCCAACAGCGCGCTCGTCAACGTCACCGGCGGCTCCGACATGTCCATCGAGGAAGCGGAGGGTGTCGTCGAGGAGATCTACGACCGGATCGACCCCGACGCGCGGATCATCTGGGGGACCTCGATCGACGAGCAGCTCGAGGGGTCCATGCGCACGATGATCGTCGTTACGGGCGTCGAGTCGCCCCAGATCTACGGTAGCAACACCGAGAGCCAGCAGGACCAGGAAGCCGCCGACCAGGTCGAGGACATCGACTACGTCGACTGATCGGCCACTCTCCCGTCGACGTCTTCTTCGATTTCTTCCGTCCGGAGCGACCGCGGCATCGCCGCAGTGCGCCGACGCCGCTCCGTTTTCGTCCAGTTTCGAGATCGAAACCCCGAGTCGATGGCCGCTGGTCCAGCGTTTAACCGTACGCTCGCCGAATGGTGACTCATGACAGACGTAGCAGTCGTCGGCGGCGGTCCCGCCGGCCTCAGCGCGGCACTGTTCACGGCGAAAAACGGCCTCGACACGGTCGTCTTCGACGGCGACGAGACGTGGATGCACAAGGCCCACCTGTTCAACTACCCCGGAATCGAGAGTATCGACGGATCGGAGTTCATGACGGTCACGCGCGAGCAGGTGGAGGACCACGGCGCGGACGTCCGCACCGACGAGGAGGCGACCGCGGTCGAGCAGTCCGACGACGGGTTCGCCGTCGAGACAGAGGACGGCGAGTACGACGCCGACTACGTCGTGCTGGCGACCGGCGCCGACCGATCACTGGCCGAGGAGATCGGCTGCGAGTTCAGCGACGACGACACGGTCGACGTGAACCTCTCGATGGAGACCAGCGTCGACGGCCTGTACGCGACCGGCGCGATGGTCCGGGCCGAAGAGTGGCAGGCGGTGATCGCGGCGGGCGACGGCGGCGCCGCCGCGCTGTCGATCCTCAGCGAGGAGAAAGGCGAGCACTACCACGACTTCGACGTGCCGGACGACGCGCCCTGACGCCGATCGGCGACCGGCCGCGAACGACGACGCAGTTTTTCGGGCAACGTGAGACACCAGAGCCAGCAACGCCAGTTTGACGAGCCCCCGGTCCGTCCCGGAACGCATGAACGAGAACGCGAGCAGACCTCCCGACGGCGACCGGACGCTGCGCGTCGGCGTCGACGTCGGCGGGACGTTCACCGACGTGGTGCTGGTCGACGCCGCGGCCGACGCGGCGTCCGGCGACGACGCCGACGCGGTCCCGAACGGCGGCCGGCTCGTCACCGCGAAAGTACCGACGACGGCCGACCAGAGCGAGGGTGTCATCGAGGGGATTCGGAAGGCCTGCCGAGCTATGGGGGTCGACCCCGCAGACATCGACCGGTTCCGCCACGCGACGACGGTGACGGTCAACGCGCTCCTGGAGGAAACCGGCGCCCGGACGGCGCTGGTGACGACCGAGGGGTTCCGCGACGTGCTGGCGATCCGCCGCCAGGATCGCCCGGCGCTGTACGACCTCGACGCCGCGCCGCCCGAGCCGGTCGTGCCGCGGCGCCGACGCTTCGAGGTCGACGAGCGAGCGACGCCCGAGGGAGTAGAGCGGCCGGTCGACGAGGACGCCGTGCGCGAACTGGCGGCGAAGCTCCGCGAGCGCGAGGTCGAGAGCGTCGCCGTCGCGTTCCTCCACGCGTACGCCGATCCCGAGAACGAGCGCCGCGCAGCCGAGATCCTCCGCGAGGAGCTCGACGTTCCCGTTTCAGCGAGCCGCGAGGTGCTCGCGGAGTTCCGGGAGTACGAGCGCACCGCCACGACGGCGCTGGACGCCTACGTCCGGCCGGTCGTCGACGAGTACCTCGAACGGCTCGTCGAGCGCGCCGACGCCGCGGGCGTGCCGGAACCTCGCGTCATGCAGTCCAACGGCGGCATCGCCGAGGCCGATCTCGTGCGCGAGCGGGCCGTCACCACCGCGCTCTCGGGACCGGCCGCTGGCGTCGTCGGCGCCGGAGAAATCGCGGAGCGAGCCCGCAACGACTCAGCGAACGGTGAAGACGGCGCGCTGGCCGACTACGACGGCGTCGTCACGTTCGACATGGGCGGCACCTCGACCGACGTGAGCCTCGTCCGCGAGGGATCGGCCGAGCGAACGACCGACGCCGAGATCGGCGGGCGCCCGATCGGGCTGCCCGTGGTCGACGTGACGACCGTCGGCGCCGGCGGCGGCAGCCTCGCGCGAGTCGACGCCGGCGGCGCGCTCCGGGTGGGTCCCGAATCGGCGGGCGCAGAGCCCGGTCCGGCGTGTTACGGTCGCGGCGGGACCGAGCCGACGGTCACGGACGCCGCGGTCGTACTGGGCTACGTCGGCGCCGACGCCGATCTGGGCGGGGAGCTGTCGATCGACGCCGACGCCGCCCACGAGGTTCTCGCCGACCTGGCCGACGAGGCGGGCCTGGAGGACGCCCTCGCCGCCGCCCGCGGCGTCCACGAGGTGGCGGTCGCCGCGACGACGCGGGCGATCCGCTCGGCGACCGTCGAGCGCGGCCTCGACCCCCGCGAGTTCGCGCTGACGGCCTTCGGCGGCGCCGGGCCGATGCACGCCGCGGCGCTGGCCGAGCAGCTGGGGATCGACGCCATGCTCGTCCCGCGGGCCTGCGGCGTCCTCTCGGCGTACGGCCTGCTCGCGGCCGACGAGATCCACGACGCCGCCCGGACCCACCGCGCGACGCTGTCGGTCGGGAACGCAGATAGGAAGGAAAACAGCGTCCCGGACGCCGACGGCGAGACCATCGAGAGTATCTACGCCGAACTCCGCGAGGACGTCCTGGCGTCGACGAGCGATCCCGGGGCGGCTCGGGTCGAGCGCTCGGCCGACCTCCGGTACGCCGGCCAGAGCTTCGAACTGGAGGTCGACGCCGGCGCGCCGGTCGATCCCGCCGCGCTCGCCGAGCGGTTCCACGCGGCCCACGAGCGCACTCGGGGCTACCGGATGGACGAGGCGGTCGAACTCGTCACGCTGCGATCCCGAGCCGTGGTGTCCGGGCCCGACCTCCCGGTCGGGGACGAGTCCGGCGGCGATCCCCTTCGCGGCGAGCGCGAGGTCGCGTTCGGCCAGGAGGGCGGGCGCGTCTCGACGCCGATCTACGATCGAGCGGGGCTCGATCCGGGGCGCGAGTTCGACGGCCCCGCGATCGTCGAGCAGGCCGAGAGCACGACGGTCGTCCCGCCGGACTGGCGCGCCGCGGTTCGCGCGGACGGAACCATGCTACTAACGAGAGGTGATCGTGATGAACGGTGACGCCGACGAACCGGCCGACGCGAGCGCCGACCTCGACCCCGTCGCGCTGGAGGTGCTGCGCAACCAGTTAGAGGGGATCGCCGACGAGATGGGCGAGGTGCTCGTGCGGGGCGCGTACTCCCCGAATATCAAGGAGCGCCGGGACTGCTCGACGGCGCTGTTCGACGCCGACGGCCGGCTGGTCGCGCAGGCCGAGCACATCCCGGTTCACCTCGGGGCGATGCCTGCAGCGGTCGAGGCCGTGCTCGACCGCGACCCGGCGCCGGGCGACGCGTTCGTGTTGAACGACCCCTACGCCGGCGGGACGCACCTGCCGGACGTGACGATGGTCTCGACGATCGACAGCGACGGCGAGATCCTGGGGTTCGCCGCCTCGCGGGCCCATCACGCCGACGTCGGGGGAATGGCGCCGGGCAGCATGCCGGCGGGCGCGACCGAGATCACGCAGGAGGGCGTCCGGATCCCGCCGGTTCGGCTGGTCGACGGCGGCGATCGGGTCGACGACGTGCTCGATCTGTTCCTCGCGAACGTCCGGAACCCCGAGCAGCGCCGGGCGGACCTGCGCGCCCAGCGCGCTGCCAACGACCGAGGCATCGAGCGCCTCGAAGAGCTCGCCGCCGAGCGCGGCGACGAGCGGCTTCGGGCGGCGTTCGACGCGGTGATCGACTACTCGCGCGAGCGGACGGTCGCCGAGATCGAGGCGCTGCCGGACGGCGAGTACCGCGCCCGAGACGCGCTAGAGGGCGACGGCGTCACCGAGGACCCAGTCGAAATCGCCGTGACGGTGACCGTCGACGGCGCCGCTCTCTCCGTGGACTTCGCCGGCACCGACGAGCAGGTCGCGGGCAACGTCAACGCGCCGCTGGCGGTCGCCCGGAGCGCCGTCTACTTCGCGGTGCGCTGCGCGACCGATCCCGACGTGCCGCCGAACGAGGGGTGCTACGACCCGATCTCGGTTTCGGCGCCCGAGGGGTCGGTGCTGAACCCCGAGCCGCCCGCGGCGGTGGTCGGGGGCAACGTCGAGACGAGCCAGCGCGTCGTCGACGTCGTGTTCGCCGCGCTGGCGGACGCCGCGCCCGAGCGCGTCCCGGCGGGCGGCCAGGGGACGATGAACAACCTCACGATCGGCGCCGGCGGGCGGGAGGGCTTTACCTACTACGAGACGATCGGCGGCGGCGCGGGCGGTCGACCGTCCGGCGACGGGCTCGACGGCGTCCAGGTCGGGATGACGAACACGCTGAACACGCCGGTCGAGGCCCTGGAGACCGAGTACCCCCTGCGCGTCGAGCGCTACGCGCTCCGGCCGGACAGCGGCGGCGCGGGCGAGCACCGCGGCGGACTCGGCCTCGTACGGTCGGTGCGCGTCCTCGCGGACGCCACCGTCTCGCTGCTGACCGAGCGGCGCCGGACCGCGCCGAGCGGCGTCGCCGGCGGCGAGGACGGGTTGCCCGGCCGAAACCTGATCGACGGCGAGCCGGTGCCGGCCAAGGCCACGCGGGAGGTCGACGCTGGGACGACGGTCACCGTCGAGACGCCGGGCGGCGGCGGGTACGGCGACTCGGGCGATCGACCGCCGGAGGCGATCGAGCGCGACGCCGCCGACGGGCTGGTCGATCGGGAGGAGTGAGTTCACGCCACACGATTGGCAGCCCGAGCGGTCGAACTGCTCGGGCTGCTTGTAGAAAGATAGAAAAAGCCCCATCTGCAAGGATCGGACAGAAACTATGGACGTTCCACTTGACCTCACGTCGTACGTGCGGGTGCTCAAGATGGCGAGCACGCCGGCGTGGGACGAGTTCTCACAGGTCGCCAAGATCGCCGGCGCCGGCATCCTGCTGATCGGGCTGGTCGGCTTCCTCATCGCATCCTTCATGTTCCACCTCGTGCCGCCCTACGAGGCGGGCTCGGTGATCGGACTGGCCGCGCCGCTGGGGGTCTAACAGCCGTGCCGATGTACGCCGTCAAGACGACCGCGAGCCAGGAGCGGACGGTCGCGGACATGATCATGAACCGCGAGGTCGACGACATCCACGCCGCCCTCGCGCCGGACTCGCTGACCAGCTACGTGATGGTCGAGGCCGAGGACGACGCCGTCCTCTCGCGGGTCCTCGAGGAGATTCCCCACGCCCGCGACATCGTCCCCGGCGAGAGCTCTATCTCGGAGGTCGAGCACTTCCTCTCGCCGACGCCGGACGTCGAGGGCATCGCGGAGGGCGACATCGTCGAGCTCATCGCCGGCCCGTTCAAGGGCGAGAAGGCCCAGGTCCAGCGCATCGACGAGGGCAAGGATCAGGTCACGGTGGAGCTCTACGAGGCGACCGTCCCGATTCCGGTCACCGTTCGAGGCGACCAGATCCGCGTGCTGGACTCGGAAGAGCGATAACGTAGAACGTCCGGCGGCGAAGCCGTCGGTTCGCTGCGAGCGAACGGAGTGAGCGAGCAGAGTTTTTCGCCCACGTTTTTGCGCCGAGCGGTAGCCGAGCGTAGCGAGGCTACCCGAGGTGGAAAAACGTGGTAGGGGAAAAGGTCGTATTTAGAGTTCGGCGTCGTTCAGCCGGTCGACGACCTCCTGGAGGTCGGCTTCGGCCTCGATCTCGTCTTTGATCTCCTCGCGCTGACGGACTTCCTCGGAGTCGGCGCCGTAGGCGCGGACGTACTCCGCGCGGGTGTGCTCGTTGAACGCGTGGCGGATCGCGAGGTAGCCGTCCGGGACGACAACGCCGCAGACTTTGCACTCGCGGCGCGTGTGCTCGTTCGTCTGGTGGACGACCGCGTCCTCGACCGCGTCGAAGGTCTCCCCGCAGTCGTCGATGCCGCAGGCCCAGGTCATCGTTGCCGATGCTTTCGCCGGCGATCCTAAAACTGTTCCGCCGCGGCGGCGGGAAACCGGTCGAGTCCGGCGACCGGTCCGGAATCAGAACCCATATTGTGACCTGTCGAGAATCCGAGCGCGTGAGTGAGGAGGGTTCCCGGGTCGACATGCACGTCAAGGTGCTCGACGACGGCGTCGTCGAGCGCTCGAAGGCCCGGGGGATCGACGTGCTGGTGTACGCGCCCCACTTCGAGCGACTGCCGACGATCCGGCAGCGTGCCGAGCGCCACAGCGACGGCGAGCTGCTGGTCGTTCCCGCCAGAGAGATCTTCGCCGAAGCCTGGCGTGAGCGCAAGCACGTCCTGGCGATCGGTCTCGACGACCCGGTTCCCGACTTCGTGACGCTGGAGGGTGCGATGGACGAGCTCCGGCGTCAGGACGCCGCCGCCGTCGTCCCGCATCCGGAGTTCCTGTCGGTCGGGATGTCACGGCACGACGTTCGACGGTACGCCGACGTCGTGGACGCCGTCGAGGTGTACAACCTCAAGCACTGGCCCCACCACACGCGCCGCGCCCGCCAGATCGCCGAATCGGTCGAGAAGCCGACGTTCGCGTCGTCGTACGCTCACATGCGCCGGACCGTCGGCGAGGCCTGGACGGAGTTCGATCGGGCGATCGACGACGAGCAGGACCTGATCGAGGCGCTCCGCGAGGGCGCACCGCGGGACGTCCACTGTCGTAGCGGCGTCGAGTACAGCCTGGCGTCGGCGGCCGAGTTCGCGCACCTGGGGTGGGAAAACTCCTGGAAGAAGGTCGATCGCATTTTGCTGTCCGGCCGGGAGCCGACGCATCCGCGACACGAAGCGTACGACGGTCGGTTCGACGACGTCGCGGTGTACTGAGCGGGCTCAGAGACCGACGGACTGGCGAGCCATGTCGACCGCACCGAGCGGCAGCCGGGAGACCACAAGCGCGATCAGCGCGAGCTCGGCGCCGGTCACGAGCGCGGTGACGATCGTCGCCCGTTCGCTGCTGACGTTGACGCCGATCGGGAGGCCGAACTCCTTCTTCCAGACCGGATAGAACAGCGCGATGCCGCGCTTGCTGCCCGCCACGTCGAGGACGTAGTGGGTCAGGATGCCGAGCCAGACGTACTGCAGGTTCCCGAAGTAGTAGGGGAAGGCGAGAAATCCGACGAGGATCGGCAGGTTGTGGAGCGTCTTCCGGTGCTTGCCGAAGGCGGTGTCGACGTCGGGGAACAAGGCGCCGAGTACGACGGGGGCACCCACCTCGAGGATTCGGAGAAACGTCGTCTCGTCGCCGGCCGGTTCGAGAATGTAGCCGAGACCGATGCTCAACAGCACGGCGTTCAGAACGTGACCTTCTTTGTTCATGAGATGAGGTAAGTACCCTCTCATGAGAACTCCCGATAGATGGTACTTTCCCTTGAGCTACAATCATTCGCCGAAGACAGATCAGACGTCGAAGCTATCCGGTGTCGCGATCTTCCCGATCACCCCGGCCGTTCGGCGGCCGTCTCGACTTCCGCGAACAGGTCCGCGAGCGCTCGTCGGACCGCTCGCTCTCGAATCTCCGCGCGGTCGCCGTCGAACTCGTAGCGCTCGACGGTCGCGTACGACGACTCGGATCCCCACGGCCCGGCGTACGCGACACCCACGTACACCGTGCCGACCGGCGTCTCCTCAGTGCCGCCGTCCGGTCCGGCGACGCCGGTGACGCCGACGCCCCAGGTCGTGTCCGACGTGTCGCGGACGCCGCGGGCCATCTGGCGCGCGACCGGTTCGCTGACGGCGCCGCGCTCGTCGAGGGCCTCGCGGGTGACGCCGAGCAACTGTCGCTTCGCCCCGTAGGCGTACGTGACCAGCGACCGGTCGAAGTAGTCGCTGGAGCCCGGCACCGAGGTCAGCTCGGCTCCGATCAGTCCGCCGGTGCAGGACTCGGCGACCGCCACGGTCGCGTCGGCGTCCCGCAGCGCGTCGCCGAGCCGCTGGACGATCGGCGCCTCCTCGCCCGGTCGGTCGGCGTGTTCGGCTGATTCCCCGGCGGCATCGTCGCCGCTTTCCGCCGCGCCGTCCTGGTTCGAGGCCATACCGAGTGGTCTCGCCGCGGCCGCTTGAATGTCGGGGCGCCGACCGGGGCGACGGCGACCGCGCCCCGCCGGCCGTTCGGTCCCGAAAGAATCACTGTGCCCGCCGCGCACCTGCCGGGTATGGACTACGAGCGGCCGCTGTTCTTCCGCGTCATGCAGTACGCGGCCCGGGCCGATCGCGACGTCGTCGGCATGGTCAGCGGCAACCCCGACTGGGAGCCGCCGGCCGCGCTCCGCGACGGGCTTCGGGCGTACGCCGACGCCGACCCCGAAGCGTTCCAGTACCCGCCCAGCGAGGGGCTGACGAAGCTGCGGGCCGAGATCGCCGAGCGCCGCGGCGTCGACGTCGATCGGGTGATCGTCACCAACGGCACCGGCGAGGCGAACTACCTCGCGATGGCGTCGGCGCTGGATCGGGGCGCGGGCGACGAGATACTGCTGACCGACCCCGTCTACCCCTACTACCCGGGCAAGACCGAACTGCTCGGCGGCACCCAGCGGTACGTCCCGGCCGACGAGGACGGCCAGCTCGACCCCGCTGCGGTCCGCGAACGGGCGAGCGAGGACACCGCGGCGATCCTGGTGAACACGCCGAACAACCCGACCGGCGCGGTGTACGACGAAGCGACGATGCGCGACCTCGTCGCGATCGCCGAGGCCAACGACGCGCTGCTGCTCAGCG
The DNA here is from genome assembly GCF_039522665.1 of Natronoarchaeum mannanilyticum. NCBI lineage: Archaea > Methanobacteriati > Methanobacteriota > Halobacteria > Halobacteriales > Natronoarchaeaceae > Natronoarchaeum > Natronoarchaeum mannanilyticum. The sequence goes on from NZ_BAAADV010000001.1 coordinate 209,957, forward strand.
ACGAGGTGTACGACCACTTCGACTACTCTGGCCGGTTCGCCAGCGCGCTCGGCGTCGACTCCGAGCATCGGATCGTCACGAACGCGTTCTCGAAGTCGATGGCGATCACCGGCTTTCGCGTTGGCTACGCCGTCTTTCCCGAAGAGCTGGTCGACGCCGCCAAGACTCGCCACATGCTGGTCAACGTCGCTGGGAGCCGCCCGGCCCAGCAAGCTGTCCTGACGGCCCTGCAAGAGACCGATCCCGCCTACTACGAAGCCAACCGGGAACTGATGGCCGAGCGCGTCGAGACGTTCACCGCCGCGCTCGACGACGCCGGCGCGGAGTACACGACGCCCGACGGCGGCTTCTACGTGCTCGCGCGCTTCGAGGACTTCCCGGGCACGCTGGCAAACGTCGAGCGACTGATCGACGAGGCCGGCGTCGCGGGGATGCCGGGCGACGCCTTCGGCACGGCGCGCGAGGATTGGCTCCGGTTCGCGCTGGTAACGCCGCGCGTCGAGGAGGCCGCCGATCGGCTGGCGGAGTTTTTCGGATAGCGATCACTCGGAGTTGCCACCGACGTCGGCCGATTCGTCGCGGATGTCGCCTCCGACATTCAGCTCGTACAGCCGGCCGACGAGAACCAGCACGAACAGCAGATAGTGGACGAGAACGACGTACGAGAGGATCGCGAAGACGTCCATACTCACAAACGCCCGGTACAGAGCGCTCGAATAGTACAGATCTCCGACGTAGCGTACCGAGGAGCCGACGGCGGTCCGAAGCGAGAGGTCCAGAAGCCCGACGGCAACGTAGGCGATCCCGACGAGGATCACGTACCCGAGCACTGTCCGCAGTCGGGTGATGTCGTCGACGTCCGACCGATCCGACGCCGCCGTCGGGAGACCGGATAGAGCGACGAGCGACAGAACGGCAAATCCGGTTCCCGTCACGACGACCAGCAAGAAGTCTCTCGCGAAGTAGATCCAGTCCGGAGCGAGTAGTCCGTAGAAAACGCCCGCGAACACCGGGAACCCGATGAATACGAGATAGACGCGAGCCCGGGCCACGGCGCCGTCACCGCGAGCCTCGTCGACCAGCAGCTCGTAGTTGTGCTCCACGAGCCGCCCGACGGTTCGGAAGGCGTTCATCGATCCACCTCGCTCGTCGGCGATCGCCCGGCGTCGTCGACAGCCGCCCGATACAATCGCCCCACGACGACCAGCGCGAACAGGAGGTAGTGAACGAGCATCACGTGTGAGACGAGAGCGACGAGCCCCAGATCCACGGCCGCCCGAAAGAGAGCGCTCGAGTGGTACAGAGAACTACTGCTCATGAACGTGACCTCGAAGAACGAAACGAAGAGATAGCCGATCCCGGCGAGAACCAGATAGGCGAGAGCGGCGTGGAGTCGGGTCGTCACGTCCTCGTCGAGTCGGGCCGTCCGACTGACGGGGAGACTGTAAAGAAACACGGCCGAGAGGAGAGCAAATCCCGTGAGCACCGCGACTGCGAGAACGAATTCGTGGGCAAATCCACCCGGGTCCTGGTCCAGCACCCGGTACAGGATGCCGGCGACAACCGGACAGGCGACAAACACGAGCAAAACGAGCGCACGCGATGACCGTCCCTCCCCGCCGACCTCGTCGAACAACAGCTCGTAATTGTGCGCTACGAGTCGCCGAACGCTTTGGAAGACTCTCACCGGCTCACCTCGACGGATCGGCTCATCCCGTCGTCTCGTCTGATGGCCGATCGGCTCGTGTCCTTCGCTCGGTGGCGTCCGGCCGCGCTCGGCGACATCATCGTCTAGGCCGAATAACACGAGTTGCATATGGGTTTTGCGGTGGCGACGGTCTGCCAGCGAGCAGCACCGATGAGAACACATGTTTGAGGATCGGCATCAAATGCCTCCGTAGATGTCCAGCGTGGCGCCTCAGATCGCCGTCCTCGCCCTCACCGTCGTCGGGCTGGCCGTCGGCGCCCGGCTGTTCGTCGACGCCGCGGTCCGGTTCGCCCGGCGCTTCGGCCTCTCGGAGTTCGTCATCGGGCTGACGATCGTCGGGATCGGGACCTCCGCGCCCGAGTTGGTCGTCTCGGCCGACGCGGCGCTGATCGGCCGTGGCGACCTGGCGGTCGGTAACGTGATCGGGTCGAACATCTTCAACCTCGCGCTGATTCTCGGCGGCCTCGCGCTGTTCGGCGCGATCCCGGTCGACCGATCGGCGGTGCGCCGCGACGGCGCCGCGCTCGTGCTCGCGACGGCGATCGGCGGCGTCGTCCTGCTCGACGCGACGGTCGCCCGCGCGGAAGGAGTTGCGATGGTCGCCTGCATGGTCGCATACATCGCGTACCTGCTGGGTACCGGCGACGAGGCGGCGTCCGAACCGGGCGACGGGTCGAGCGCGTCGTCGACCGCCCGCAACGTGGCCGAATCGACACCGCCGGGCGGGCTGGCTCGCGGACCGACGCGATGGTCGCGGACCGCGGCCGAACTGGCCGCGGGGTTGGCGCTGGTGCTCGCCAGCGGCCACTTCATGGTCGAGTCGGCGTCGGCGCTCGCGCTGGCGGCCGGGATCTCCGAACTCGTCGTCGGCGAGACGATCGTCGCGGCGGGCACGTCGACGCCGGAACTCGCCGTCTCGCTCGTCGCGGTGCGCCGCGGGCGCGTCGGCGTCTCGGTCGGGAACATCCTCGGGAGCAACGTGTTCAACCTGCTCGGCATCCTCGGCGTCGCGGCGATCGTCCGACCGCTGGCGGCGAGTCCGGCGGTGCTGACGGGCGTCGCGTGGCTGGCGGCGATCACCGTCGCGGCCGTCGCGGCGCTGTGGACCGGCCGCCGGCTCTCACGTCCCGAGGGCGGGCTGCTCGCGCTCTCGGAACTGGTCCGGTGGGGCAGCGACCTGTTGTAACAAAGCTCGGATCGGCGAGCGACCGCGGCTGCGACTACGCGCCGTCGTCCGACGGACTCTGCCCCCGGTCGTACAGTAACCGGTCGGCGGCGTCCTCGACGGCGTTGGGAATCTCGTCGAACGTCGTGACGAACTCCTTGAGCAGCAGCGGATCGTCGACCCGCGGATCGTGGAACAACCGGTCGAGAAGTTCGTACTTGCGCTCGTCGCATTCGCGTTCGAGCGTCCGGACGCGTTGGCACCGGCCGCTGATCCGATCGCCCGATCGAAGCAGCATCTCTTCGTCGATGGCGTCGACGAACAGCTCAGTCGCTTTGCTAGTCGTGCGAGCCATATCCAGCAGTGCGCCGTCCACGGAGACGGGCAGGTCGGGACGGATCGCCGCCAGCTCTTTGGCGAAGCACTCCGCTCGGGAGACGATCCGATCCGCGTCGTCGAGCAACTGAAGCGTCCGGCCGGCGGACGAGCCCGCGGCGTCGGTCGTGACCAGTTCGTGTCGGAGTCCCCGCACCAGCGAGTCGCACCGCGATTCGATGGCGTCGATCCGGTCGACAGTTTCGGCGAACGCCTCGTCGTCCCGGCGATACTGGCTCATCAGCGTCGGCAGTAAGTTGACGCACTCTCGCACCGACTCGAAGAACGCCCGCAACCGCTCGTTGTCGTCCGTCACCCAGTCTTGCGATGCCATACGTTCGGACTGAACCCGGGATCGTAAACCGTTGCTATGAGCGGTGCGTGTCGCTCGGTAGCGGTACGTAGGCGACAGCCGGTGATCCCGACCGACGAGTACACAAGTCCCTGGCCGATACCCTCGGGCATGAACTCGCTGGACGTCGAGCCCGTCGATAACGTGGACGACGATACCGAGTACCTGCCGGATGACGAGCCGGACCGCTCCGACCAGGACGACGACCCCCGAATCGACGTCGGGGCGGTCGACGACCTCTCGCCGGACGCGCCCGACTACGTGCTGTACGGCGGGAAGGGCGGCGTCGGCAAGACGACGATGGCCGCGGCGACCGCGCTGACCAGCGCCGAGTCGGGCGCGGCGACGCTGGTCGTCTCGACCGACCCGGCGCACTCGCTGTCGGACACGTTCGAGACCGACATCTCGCCCCGCCCCGAGCGCATCCGCGAGGACGTGCCGCTGTGGGCCGCCGAGATCGACCCCGACGACGCGATGGCCGAGACCGCCTCGGCGTTCGGGATGGGCGGGCAGTCCGACGAGAGCGGCCGGTCGGGCGCCGACGACGCGACCGGCCAGGCGGATCCCTTCGGGACGGAGGGACAGGCCGGCGGTGCAGGACAGGCCGGCGGCGCGGGACAGGCCGGCGACACGGGCCCGATGGGCGGTGCCGGCGGCGGCCCGATGGGCGGTCTGGGCGAGATGCTCGGCGGCGACGGCCCGATGGACGCGCTGATGGGCGGTGCGATGCCGGGCGCCGACGAGGCCGCGGCGATGCAGCTGCTCGTCGAGTACATGGACGATCCGCGGTTCGATCGCGTCGTCGTCGACACGGCGCCGACCGGTCACACGCTGCGCCTGCTCGAACTGCCCGAGATCATGGACACGATGGTCGGCCGGATGGTCGCCTTTCGGGAGCGCATCGGCGGGATGGTCGACGGCATCAAGGGGATGTTCGGCGGGCAGGATCCGACCGACGAGGAGGGGATCGACGACCTCCGCGAGCTCCAGGATCGCATCGAGAAGCTCCGCGGGACGCTGCGAGACCCCGCCAAGACCGACTTCCGCGTCGTGATGGTGCCCGAGGAGATGAGCGTCGTCGAGAGCCAGCGGCTCGTGAGCCAACTCGACGAGTTCGAGATCCCCGTCGGAACGGTCGTCGTCAACAAGGTGATGGAGAACCTCGCCGACGTGACCGACGACGTCGACACCTCGCAGTTCGTCTCGCCGAATCTGGAGTCCTGCGAGTTCTGCCAGCGCCGCTGGGACGTCCAGCAGGACGCGCTGGCGTCCGCGCAGGACCTGTTCCGCGGCCACGACATCAAGCGCGTTCCGCTATTCGCCGACGAAGTTCGGGGCGAGCGAATGTTGCGGATCGTCGCGCGCTGTCTCGATTAGGGCGAACCCACTCAGACGAGCCGTCGGACGACGCCGTACAGCCGGTCGCGCACCGAGTCCGGGAGGAAGCGGGCGTAGTCGCCGTACTTCGCGACCGGGCCGACCGGATACCGCGCGGGCGGCGAGGTCCGGGTCGCCGAGTCGAGGATGGCTTCCGCGACCGTCTCGGCGGACACGGCGCCGACGCCGCCCCCGCCGAGGATCTGGGTGTCTTCCATCACGTCGTAGAACCACTCGTAGGCGCCCGACCGCTCGGTGTTCGACTCCGCGGCGTCGACCACCCGGTCCTCGAACTGCGTGTCGACCGGACCGGGTTCGATCACCACCACGTCCACGCCGAAGGGATCGAGTTCGGCCCGGAGCGCGTCGCTGATCGCCTCCAGCGCGAACTTCGAGCCGCTGTAGACGCCGCTGCCGGGGTAGGACAGACGGCCGGCGACGCTGGAGACGTTGATTATCGTCCCCGTCTTGCGCTCGCGCATGTGTGGCGCGACGGCGCGGATCAGTCGATGAGGGCCGTAGACGTTCACGTCGAACTGCTCGTGGACGACCTCGGTCGGGAGTTCCTCGACCGGGCCCATCTGTCCGTAGCCCGCGTTGTTCACGAGACAGTCCACGCGGCCCGTCTCGGAGATGACGCGCTCGACGACCGATCGACACTGGTGTTCGTCCGTCACGTCCAACTCGGCCGTCTCGCAGCCCGCTTCGTCGAGCGCGGCGATGTCCTCGACGTCGCGGGCGGTGGCGTACACCGTCCAGCCGTCGTCGAGGAACGCCAGCGCGCTCTCGCGTCCGATCCCCGAGGAGCAGCCGGTGATCAGGACGGTCTTGCGGACGCTCTCTCCCGACCGGCGCTCCTCGCCGGTCGTCTCGTCGGATTCCGTGTCGGCCATACTGAAACGTTCAGGGCCCGAGCAAAAAAGCGTGTGCGAAACGGCGACGACGGTCGTGGTTGTTGCAGGCCGTACTCAGGCGTCGAGCAGCGACTTCGCCTCCTCGGCGTAGGCGTCGGCGCGCCGCGTGGGTTCGGGGAGTTTGTAGCCGCTGGTCAGCGCCAGCACGAGGTCGGTCGCGGCGTCGGCGTCGACGCGGTGGCCGGGGCTGACGATCAGCGGGTTGATCGACTGACTGCCGGACTCGTACTGGCGCGTCTGGACGGCGTGGCCGATGACGGTGCCGTTCGGCGCCGTGACGTCGGCGTCCGATTCGATCGGGACGCGGGCGCCCTCCACCAGATCGTCCGTGGCGTCGACCGGCGTGCCACAGAGCAGGCTCTTGGCGACGCCGACGCTGGGCACGTCGAAGACGACGCCCATGTGGGTCGCGATGCCGGCCTCGCGAAAGTGGATCCGGCCGCTCCCGTCGAACAGGACGAGATCCGGTTCGGCGCTCAACTCCTCGAAGGCGTCGACGATCGGCCCGCCCTCGCGAAAGGACAGCAGGCCCGGAATGTAAGGGATCGACAGGTCGGTGACGGCGTAGACCTGCTCGACGACCTCGCCGCCCCGCGAGACGACGATCGCGCTGATCGCCCGGTCGTCGAGAAAGGACTGGTCGACGCCGGCGACCAGCGGCGGTTCCTCACCAGGCATCGAGAGCGGCCCCTCGGTGATGACGGCTGGGTCGAAGGAGAGGTCGTTCTCAAAGACTGCCTCGTCAGCGATCTCGCGCTGGAGCGACTCCATCTCCTCGCGGGAGAGCCCGGGGTCGGGAAGCAGGTCGGGGCGTTTGACTGAAACCATGAGTGGCGAATAAAATCGGCTGCTGGGCGTCAGAATCGGCCGCGTCCGGGGCCGCCGGGGCCGCCGGGGCCGCCGGGGCCGCCCGGGCCGCCACCGCCGCCGAATCGCACCTGATTCGGCGTCCTGATCTCGTTTTTCACGCGGCTGCCGTACAGCAAGCCGATCGCCAGCCCGATCAGGTGTGCGAGGTGGCCGACGCCGGGAGCGATCCCGGCGCCGATTCCCAGCACCGAGTAGCCTGCGTAGAACACGGTGAGCACCCAGACCGGCACCGGAAGCACCATCCAGATGTACACCTTCAGGTCGGGGTTCAGGATCGTCAGGACGCCCATCAGGGCGAGCGCGGCGCCGCTGGCGCCGAGGCCGAACGAAACCTCCCCCATCGCGAGCGCGATGAGGGTCTGGCCCAGCCCGGCGAGGACGCCGCTGACGATGAACAGGATCGCGAAGTCGCGCGAGCCGATGTAGTCCTCGACCAGCCGGCCGAAGAAGTAGATGATGATGCTATTGATCGCGATGTGGCCGAAGCCGCCGTGGGCGAACACCGAGATCACCCACGTCCAGACGTACTCGATGTGGATCGTGTTCACCGAGAACACGGCGGGCCAGTATCTGCTGACGTTCAGCGTCGCTTCGGCGACCAACTGCGCCATGAACGTCAGCCACATCAGCACGAGGAACACGAACGTCATGTTCCCGCGGAAGTAGCCCAGCGGGCCGCCGGGGCCGGTGTCGATACCGATCCGATCGGCGATGCTCTTCGACCGCCCGCCCTGGTTCTGGACGCTGTCGTCGAAGCCGCTGTCGAAGACGCCGTCCGGGTCGTTCCACTGGTCCAGCCCCGGACAGTCGTGATTCTCGGGTAGGCGGTGTTTCGAGCAGAACGTGCCGCCGCACTGGTTGCAGTTGTACGGCATATTCTCGTCCCGCCCACACTGGTCACACGTCGCCATTTGTCGAGGGTTCGGGGGGAGGTCCAAAGGGGCTTGCGGTCCGCTGTGGTATTTTCCGGGGCTTCGGCTCGAGGAACGAGCGACCTGTCGGCGGGTCCCGTCGAGGTTCTCGGCCGTCGGATCGAACGGATTCACCTCGACCAGAGTCGGCCCGTTCGCGATACCTGCGGCGGATATCCGTATCACGTTCGGAGAGTGCGCTCCCAAAAGCCCCAACCGCTCCTGGCCGGAATCGAACCCATCTATCAGTAGTTGTCGTCGGAGCTACTTCGTTGAGAACTGATACTGGAGATTTCCCATCGGCCGGAGTTACAGCGACGCATTCGGTCCGATGACTATCCGTGTGATATTGAACGCCAATTACCATCTGGACCAATAGATAAATATGAAAGGCATACATAGATATATGTAATAGATAATCATGAAGGTACAGGACGGCGATCAAAACGGGGGTTCGTTAGAGGAAGATATACAGTTGATAGTTCAATTTAGAGAGTTTAACGTAGATACCGCTGCAGAACTCACGAATAGCATCAAAACCACGCTCCAATCGTTACTCTCGGATCAGATCGCCACCATTGAAGAAACTCCACGAGACAATTCAAAAGATTTACTCATAAATGAGGAGATAGCTATCAAAATATTCACGCAGTTTTCACAAACTGAGGTGGCAATCGTTAGCCGCAATTACAAATCCGAGTCTTCGGTCCCCACGATCTATATCGGCAATAACCTACCAGGCCGTCAGTACGATCAATGGAGACATATCCAGTCGAAATACAGCGGGTCTAACTCAATCAGCTCGTGCTCGTTCGTTACTTTCACCACAGAAGAATCCCAGAAGGAGGTGAGTCGAAACCCCTCACTTGAACAAGAGTACAACAAAATATTCCTCTATATGTTCGTTTCCGCTATCGTACTGACGCTCTCATTTATAGCTTGGTACATATTCACCGTAGGAGTCCCCGCTATTCCTGCCCCGTACTGGTAGGACCACTCCATACTCCACGGAAGCGGTCGCGAGCATTCTCGCACGGATTCTACCCGGGGATCGAACGAAGAGTGCTTCGACAGATCGAATCGCTCCCTTCCGTCGCTAACGAACGTGATCCGCTCCGAATCAATCCATCCCTGCGTTCGCGTCGCTAGTTGGTTTTTTCACCGTGCAGCCCCCACCTACGGCCGTGAAGGAGTACGAGCGCAAGCAGCTCATCGAGCGCCTCGACCGGGAGGGCGCCACGGTGGGCGCGGAGATACCGGAGCGCATCGACGTCCAGGGCGAGCAGGTCGAGCTGCGGGAGTTCGTCTTCGAGATCAAGCGCCGGGACACGATCCCGCCCGGCGAGCGCGAGCGGGTCGATCGGGCGAAGAAGAACCTGCGACGCGAGCGCCTGGAGCGCCGCCAGAAGATCGAGGAGGGCGACATCACGTTCGAGGAGGGCGAGCGCCTCGTGCGGTCGATCGTCGGCATCGACCGGGCGCTCAACGGGTTAGAGAGCCTCGGCCCGACCGACCTCGAACGAGAACAGCAGGCGCAGGAGGCCGCCGACCGGAAGCGCTGGATGTCGTTCCTCAAGCAGGCGCTGGGCCACGAGGACGCCAGCTCCGGACGCCTCGGCGGGGGCGCCGGACGGGGGCGCGGCGGATGACGACCGACGACGCGGTCGCCGGCGCCCTCGAAGAGATGGCCGACCTGCTGGAGGCCAAGGACGTGGCGTACAAACCGAGAGCCTATCGCAAGGCCGCGGAGAACATCCGAGACCATCCCGCCTCGGTCGCCGACCTCGCCGCTGAAGATCCCGACCAGCTGGACGACATCGACGGCGTCGGCGACGCCATCGCGGACAAGATCGTCGAGTACGTCGAGACGGGCACGATCGGCGAGTTGGAGGAACTGCGCGACGAACTCCCCGTCGAGATGGGGGCGCTCACGCGCGTCGAGGGCGTCGGCCCGAAGACGGTGGGGACGCTGTACCGCGAGCTCGGCGTCCGGACGCTCGCCGACCTCGACCGAGCGGCCCGCGAGGAAAAGATTCAGGAGGTGTCGGGCTTCGGCGCCAAGACCGAACAGAACATCCTGGAGAACATCGAGTTCGCGAAGTCCGCCCGCGAGCGCGAGCTGCTGGGCGACGGCCGACCGCTCGCCGACGCCCTGCTGAACCACCTCCGAGCCCGCGAGACGGTCGAGCGCTGCGAGGTCGCGGGCTCGATCCGGCGCTGGAAAGCCACGGTGGGCGACGTCGACGTGCTCGCCGCGAGCGAAGACGGCGAGGCCGTCGTCGAGGCCTTCAGCGACTGGGAGCGCGTCGAGGACGTGATCGAGGCCGGCGAGCACAAGGCCAGCGTCCGCGCGGGCGGCGGCGTCCGCGTCGACCTGCGCGTCGTCGTCCCCGAGGAGTTCGGCAGCGCGCTCCAGTACTTCACGGGGAGCAAGGACCACAACGTCACCCTGCGAAACTACGCGCTCGACCGGGACGTCAAGCTCAACGAGTACGGCGCGTTCGACATCTCCGACGTCGAAGATCCCGATAGCGGCCAGCGCGTCGGCGAGCGCATCGGCGGCGAGACCGAGGAGAGCATGTACGACGCGCTCGGGCTGCCTCAGATGCCGCCGGAGCTCCGCGAGGATCTCGGCGAGATCGAGGCCGCCGCCGAGGGCGACCTGCCCGACCTCGTGACCCAGAACGAGATCCGGAGCGACCTGCACACCCACAGCGACTGGTCCGACGGCGGCTACGCGATCGAGGAGATGGTCGCCGCGGCCGCCGAGTTCGGCCACGACTACCTCGCGGTGACCGACCACGCCAGCGGGCCCGGCATCTTCGGCGACACCGGCCTGGACGACGACGAACTGCTGGAGCAGATCGACGTCGTGCGCGAGGTCGCCGAAGACGCCGAGATCGACGTGCTGACCGGCGTCGAGGCGAACATCGACGCCGAGGGCGACCTCTCGACCGGCGACGACGTGCTCGACGAGCTCGACGTCGTGATCGCGTCGCCCCACAGCGCGCTCGACGCCGGTATCGACGAGGCAACCGACCGCCTCGTCAGGGCGGTCGAACACCCGTCGGTGGACGTGCTGGGTCATCCCCACGGCCGGCTGCTCAACCAGCGCTCGGGACTGGATCTGGACGTGCCGGAACTCGCCGCCGCCGCGGCCGAAGCGGGGACCGCCCTGGAGATCAACAGCAACCCCGCGCGCCTCGACCTCTGGGGCCGGACGGTCAAAGCGGCGATCGACGAGGGCGCCGCGATCGCCGTCAACACCGACGCCCACAGCCCCGGCGAGTTCGAGCACGTCCGCTACGGCGTCCACACCGCGCGTCGCGGCTGGGCCGAACAGGACGACGTGCTCAACGCCTGGTCGGTCGAGGAACTGCGCGAGTTCCTCCACTGAGAGCCCGGTCGATGGCTCGCATCCTCCTGGACGCGATGTGCGGCGGCCTGCGCGGGTTTCTCCGGATGTGCGGGCACGACGCCGCGTACGCTCTCGATCGCGGTGTCGAGGAGGACAAAGCCGTCCTCACCATTGCAGACGCCGAAGATCGAACGGTCGTTACGCGCGACGAGCGACTCGCCGCCCGCGCCGACGACGCCATCCTGCTGACCGAGCGCGAGCCGGTCGACCAACTCGTCGAACTCGCCGCCGCGGGACTCGACCTGACGCTCGACGCCGAACCGTCGCGCTGCGGGCGGTGCAACGGTCGACTGGAGCGCGTCGCGGAGGGCGACGCCAACGATGCCGACCGCACCGCCCGCCCCGACTACGTCCCGGACGATACCGACGACCTGTGGCGCTGTGCGAGCTGCGGACAGTACTTCTGGAAGGGAAGCCACTGGGAGCGCGTCGAGCGGACGCTCGCGGAGGTTCGAGGGCGTGCGGAAGAATAGCTGCTGTCGAGGCCCGATCAGCTGTTGGGCTCCCACTCCTCGCAGGCGTCCATGTCGTCCATGACGGTGCCGTGGTAGCCGCAGTAGGGCTGCATCCCCTCGCTCGATCGCTCGTACCGGAAGTGCTCGCAGTTGCCGCAGTACCGATCCGCCAGATCGCGGTTCTGGTTCGTGCCGTCGGCGTCGGACTGCTCGTCGAGCGGGAACGAGACGTCCGCGCTCGTCGCGCCGCCGTCGCTCGCCGTCCCGCCGCGGGTCGCGCCGTACGCGCCCCTGCCGTCGCGGCGGCCGTTCGATCCGGTCCCGGTCGTGTCGCCCGCGGTCGATCCGGACCGGTTCGACGCGCCCCCCGCCGTCGATCGGTCCGCGCTCGATCGCCCGCTCGAACGTCCCGACTGGCCGGTCGATCGCCCGCGGCCGCCACTGTCGGAACGGGCGCTCCCCGGCCGATTCGTCTGGGTCTCGACGTCGCCGTCCGGCGTCCCGCCGAGCATGCCGACGCCGCCGAGGCCGCCGTCCTGAACTTCGGAGCGGTCGACTTCGACGACTCTGGTTTCGCCCTCCTCGGTGGTGTACTGCACCGAGACGGTTCCGCCGGGGGAGTTTCGCTCCTTGAAGTTGGCGATGCCGACGAACAGGCAGCCCAGCGTCGAGATCACGCCCAGGAAGTAGACGCCGATCACGACGAGCGTCAGGTTCTGGCCGTAGCCGTCCCAGTGGGCGGGGTAGGCGTACCAGAACAGCGCGACGCCCAGTAGCGTGACGCTGGATCCGATGACGGCGGCCGCGCGAAGCCGCGCGCTGGCCGGCAGGACGGTCGAGACGCCGACGAAGATGGCGGGGACGCCCAGGCCCGCCAGCAGGCCGGCGTAGCGGTACGGTGCGAACTGGCCGTCGATGCCCACGAGCGAAGCGAGGCCGGTCGTCGCGACGAGCATCCCCACGACGGTCACCACCGCGCCCGCGAGGAACAGGCCCGTGCCGAGGTAGAGCCGCCGGACGTTCCGGACCTCCCCGACGTGGCCCTCGTAAACGTCAGCGAGGCTGGTCATGCTCGACGCATTGTTGCTCCGGGTACATAACACTACGTCAGACGCTCACTCGCCCGCGGCGCCGTCGCGTATTGGCCGAGGGCGTCGATCCTGAAACAAAACCGGCGCGAGCGGTCGAATCGCCCCCTCGGGCGGCCGAACGCCGATCCGGCGAGCCGAGAATCGTACCCGCTCGGCGCCGTCGCCGAGGTGGAGAAACGAAAAGCATAATCGCCGCCCCGACGAAGCCGACCACATGTCAGACGACGCCGAGGAGGACGAGGAGGAGTCGCCCGCCGTCGAACTCGGCGAGCGCACGCCGGTCGAGGGCGCGCCGCTCGCGCGGGTCGCCTCCCGACTCGAGTGGCCGATCCAGAAGAGCGAGGTCGTCCGCAAGGAGGGCGACGTCGCGATCCGGACCCCCGACGGCCCGCAAGAACTGAGCGACGTGCTCGACGACGTGGAGACGACGTACTTCTCGCGGCGACAGGAGTTCGTCGACGACGTCGAGGGCGTCGTCGGCACCGGCCCCGTCCAGACGAGCTGAGACTCACCGTTCGTGACGAGTTTCACCCGAACCGCTCGCAGCCGCGTCGAAGCGCTCACCTGGGTCCAGCGGGCGTTCCTCGGAGCGGCGCTGATCCTCTTTGCCTACGTGCGTTGGCAGACCGACACGCTCGACGAGCGGGTCGTCCACGACGTCCTCCTGTACATCGTCGGCCCGCTCGCGCTGGGCCTGACTCACGGTCGGCGTATCGGCTGGACGGTGGATCGGACGGCGGTCCGCAACACCGTCCTGCTCGCGCTGTTCGTGCTCCCCTTCTACGTCGTCGGCTCGTCGCTCCCCTCGATCCGGACGTTCTACCCGCTCTGGGAGACGACGCTGGCGCCCGGCGACTTTCTCCCCCACGCGATCAAGTTGTTCCTGCTCGCGCTGGCGACCGAGACGTACTTCCGGGGGCTGCTCTGCGTCGGCGTCCGCGATCTGGGCCCGAAGGCGGTGTTCGTCAGCCCCGTCGTCTACGCGCTGTTGCACTCGGGGAAGCCGCCGATCGAGCTGGCGCTGTCGGGGCCGACCGACGTGCTGTTCGGCGCCGTCGACTACGCCAGCGACTCGATCCTGCCCTCCGTCGTCGCCCACGGCTGCGGGCTGGTGCTGCTCGACTACCTCGTGCTTCGTCCGCCCGTGTTCCCGCCCGAGGCCGTGTTGCGCTGGCTGCGGTGGGTGCCGGTGCCGCTCTGAGAACGCATTCAAAAACGGTCGAGCCGCCTACTCCGGCTCGAACTGCCCCTGCTTCAGCCCGCGGCGCACCGGTTCGTGCTCGGCGTCGGTCGGCGGCGGCGCCGTCACGAGCGTCGCCTCCAGTCCCGCGTCGCCGGCTTTGATCCCCCGGTCCTCGTCGGCCGGCACGACGACGACGTCGCCCTGCTCGACCGAACGGTCCTCGTCGCCGTCGCGGACGATCCCCGAGCCCTCGACGATCGTGACGACCAGGTCGCTGCTCGGCGCGTGGACCGGGATGAACTGCTCGGGCCGGAAGAACCCGAGGACGACCTTCACCCGGTCGTTCCTGTAGACTGGTTGCGCTGAAAAGCCCTCCTCGAACTCTCGCTCGGCGTCGAAGTCGGTCGCGACCATACCCGACACTCGGGGCCTGCCGTCGGTAGGGGTTCGGGGGAAGATGTTCGGCAGCCCTCGGGTTGGCAAAGCGGCGCCGTCACAGCGGCGTCCCGACGCCGCAACGGGGGGCGCCGCCGCTGGAACCGAAGGTCGCCGACGGACGCCGATCACCGCCGTTGGCGCATCGGCGCCGGCGCCTCCTCGCCGGCGCCCGCGAACTCCTTGACGATCTTCTCCTCGGCGCGGTGGAGCGTCTCGCTGATCGTCGAGGGCGCCATGTCCAGCTGCTCCGCGAGCTCGGTCAGCGTACACTCTCGGGGCGTGTCGTAGTAGCCCCGCTCGATCGCCTCGTCGACCAGCTCGGACTGGGTGTCGGTCAGCAGCTGGCGCAGGTCGACGTTCTGCTGGACGTGGTGGACCTCGAAGGGGATGCCCAGCTCTTCAAATAGCGTCGCGAGCTCCGAGAGCCGCTCGTGGGGCGCCGTGATCTCCCAGTCGAGTTCGCCGTTCGAGATCGTGAAGGGGAGCTGGATCGGGATGCCGGTGCGCTGGATCGGCACGAGCAGGAGCGGCTCCGTGGTGCGGAACTGCACCAGGGCGCGCCCGTCGTGAACCTCGAACACCTCGACGGCGGTGACCGACGCCTCGGCGCGCATCGCCTCGACGATCGACTCGGCGTCGGGGTGCAGGATCTCGACGTGGCCGACGCCGACGTCGTCGTCCGGTAGCGCCGCCAGTACGCGGATCTCCGCCTCGGGGTTGGCCCGCGAGAGGTCGCCGATCCAGACCCCCTCGGGCAGTGTGATGGTAAAGGCCGCCGTCGCCATTGGTATCGCACCTAGTCGGCGACACAATGCGTAGCCTCGGCCGAACGTGTTCGGTCGGGATGCGGGGGTCGACGTCCGTCGCCGGGGGCTGCCGGCGTCAGCCGCCCCGGGCTCGCCGCCCCAGATTGCGAAGCCGCAGCGGCAGGTTCGACAGCGCCGTCGCGACGCGCTCGTGTGGCGCCTCGGGGACGCGTTCGAGCGACCAGCCGAAGTCCTCGCAGTCGTGATCCGCCCGCAGGTGGTCGGCCACCGCCGAGACGGAGTCGCGCTCGTACCCGCAGCGCGCGCAGCGGAATCTCACGCTCGACCGTCGGCGCCGCTTCCGCGTCACTCTGATCCCGAATATGTCCGGGCGTCGAGGACGGACGCGTCGCCGGACGCTACGCGAACATGTTGGGGGACAGCGCTACCCGGCGAGCGAACTCACTTTCGGGTATGGCGGGCTTCCCATCGCCGTTCGGCGGCGGCGACGACGACGCGCTGTTCGACGGGTACGACGAGTTCGTCCCGGAGCACGTCCCGGATCCGGGGCCGTTTATCGAAGAACAGGACGTCCTGACGGACGAGGACCATCTCGCGTTCCACGAGATCACCCGGGAGTTGTTCGAGGAGCGCACGGTGTACGACATGACGTTCAACTACAACCTCGCCCGGCTGAACCTCGACACTCGACACACCACGGCGGGCTACCGCTACGCCGAGGAGACGGCGCCCGACGCCGACGTTCTCGAGGCGGGCGACCGGTCGGTGCTCCGCGCGGAGTTCACGCCGACGACGCCCTTTTGCCCGCAGACGCACACGCTGACGATCGGCTCGTTCCGGGCCTGGAACGGCCTCGCCGAGCGCCACGACTACGATCTGGTGCGGGTGCGCGCCGCGCCGATGCACCACCAGAGCGTGGCGATCAACGAACAACTGGAGAATCTCGAAGCGGAGTTCATCGAGACGGGCGAGGTGCCGGAGGGCGACGGAACTGACGGCCTCGGCGCGATGCCCGAGGACGATTCGATCGACGATGACGCCGTTCCGGGGCCGAGCGCGCCGTTCTGAACGCTGCCCCTCACCGGTTGCACTCTCGCGTCTCCTCGATAGTCAGTGGATTCTGCCTGAAACGCCGTTCCGCCGATCACGCCACACCGACAGGAGCGCCAACCCAAAGAACGTCATAAATCCGCCGAGCAGCAGAACCGCGGCCGTGAGTCCGACGAGACGGGGAATCGGAACGAGTGAGCCCGCGTATACACCGATTGTCAGCTGAAATGCGAACCAGCAGAGAAAGCTTGCGAGAAAATAGTACCAGCTCCGGTGTGGATTGGCGTAGGCCCTGATCAGCAACAGCGAGATGACGCCGAGCACCGGTACTGCGAGATTCACGAGGGTCGTTTCTCCACCGATCCAATCCATCGTCCTGCCAATTCAGGAACGAATCTCTTATCGGTTGTGCTCGGACGCGGCGGCAGCTTCGGCGTCCGCCTCACCGCCATTGGTCCCGACGCCGAACAGCAGCCCGCGGAACGTGTGCGGGCCGTGCTCGTACAGGACCAGCACGACGTTCACGACAAACACGCTGGCGCCCAGCGTCGCGAGGACGCCGCCGACCGGCACCAGCCAGTCGGGCGCCGCCAGCGCCGCGGCGCCGAGCGCGCCGCCCGCGAGCCACTCGGAGACCGAGATCGCCGCGAAGCCGACAAACAGCAGCGCGAAGTCGGCCGCCGCGAGCCGGTCGTCGTACAGATCGTCGATCATCGGCACGTCCTCGAACCCAAGCAGGTCGCTGTACCGGTGGACCCAGACGATAAAGGGGACGACGTGGTACACCGTCCCGAGCACGACGAAGCCGACGACGCCGAACGCCAGCAGGTGAGCGGCGCCGGGCGCGCCGAAGCGCACCGCGGGATCGAGCGGCGTCCGGAGCCACGCCGGCAGCGTCGCGAGCGCCCACAGCGCCATCGCCGGCGCGGCGACGGCGTACCGCGAGAGCATCGGCGTCCACTCGACGCGCGTCTCGTAGAGCCGCTGCGCGAGGATGCCGGCGACGCCCAGCAGACTTAGGGCGACGAGCGCGCCGCCGAGACGAGCCAGCGGTGCTGACGCGAGCAGCCGGCCGGCCGCGAGTGTCAGGACGCCGAAGGGGTAGGCGACCTCCTCGAACCGCCGAATTTTGAGGTCGACGCCGCGGAGCTCGGTCTGGGTGAACATCGTCGCGAGCTGGTAGAGCGCGCCGATCACGGTCGTCAGGACGGCGCCGAACACCGCTAGCGTGGCGTGGGCCGCGACGACGCCGCCCCGGTCGATCCCGCGCTCGAACAGGAAGGGATTCGCGAAATCCAGCGCGAGGACGAATCCGAGCAGCGTGAGTAGGACGAAGAATCCGAGGGCGGCCGCGAAGTGGCGCTCGGTGACGTCGTAGTCCTCGACCGCCGCGAGCGTCCGGCCGACGTTGTACGCGAACGTCCAGAACCCCAGCAGCATCAGCCCGCCGAACCAGGGAAGCAGAGCGGGACGCCACTGCAGGAGGCCGACGACGAATCCGACGAGGCCGACGACGACCAGCCAGAGCTGGGCGACCGCGAGGCGCCGGGAGTGCAGCTCGACGCCGGACCAGACCGGCACGAACTGGGTCATCGCGCCCATGATCGTCACGCAGACCCAGCCCGCCAGCAGCAGGTGGACGTGGGCGAGCGACGCCATTCCGGGGACGTTTCCGCGCGCAGCGCCGACGCCCAGCGCCGTC
This sequence comes from Natronoarchaeum mannanilyticum, assembly GCF_039522665.1. Classification (NCBI taxonomy): domain Archaea; kingdom Methanobacteriati; phylum Methanobacteriota; class Halobacteria; order Halobacteriales; family Natronoarchaeaceae; genus Natronoarchaeum; species Natronoarchaeum mannanilyticum. The sequence goes on from NZ_BAAADV010000001.1 coordinate 227,733, forward strand.
CCCGCCAGCAGAAAGGCCAGCGCGACGACGAAGTGGCGCAGCGGCACGGTCATCGGGGGCTGCCGGTCGGTGTCTACGTTCCCGGGGACGGCGCTCATGCCCGCCTCTAGCGTCCGGATTTCCGTCCGGGTGGCCCCGAACATATTCGGCGCAGCTCGTCCGGTCGTCAACATCGTCGCGGTGCCCGTCTTCGGCATCGAGACGCCGACGCGGAGCCGACTGCGATCCTCGCGTCGGCGTCACCGCGCATCCTTTTGACGGTTGCCGACCAACCAGCAGTCATGAGTCTGCCCATCGACCCCCAGAAGCTGACCGAGGAGGACGTCGGCGAGAAGCGCGCGACCCTGGAGATGGACCACGAGGACGCCGTCGAGTTCGTCCGCGAGACCTGCGAGGACGTCGGCTTCGGAATCCCCGTGGAGTTCTCGCCCTCCGAGCTGCTCAACGAGAAGGTCGACGCCGACCGGGACCCCTACTACGTGCTCGGCGCGTGCAACCCCGCCGTCGCGGATCGGGCGCTCGACGTCACGAAGTCGATCGGCGGCCTGTTTCCCTGCAACGTGATCATCTGGGAGGAAGAGCCGGGCAAGCAGGTCGTGTACCACGTTTCGATCATGCGGATCGCCCGGCTGACCGGGCTGGCACCCGAGGAGAGCGAGGAGTGGGACGCGATACTGGAGGACACCGGCGAGCTGGCCGAGGAGCTGTTCGAGAAACTCGAATCGGCGGCCTGAGTCTCACTCGAACGTCGCGACGAGCTTGCCGTCGTCCAGTAGTTCCGGAAGCTGTTCGACCAGCCCGCGGGGGTCGGCGCCCTGCTCGTCAGGCACTTGGGCTCTGGCCGTCCCGGTCTCGTCGACGCCGTACACCACGCCGCGAAACCCCAGATCGGCGGCCCACTCGATTCCGTCCTCGGTGACGCCGCTGCTCGCGCCGCCGGCGTAGTAGAGGTAGACGGCGGTGGCTTCGCCGTCCAAGTCGAGCGCCTCGCTGTTTTCGACGCTGTACGCGACCTCGAGAATGGCGTCCGAACTCTCGCAGATCGCGTCGTGTCGCACGTACGCCGCCTCGAACGATTCGACGTAGTCGAGGACGGCCTCGTCGTCGAACGACGACGGCGGGTCGGGATAGGGGATCGTTTCGGCGGTTTCTCTCTGCTCGGTTTCGTCGCCGCGATTCACGGTGACGGTTTCTGACTCGCGTTCACACTCCGGTCGGGTCGGTTCTCCCCCGAAGTGGTCTCGGATACTGTCGGAGGTCCAGTCGCCGTCTTCTCCGCTATCACCGTTTTCCGAGCCAGGAGCGGTGGCGTCGCCTAGACAGCCGGCGAGCGCAGCCGTCGCTGTGCCGGCGGCGGCGGTCATGAGGGTTCGCCGTTTCATACCACTACGTTTCTCGGCCGGCGTATAAGGCGTGATGTTGGGTGAAACGGGCGCTGTAGTCTCCCGGGCGTTAGTCAAGGCGTCTCCAGGCAGTCGAACTGACTTCTCCGACCACGGTAACGCTTATGCAGGTGTGGGTACAACGTAATTACAGAGGGTGCGAACGGGATGGGAACGAGACACGTCAACTTCCGGCTGCCCGACGAACTGCTAGAGAAAGCCGACGTCGCCGCCGAAGTCACTCACAAAAATCGGACGGAGATCGTCACCGAAGCGCTCCGGGAGTACCTCAATACGGTCGAGGACGACGAGGCGTTCCGCGAGGCGGTCGTCGAACTGTATCTGGACGACGAGATCGAATTCTCGACCCTGAAGGAGTTCGTCGGCCGGCAGGACGCCGAAGCCGTTCGATCCTCGAAGGCGCTGCTTGACCAGGGCGAGGAATTGGCCGAGGAGCTCGCTGACCTGTAGATGATCGTCGCCGACACGAGCGCCCTGCTCTCGCTGGCTACCGGCGAGATCGTCGAAACCGTTCTCGACGAGTTCGATGTCTATACCACCGAACGCATCGTCGAAGAACTCGAAGAAACTGGGGAGTACGACGACGAGCACGGCGCGGCCGCGCGGACGGTCCTCGACTGTCGAGACCGCCTGACCGTCTGCACTGTCGACGACCCGCGCGTCACGTCCACGCGAATCGACGCAGGCGAAGCGAGCTGTGCGGCGCTCGTCGACGAGCGCGACGCCGACTTTCTGGTGACCGACGACCTTCGCGCGCTTCCCGAGTTACAGCCCCTCGTCGACGCGAAAGTCGCCATCTCGCCGATCGTCCTCCGGGCGCTCGTCGAGCGCGGCGTCCTCGACGGCGACGAGGCCAGAACCCGGTTAGAGACGATCGCGGAACAACGGGACTGGCTCGGCGCGCCGATCTTCCGGCGCGCCGAGCAGCTGTTCGAGGATCTGGACGACGAGTAGTGGCCAGTCCGCTCAGAAGTCGGTCAGCTGTGCCTGCAACCCCGCAACCATATCCGATTTCCGCCGGAGGTCGGCGATCGAGACCGGCAGCCGCGGGCCGAGCCCCTTGATCGCGTCGTGGAAGCTCTCCGCCGTCGCGTACTCCCCCGCAAGCTCCGGCGGCGTCTCCGGGCCGGCGGGCGACTCGCGGCCGGCGTCGGGGTCGAACGCGTTCCGGACGCTCTCGCGGATCTGCCAGACGCCGACGGGCGCCCAGTAGTCGTCGGTGACCTCCCGAAGCACGATGCACTTGGCCTGGCGGTCCTCGTCGACGAGGTGTTCGAGGACGCCCAGCCGGGAAGCGTAGTACGCGCCGGCGGTCTCGTCGACGTAGCCGGTCCGGCCCTCGTACCCCTCCGAGGCGCTGGACATCCAGTAGCCGGTGTCGGTGTTTGGGTTCCAGACGCTGCCCGGCGCCTTCATCTCGACCAGCTCGAACTCCCACTGACCGGGAGAAAGAACGATCCAGAACCGGTTGCCCATGAACTCGTTGTACCAGACCTGCGTCTCGTCGATCGACGGCGAGTTTCGAATCTTGCCACGCAGGTACTGGCCGATCGTGTCGTCGACCGCGGTGATCGACCAGCGCGTCGGGACGAGCTTGCGATTTTCCCCCTGTCCGAGCGCGCCGGCCGAAAGGATCTTGTTGATGTCGTACACGTCGAACCCGCGCCGGTAGAGGTACGTCATCGCGCCCTGAGCCTGCCAGTCGTCGTCTTCCAACGTCTTCTTGACCGGTCGCGGGACGTAGGGGTTCTCCGTGAGATCGACCGACTCGGCCGAGACGTTCGGCCCGGTCGGCGCGGCGATCTCGTCGACGTCCATGTCCAGTTCGGGCCGGCCGTCCAGTCCGATCTCGACGTCGACCGGGCGATCGGCGATGGCGACCTCGCGCTGGGCGCCGACAAAGCCGTCCCAGACGTCCTCGACGTCGACTTTCGAGCGTCGCTGGGAGTTCATCAGCCCCGTCCGGCGCTGGAACACGTCGTCGATCGAGTACCCCTGCTGGTACCAGTTCCCGTCGGTGACGTAGTCCTCGGCGTCCTCCTCGTCGCCGACCGGCGAGAGCACGCCCGTCGAGACGTCCGGGTAGCCCGATCGGCCCACGAAGATCGAGGGCGACGTCGAGCCGACCAGCGAGTCGCCCGTCACCACGTCGTCGAAGCGGTCCTCGACGCGGTCGATGTAGTCGGTGATCTCGTAGGACTTCTCCTCGGCCAGGCGCCGCCGCTCGGCGGCCTCGTCGTACCCCAGTCCCTCGACGAACTCGTCGAGCCGCATTCGCCCGTAGTTGGGGCGTGGCGACTATGAATGTTCGTTTCGCGACATCGATCTGAACCGGGTGTCCGCAAAGTTATTAGATATAGAACATAAACGTCGGCCCGTGAGACGAGCCCTCCTGCTCGCGGTAGTACTCGTGGTCGCAGCCGCCGGGATGTCGCTGGCCGGCGCGGGACCGTTCCAGGGCGATCCGGATCCGGACCGCCCGCCGGCGATCGGGTCGTTCGAGATCACCGATCGCGGCTGTCAGGACGAGGTCCGCGAGTTCGCTAGCTCGAACAGCGCCGGCGACGGCGACGGCGTCGACGCCGGAACGATCGACACGGACTCGCCCGAGACGGAGCTATCCGCGGAGATGCGTCGGACCTCGCCGGAGAGCGCGGCGGTCGTTACCTACCGGATCGACCTGCGAACGCACGAGCCCGCCGGCGCGAACGAGAGCTGCGCCGGCCGCATCGCGTATCGGGTCGAGTACGACGCGCCCGTCAGCGAGGCCGCCGTCGGTCATCGAGTCGCACTGACCGTCGACGGTCGGACCAAAAGCTGCGGCGGGAGCACGTCCGGCCCGGACTTGGGCTGTCACCGACTGATGACCGAGACGACGACCCACTACACGAACGCGTCCGACGCCGCGGCGTGAGCGGGGCGACGCCGAACCTCGGGCATTGACGCCGAAACTGAGCGGCGCGACGCCGACGCGGACTCGGTGCAAGACGACACCGAACCGGCCCGAACGCCAGCGGGTGCTACGAAGCGGGAAAGCCGCGAGGAAAGCGGGAGCGGAACTAGCTGTGGATGCCCATCGCCTCGATCTGCTCCTGGTAGCGGTTCCGGATCGTGACTTCCGTCACCTGAGCGACGTCGGCGACTTCGCGCTGGGTCTTCTTCTCGTTGCACAGCAGCGAGGCGGCGTAGATGGCCGCGGCGGCGTAGCCGGTCGGGGATTTGCCGGAGAGGAGCCCTTCCTCGGCCGTGGTCTCGATGATCTCGTTGGCCTTCGTCTGGACTTCCTCGGAGAGTTCGAGTTCAGAACAGAACCGCGGGACGTACTTCTTCGGGTCGACGGGTTTCATCTCCAGGCCGAGTTCCTGGGAGATGTATCGATACGTACGGCCGATTTCCTTCCGTTCGACGCGGGAGACTTCCGAGATCTCTTCGAGGCTGCGCGGGATGCCTTCCTTGCGGCAGGCGGCGTACAGCGCCGAGGTGGCGACGCCCTCGATCGAGCGTCCCCGAATCAGGTCCTCCTTGAGCGCGCGCCGATAGATGACCGACGCGACCTCGCGTACCGAGCGGGGCACCCCCAGCGCGGAGGCCATGCGGTCGATCTCGCTGAGCGCGAACTGCAGGTTGCGCTCGCCGGCGTCCTTGGTCCTGATGCGCTCTTGCCACTTGCGCAGGCGGTGCATCTGGCTGCGCTTCTTCGAGGAGATCGAGCGACCGTAGGCGTCCTTGTCCTTCCAGTCGATCGTCGTCGTCAGGCCCTTGTCGTGCATCGTCTGCGTCGTCGGCGCGCCGACGCGCGACTTCTCCTGACGCTCCTGATGATTAAAGGCGCGCCACTCCGGACCCGGGTCGATCTTCTCCTCCTCGACCACGAGGCCGCAGTCGTTACAGACGAGTTCGCCCCTGTCGGAGCTCTTGACGAGGTTGTCGGAATCACACTCCGGACATTCCCGGACCCCCTCTTCCTCCTCGTCTCCTTGCTCCGTCTCGTGTTCGCGCTCCCGCTGGCGGGTGGACCGTGTCATCGCACTTTTATAGTAGTATCACGGACACACTTAAACCCTCGGTCGGGTGCGTTCGACCGCCGTTTCGTCGGGATCGGTCTGACGGCCCGAATCGCAAGACTACGGCGTGTTGCCGGCGGTAACGGCCGTCCCAAAACGGAAACACATATATTCCGGATAGCTTGACCTACGGTCAATGCCGACGATCGAATGCGACGCGGAGCGAGCCCGCGAGCGGCTTCGCGACGCCGGCGTCGAGGTCGAGGACGGCAACACCGACCACGAGCGCTGGCGCGCGTCGCGGGGCGACGCCACCGCGGTCGCCTACGACGGGAAAGTCGTGATCCAGGGGTCGAACCCGCAGGACGTGGAGGCGATCCTGCGCGAGGAGGGCGGGCGCGCCCACGTCTACTTCGACGGGGCGAGCCGGGGGAACCCCGGCCCCGCGGCGGTCGGCTGGGCGATCGTCAACAGCGACGGCATCGTCGCCGAAGGGGGCGAACGCATCGGCGAGACGACCAACAATCGCGCGGAGTACGAGGCGCTCGCGCGCGCCCTCGAAATGGCCCGCGACTACGGCTTCGACGAGGTCGACGTGCGGGGCGACTCGGAGCTGATCGTCAAGCAGGTCAACGGCGCGTGGTCCGCGAACGACCCGGGGATGCAGGAACGGCGCGTGCGCGTCCGATCGTTGCTCGAGGAGTTCGACTCCTGGTCGCTCGAACACGTACCGCGGGAGATAAACGAGCGCGCCGACGAGATGGCCAACGAAGCGCTGGACGGCAACTGACCGCCCGCGATCCACTACGATGTCAGAACTACCGGACGACGTCAGCGAGGAGGTCGAGCGACTCACTCGGCTCGCCCGCGAAGCCGTCGACGCCGACGAGGCCGCGGCGTACCGACGCCGCCGCGAGGATCGACTCGACGAGCACGGGTTCACCGCCAGGGTCCGCGAGGACGACGACGGCGACGTGCTCGTCTTGCATCCCGAGGAGTGGATCGACGACGGCGACATCCACCCCGACCGCATCGAGGACACCGGCCGGGCCGTCGAGATCCGGCTCGAAGGGGTCGGCGACCCGGACGAGTGGGACGAGGTCCGCGAGCACAACGACCGGATCGTCGAGCAGGTTCGCGAGGCCCACGGCGACGTCCACGGCGACAACGCCGCGGCGTTCGCCGACTTCATGCACAATCACCTCGCGAAACCCGTCGAGTCGGCGACCGCCGAGGAGATTCGAACTTTCCGCTCGGAGTACTTCCCGCGCAACGCCTGGCCTACGGAGGAGCAGCTCGCCGTCCTCGATCGGTCGATAGAAGTAGTGTTCGAAACCGCCGACGCCCGCGTCCCCGAGTTCTAAAGCTGGTCGTCGACGATCGTCCGGACGTCCTCGGCCCGGTCATCGTCGGTGACGACCTTCGAGAGCGCCCACTCGAACTGGTCGAACACCGCCGCCTCGCCCTCGTCGGTGAGCTCGTACTGGTTGGTGCGCTTGTCGAGTTCGCTCTTCTCGACGAAGCCCAGCTCGACGAGTTCGTCGAGGTTCGGGTACAGGCGCCCGTGGTTCACTTCGCCGCCGTAGTACTCCTCCAGCTCCCGCTTGATCGCGAGCCCGTACATCGGCTCCTTCGAGAGGATGATCAGTATATTTCGCTGGAACGCGGTCAGGTCGCGCGCGGCCTCCGCTTCCGTGATTGTCCGTGCCTCTGACATGGCTGGCTGTGTGAATGAAGCCAGGATATTTAACACTTCTTAACTATTCTCCGATATTGTTGCGTAATATACAGCGCAGCGGCTCTCGAACCGACGGACTGCGAGCCGGCACGCCGGACACGCCGCTGTGATTCCAGCGCTACGCCCGTCCCCGACGTCGTCGCAATGCCGAAAATGCTTTTTGGCCGCCTCGCCGATCCGTACCTGCAATGACGAACCTCTGGGAAGATCTGGAAACCGGACCGAACCCGCCGGAAGAGATCTACGCCGTCGTGGAGTGTCTCAAGGGCGAGCGCAACAAGTACGAGTACGACAAGGACGTGCCCGGCGTCGTGCTCGACCGCGTGCTGCACTCGAACGTCCACTACCCCTCGGACTACGGGTTCATCCCGCGGTCGTACTACGACGACGAGGACCCCTTCGACGTGCTCGTGCTCGTCGAGGACCAGACGTTCCCCGGCTGCGTGATCGAGGCCCGCCCCGTCGCCCTGATGAAGATGGACGACGACGGCGAGCAGGACGACAAGGTCATCGCCGTCCCCACCGAGGACCCCCGCTACGACCACGTCGAGGGGCTGGAGGATCTCTCGGACCAGCAGCTCGACGAGATCGAGGAGTTCTTCGAGACCTACAAGAATCTCGAGGCGGGCAAGGAAGTCGAGACGCTCGGCTGGGAGGACAAGGAGTCGGCCAAGGAGGCCATCGAGCACGCGATGGACCTCTACGACGAGAACTTCGACAGCCCGCGTAACTGACGGCGTCCGCGCTTTTTCGATCTGCGCTTTTGGCGGTTGCTTCGTTCGAGTTGGCGCCGCGCAGCGGCGTCTCCGGCGCCGACATCGGAAAGCGTCGCGGCAACGTCGACGCCGCGGTTCGGCGCGACGCCGCTCTCGAACCGGCGATACCCGGCGATAATACTCGGCCGCTCGGCTCATGTGTTATGATCATGGGTAATCTTTTGGGCGTCGCGGGCCTACTACGATATGAGATGGCAACGAGAACGCCTCCGTCGGACGATCGTCGCGAGGACGGCCCCAGCGTCGGAATGGCCCACCCCACAGTCGTCCCGGTCAACTTCGACCCCGAGGCGACGGACGACGAGGAGTGACTGTCTTCCGAACGCCAGGGGTGCCAACGGTTGGCGTACCACCGGGGGAACCTTTCTTTACCACACCCACACTCTTCCGGTATGGGACGACCGTCTGACGGCGAGCTAACGCCAGCCGACGTCGATTTCTACTACCACCAGCAGGTCATCGACGTCTGGCAGGCAGTACACGCCTGCGTGTCGACTTCCTCGGAGGAAGATCGATTCGAGAGCGTCTGCGGGTTGACGTCCGGGCACGTTCACGATCTCGATGACGCGTCAGTGTATGACTCCCTGAGTACCGCGCTCGGCTGCGATTGCAACCCCTGTGCCCTCTGTAGAGAGTCGGGTGCGTTCGACGTTCGCGACGGCGGCAACGGCGAGTGATCCGCTGACTCGTGGGGCGTCTGCGGCGTCGGGCGGTGAGCTGCGAACCGGAGGGGCGATTTGCGACGGTCCCCGCAAATTGTGCCGGAATCCGCGACGATCGGCGGTTCCGGCCGCCGAAAAGAAGGTTCTTGTATCCGGTCGCTCAAGGGGGCAACATGGGTCTCTTCGATCGGTTGCGCGGCGACGACGCCCCGCGCGTCGCCTTCTTCGGCATCGACGGCGTGCCGTACAGTTTGCTCGCGGACCACTACGACGAATTCGAGAACTTCGCGGCGCTGGCCGACGAGGGCGCCGCCGGGCCGATTGACAGCATCGTCCCGCCCGAATCCTCGGCGTGCTGGCCGAGCCTGACGACCGGGAAGAACCCCGGCGAGACGGGCGTCTACGGGTTCCAGGACCGCGAGGTCGGCTCCTACGACACGTACGTTCCGATGGGCCGGGACGTTCAGGCCGACCGGGTCTGGGACATCGCGACCGAGGAAGGACGGGACGCGACGGTGATGAACGTCCCCGTCACGTTCCCGCCCCAGCGCAACGTCCAGCGGATGGTCTCGGGCTTCCTTTCGCCGGGCATCGAGAAGGCCGCCTACCCCGAAGATCTCGCGGAGTATCTGGAGGGTATCGACTACAAGATCGACGCCAACGCCAAGCTCGGCCACTCCGAGGACAAATCGGAGTTCATCGAGAACGCCCACGAGACGCTCGACGCGCGCTTCGAAGCGTTCTCGAACTACATCGAGCAGGACGACTGGGATCTGTTCTTCGGCGTCTTCATGACGACCGACCGGGTCAACCACTTCCTGTTCGAGCACTACGAGAAGGACGGCGAGTACAAGGAGGAGTTCCTCGACTTCTACCGCAAGCTCGACGACTACATCGGCCAGCTGCGCGAGCAGCTCGACGACGACACCACGATGGTCGTCGCCTCCGACCACGGGTTCACGACCCTGGAGCACGAGGTCCACTTCAACGCCTGGCTCCAGGAGGAGGGGTGGCTCGACTTCGAGGACGACGACCACGAGGAACTGGGCGACATCTCCGAGGACACCACGGCGTACTCGCTGATCCCCGGCCGATTCTACATCAACCTCGAAGGGCGGGAGCCCCGCGGGAGCGTCCCCGAGGAGGACTACGAGGAGGTCCGCCAGGAGCTCAAAGAGGAGCTCGAAGCGCTCGAAGGCCCCCACGGGCCGGTCGCGGACCGCGTGGTCGAAAAGGAAGACGCGTTCCGCGGCGACCACGACGACATCGCGCCGGACCTGGTCGTGATCCCGAACCACGGCTACGATCTCAAGGCCGGCTTCAAGGGCCACGACGACGTGTTCGGCAAGGGCCCGCGCAACGGGATGCACAGCTTCGATAACGCCTGCCTGTTCGTCGACGACGCCGACGCGACGATCAAGGAGGCCGACCTGTTCGACATCACGCCGACGCTGCTGGACCTGCTCGACATCGAGTACGGGCGGGCCGACTTCGACGGCGCGACGCTGCTGTAGGCCGCGATCTCGATTCTGCCGATTCTCGATCGACCGACCAGCGGCGTCGTCACCGAACCAGTGCATCCAGCCCGACTAACGGCGTCGCTCGACGCCGAAGCCGACGCGTCGAAATTCTGTAGCGGCCGGATGCCGACCCCCCGGCCGAATCAGTCGACGCCGAAATCCGGCGTCAGAACAATCCGTCGAGCTCGTCGTTCTGGAACTGCTCGGCGGGATCGCGGTCCGGTTCGTTTTCGGCCTTCTGGGCCTGCTTGGCCCGCTCCATGAACGCGTCGATCCGGTCGGAGCGCTCGACGCCGCCGAGCAGCACCAGCGCGGCGAGCTGGTCGGATTCCAGCGGGAAGTCGCCGCCCCGGACCTGCAGGCTGCCCGTCTCGTCCTCGACCAGCCGGCGGGCGCGCTCGACGCCTTTGCGGGGGATGGCCTCGGGCTTGCCGGCGACGACCAGCAGCGCGGCGTCGGCCGTGTTCGCGTCGGGGAGGCTCGTCCCGGTAAAGAGCGCCTTCCGGGCCGTGCTCGTGACGGTGTTGATGTTGTCTGCGCTGTCGTCGCTGGCGGCGGCGCTGGCGTAGCCCAGCGCGGCGATGCCGCCCTCGCGCAAGGTGTTGATCACCTCGCTGGAGTCGACGACGCTCTCGCCGACGCCCTCAGTCGCTTCGCCCGAGGCCAGCAGCAGGCCGACGCGGCGCGCGATCTCCTGGTTGATGGCGTCGAACGCCCCCTCGACGCTCTCGCCGGCGTCGTGCCAGGCGTCGTTGTCGATCAACAGCGTCGCGTCGGCCTCCCGAGCGAGCGTCATGAGCGAGCGGCCGGCGTTGGCCTGGTAGAGCGACCCCTCGTCGCGGCCCGGCAAGATGCCCAGCGCGTAGACGGGAACGCTGTACACGCGGGAGAGCTCCCGTGCGAGCACGGGCGCGCCGCCGCTACCGGTTCCCCCGCCCAGCCCGGCGACGACGAAGATCGCCTCGGCTTCGGCGGTGATCCGGCCGTCGAGCGACCCCATCACCTGATCGACGTCGGACTGCATCACCTCGGCGCCGAGTTCGTTGTCGCCGCCCACACCGTGGCCTTTCACCCTGTCCTGGCCGATCAGCACCGTGTCGAGCGAGAGCGACTGGAGGTCCGCCTCCGCGCTGTTGACCGCGAGCGCGCCCCGCACCGCCCCGAACTCCATGCGGTCGTCGAACGCGGCGATGGCCTCGGTCACCTTGCCACCGGCCTGTCCGACGCCGACGAGAGCGACTTTCATACAGTTGCCATTTCCGCCCGCCGGCATCAACCTTGTGCTACGCCCCCTCGCGGCGACGCCCTCCGAGACGACGCTACCCCACCGGACACGACACCCTTTTGACGGATCGGACGGCGATGCGGGCTCCGTGACAGATATCGACGCGATCGAGGAGCGACTCAGAGCCGTCGAGCGGGCGGTCGCCGACGGAGAGGTGGAGCTCTCGGACTCGACGGGGGAACTGGAGTCGCGCATCGACGAACTGGAATCGACCACGACCGAACTCGAATCCGGTCTCCAGGCGGTCCGCGGGTACGTCGGCCGGGTCAAGTCGGTCGACGACGAGATCGAGCAACGGGCCGACGCAGCCGCGACGGCCGTCGACGACGTGGAGGATCGGGTCGCGGCGCTGGAGCGGCGTCTCGACGGCGAGGGCGCCGACGCCGACGACGCCGAGCCGGCGCCTGATGAGGACCAGCGCCATTCCGACGGCGTCGATCAGCGGGGCCACGACGAAGCCCGCCGTGCCCAACAACGCGACCGTGCCGAGGTCGCCGCGTCCGGCGATCAGCGGAGTCGTGACAGTAACTCGGCGTCCCGTGGGCGACCGGAGCGACGAGCGACGCGTCGGCGTCCTGACGAGCCTGCGAGTCAGGGCACAGTGAGCGAAGCTCAGCGGCGTCCCGCCGCCGCAGCGTCCCAGCCGGCTCGGGCGCACCCACAGACCGACCCCGACACTCACGACCGGAACTCCGGGTGCCCGCACTGCGGCGCCGTTGCGAGCCAATCGGGCGGAAGCGATCACGAGCGGACGACACGACGACCCCGGACGGTCGACGTCGACGACTCGCCCGACGGCGACCCGGTCGACGACGTCGACGAGCGGAGCGTCGTCGCCCGGCTCAGGGACGCGCTGTGATCCGGCGGACGCTGCTAGCCGCCCTGCTATCGACCGCACTGGCGGCCGCGGCGACGCCGGGAATCGACCACGCGCGGGTGCGACGCTCGAACGGCCGGATCGAGTCGGTCGTCGCGTCGGTCGAGGCCGCCGCGCGCTCGCTGGCGGGCGACGAGGCGGTTCCGGCGGGCCGTCCGGGCGCCCGCCGAGTCGTCACAGTTACCCTGCCCGGCGCGGCGTGGGACGAAGCCGCGGTCGACGGCGTGCGTCTCGCAACCCCCGCGGAGCGCACGCTGACGCTGCGCTACCGGATCGCTGGCGGCGGTCGGCGCAGCCGGACGATCCGCTTTCCGGAACCGGTGCAGACCGCCGACGGAAATCCGATCGATCTCGATGGCGACGGCCCCCACGAGCTCGCGCTCTCGCTGCGAGGAGACGAGCGTCGCCGCCGAATCCTCGTCGAGCGCGTTTCGGCGGGCGCGTAGTCGGTCTGGCGCCGCGGCCCCAGGTTTATCCCGGATGTCGCGGCGAGAGCGGGCCATGCGGGAGCTACTCGACCGACTTCGAGGTGGGGACGCCGATTCGGAGGGCTACTGCGACTGTCGCCCGGCGTTCGATGACGAGGCGCTCGCGGTCGACGCCGAGGACTGTGCGGGCGCCGGCGCGCTCGCCGAGAGCGAGGCGTGTCGCGCGACGGTCGTCGACGCGCTGACCGAGCAGGACGCCGAGCGCGTGGTGACCCGCTCTGGGGGCATGGAGCGGGCCTACGAGGACGGCGCGGCGGCCCTGCTGGTCGCCGCCGGCCGATTCGCCGAGCGCATCGCGTTCCGCGACGAGCGGCTTGCCGAGCGAGCGCGGCGCGACCCGCTGCGGGCCAGCCGGGACGCCGAAGCGCGGACCGCGACGATCGCGACCGTGGCCGCCGAGACCGGACTCGCCGCGGTCGCCGAGTCGGTCGACGGCTACGAGACGGCGCTGCGGCCCTACGTCGGGCCGACCGTCGCGAGCGCGCGAGTGGCGGCGCGGCCGCCGGCGAACGGCCGGCTCGTCGAGACCAGATCACTCGCTACGAGGAGCGACGCCGATACCGGGAGCGATGTCGACGCCGGGGGCGAGCCCGGCACCGGCGGCGATGCCGACGCCGGGGGCGAGCCCGGCACCGGCGGCGATGCCGACGCCGGGGGCGAGCCCGGCACCGGCGGCGATGCCGACTCCGGCAGCGAGGCGCGGATCTACGAGCGACCGGGCGGCGACCGCACCTACCACTTGCTGCCGGCGGCGTGGCGGCTTGACGCCGACTCGCAGGCGACGCTCGCGGCGGCCTACCGGCTGCTCGCGACCGGCGGGGTCGACGGCGAGGAGCGCGCCCCTGGCCGGGCCGTCCGGCGCGTTGCGGCCGAGAACGACCCGGTCACCGAGCTGACTGCGATCCTCGAAAAACACACGCGGGGGTTCGGCGCCGTCTCCGATCTGCTGTCCGATCCCGCCGTCTCGGACGTGTTCGCGACCGCGCCCGTCGAGGAGAACCCGGTGCGCGTGCTGTTCGACGGCGATCGGCTGGCGACGAACGTCCGGCTCACGGACGGCGGCGCCGCAGCGCTGGCGTCGCGGTTCCGCCGCGCAAGCGGTCGCGCGTTCTCCAGAGCCAGCCCGACGCTCGCCGCGACGGCCGACGCCGGCGGTGACCGATCGGTGCGGGTTGCGGGCGTCACCGAGCCGGTCAGCGACGGCGAGGCGTTCGTCTTCCGCGATCAGGCCGACGAGCCGCTGACGATCCCGGCGCTCGTCGCGAACGGCACGCTCCCGTCCGACGCCGCCGCGCTGCTGTCGGTCGCCGTCGAGCGCGCCTGTGCGGGCCTGATCGCCGGGACGCGCGGCGCGGGCAAGACGACGCTGCTGGGCGCGCTGCTGTGGGAGCTCCCGCCGACGACGCGAACCGTCGCGATCGAGGACACGCCGGAACTACCCGTCGAGGCGCTCCGGGCGACCGACCGGGACGTCCAGCAGCTCACCACCGCGGTCGACGCCGACGACGGGCCCGGCATCACGCCGACCGCGGCGCTCAGGACGGCGCTCCGGCTGGGCGAGGGCGCGCTCGTGCTCGGCGAAGTGCGCGGCGAGGAGGCGCAGGTGCTCTACGAGGCGATGCGCGTCGGCGCCAGCGGCAGCGCCGTCCTCGGGACGATCCACGGCGACGGCGGCGCGTCGGTCCGCGAGCGCGTCGTCGCCGACCTCGACGTGCCCGAGTCCTCGTTTGCGGTCACCGATCTCGTCGTGACAGTCGGCGTCTACGAGGGACCGGACGGGCGCGCCCGCCGCGTCGAGCGGATCGAGGAGGTGCTCGACCGCGAGGACGGCGTCGAGTTCGCTCCGCTGTACGAACTCGACGACGGCGAGCTCCGTCCGACGGGTCGGATCGACCGCGGCGAAAGTCGGTTGATCGACCGACTCCGAAGCTCCAACGAGTCCTACGCCGCGGTCCGCGAGCTACTGGAGAGCCGCGAGACCGAACTCGCCCGCCTCGCTCGCGAGGACTGCACGCGTCCGGTCGACGTCGCGCGCGAGTACGGCGTCCGCCGGCGCGGCGTCAAAGGCGGCGACGAGCGGCGGGCCGACAACGAGGCGGCCGAGTGATGCTCGCTCGATTGCTCCGGACGCTCGCCCGGTTGTCCCCGACAGGCGTAAGTGACGACGGCCCGGGAGCCGCTCCGCGAGCAGCGACGAACGGCGATCCGTCACCGGGCACGGACGGAACCGGTTTCGGCGTCGCGTCCGCGAGCCAGCGCGCGGACGACGAGTCCGACGCCAGCCCAGAACTCCGGCGGTCGCTCTCGTTCCTCGACCTTTCGGTCGACGCCGGAACCGTCGTCGAGGCGGGCTACGGCGCCGCGGTAGTGATCAGCGTCGCGCTCGCCCCAACTGTTCTCCTCGCACCGCCCGCGTTCCGGCCCGCCGCCGTCCTGTTCGTGCTGGTCGCCGCTCTCGGCGTCACGCACGCCGTCCACCGGCTACCGGCCGTGCTGGCGGCCGCCAGGCGAGCGCTGGCCCTCGGCGCGGCGCCGAGCGTCGTCGGCCGGGCCGTGCTCCGGATGCGCGTCACGCCGACCGCCGAGTCGGCCGCCGCGTTCGCCGCAGAGACGGGGGACGGTCCGCTCGCGGATAGTCTCGCGACCCACGTCAGCCGCGCCGAGGGGACCGCGGGATCGGGGCTCGATCGGTTCGCCGCCGAGTGGGAGCGGTGGTTCCCCGAACTGGGACGGGCGGTGACGCTGCTCGACGCCGCCGCGACGGCTCAACCGGGGGAGCGATCGCGCGCGCTCGACCGGTCGCTCCGGGCCGTCCTCGACGGGACGCGCGACCGGATGGCACGGTTCGCCGGGACGATCCGGGAGCCGACGACCGCGCTGTACGCGTTCGGCGTCCTACTCCCGCTGGCGCTGATCGCCGTCGCGCCGGCCGCGCGGCTCGCCGGGATACCCATCTCTCCGGCGGTACTGATAGCGCTGTACTGCGTCGCGCTGCCGGGCGTCGTGTTCGCAGGGGCGTGCTGGCTCCTGCTCAGGCGTCCGGTCGCGTTCCCGCCGCCGCCCGTCGACCGCTCGCATCCCGACGTGACCGGCGGGCGCTGGCGGCCGGTCGCGGTCGGCGTCGGAGCGGCCGGCGGCGGTGCCGCGCTCGCGACAGCTGCACCGGGAGTCGGAACCTGGGCCGCCGCGCTGGCGGCGACCGGCTGCGGCGTCGGCGCCGGGCTGGCGTGGTGGTATCGGCCGATCACGAGCGTCAGGGATCACGCGCGCGAGGTCGATGAGGGGCTGCCGGACGCGCTGTACCTCGTCGGCCGCGGAGTCAGGAACGGCGCCGCCGTCGAGACGGCGATCGAGCGGGCCGGCGCTCGCCTCGACGGCGCGACCGGCGCGGTGCTGGCCGACGCCGCGCGACGCCAGCGCCAGCTTCGGATCGGCGTCCGGACGTCCTTTCTGGGCGACCGCGGCGCGCTCGCGGACGTGCCGAGTCCCCGCGCCCGAAGCACGGCGTCGCTGCTGGCGCTGGCGGCTCGCGAGGGCAGGCCCGCAGGAACGGCGATCGTTTCGATGGCGGGCCACCTCGAAGAGCTCCAGTCGGTCGAGGCCGACGCCCGCCGCGAACTGGCGACGATCACCGGCACGCTCCGGAGCACCGCGACGATCTTCGGTCCGCTGGTCGCCGGTGTCACCGTCGCGCTGTCCGATCGGATGGCGGCGCTGGGCGACGGCGCCGAGGCCGTGCCGACCGCGGTGCTGGGGCCTGTCGTCGGGTTCTACGTGCTGGCGCTGGCGGCGATCCTGACGGCGCTGGCGATCGGACTCGAACGCGGGCTCGACCGCGCGCTCGTCGGCTACCGCGTCGGCGGCGCCGTGCTTTCCGCGACCTGCATCTACCTCGCGGCGTTCGTCGCCGCGGGGCTGGCGGTCTGAACCCCTGACGGCGACCGAGTCCACAGTGCAGTGGGTAGCGACGAACGAATGACGAGATGCTGCGATCGCTACCGGCGTGAGAGGCCGGCGATGGACCGGGGGATCGTGTCTCCCGTCTTCGAGAACGGAACCTCCGGGAACTCTCGTCGCGTCCGGGACGTCGGTGGCATCTCCGTCCGGAGAGAAAGGTCGCAGTTTTACTTGCTCTCGTGCGATACGTTCCCACGATGTCCCGCACGACAGTCTCGCACGAGGACGGCGTAATATACGAGTTCGCACCCGACATGGAGGCAGTCTACGAGGCCGAACCGGGCGAACGGCTGACGATCGCCACTCGCGACAGCCTCGACGGCGCGGTCCAGAGCGAGGACGACGTGATCGAGGAGGTGCCGGCGGAGGTCAACGCCGCGACGGGGCCGATCGCCGTCGAGGGCGCCCGGCCCGGCGACGTCCTGGCGGTCGGAATCGAGGACGTCCGTGTCGCCGAGGATCAGGGGCGCGCGATCACGATCGAGGGGTTCGGCCTGCTCCAGGACCACCCGGACGTGGAGGCGCCGCGAACGCGGATGACGCCGGTCGAGGACGGGACGATCCGCTTCGACGACCTGTCGGTGCCCATCGATCCGGTGGTCGGCACCATCGGCGTCGCCCCCGCCGAGGAGTCGTACACGACGCTCGTCCCCCACGACCACGGCGGGAACCTCGACACGACCGACGTGACGATCGGGAACACGATCTACTTCCCCGTGTTCCGGGACGGCGCGATGCTCGCGATGGGCGACTGCAAGGCCGCGATGGCCGACGGCGAGATGTGCGGCACCGGCGCGGAGATCGCGACCGACATCGACGTCACGGTCGACGTGCTGTCCGACCCCGACGTTGCGATCGATCGGCCGGTCGTCGAGACGCCCGACGCCTGGAAAGCGCTCGCCAGCGCCGAGACCGCGGAGGAAGCCTGCGAGCGCGCCAATCTGGACGCGATGGCGCTGCTCGAAGCCGAGCACGGGTTCGACGCCACCGACGCGCACCTGTTTTCGAGCCTCGTCGGCGGCCTCGAGATCAGCCAGGTGGTCGATCCGCTGGTGACCGTCCGAAACGCGATCCCCAAGGAGTACCTGTCGGAGCCGTTCTGAACGACGCCCGATACGCCGGTTCGACTACTTCGAGATTCCGTAGACGTCCCGCGTCCAGTCCTTCTTGCGGGTGTCGTACACCGCCTGATCGCGGTCGAGATCGTCCAGCCGCTCGCGGTCGGCCTCGTCGAGCTCCCAGTCGAACAGCTCGAAGTTCTCGCGGATGTGCTCGGGCGAGCCCGACTTGGGGATGACGACGACGTCGTTCTCCAGGGCCCACCGGAGCACGATCTGGGCGGGCGTCTTCTCGTACCGCTCGGCCAGTTCCTGGACGGTGTCGTCGCCCAGCACCTCGGTCCGGGCCAGCGGCGCGGCAGCCTCGACGACCGTGTCGGTCTCTCGGATGGTCTCCACCCAGTCGGGCCGCTGGAGCCACGGGTGGTGCTCGATCTGGTTGACGGCGATCGGCACGTCCGAGACGTGGTTCGCCGCACTGAGCTGGTAGGGGCTGAAGTTCGAGACGCCGACGTTCCGGACCTTCCCCTCATCGTGGAGCTGCGCCATGGCGTCCAGCGTCTCGCGCAGCGACACCGCGGGGTTGGGCCAGTGGATCAGGTACAGGTCCAGGTAGTCGGTGCCGAGCTTTTCGAGCGATTCCTCGCAGGAGCGGCGCACCGACTCGTACTCGAGGTTCTTCGGAAGCACCTTCGAGGTGAGGAACACGTCGTCCCGATCGTAGTCGGCGAGCACCTCGCCGATCTCCGCCTCGTTCATGTACCCCTCGGCCGTGTCGACGTGGGCGTAGCCGGCGTCCAGCGCCGCTCGGACGCCCTCCTGAACCGTGTCGCCCCCGATGTCCCACGTTCCGTAGCCGACCATCGGCATCTCGTCGCCGCTCGGTAGCGTCACTGTCGGTGCAGTCATGGTCGAACAGAGGAGCGGTTCGCCCTAACCGCTAGGGGTTCCGGCACGCTCGTCGGGGAGTCGGAACGGCGACGAGCACGATCGTCCTCCGGTGCCGACGCCGGAGCTCAGTCTGCGTGCCGGACGATGTGAACGTCGTAGCGCGGGTCCTCCGAGAGCGGGTTGCCGACGCTGGTCAGCGGCGTCGAGACGCGCCCGGCGTTCTCGCTGCCGACGAAGATGATCGACGCCCGCAGATCGGCGGCGACCTGCCGGATCGTCCGGGTGACGTCGGTCGTCAGCGTCGCCCGGTAGTCGGTCTCCTCGGTCTCCTCGCAGCGGAACCGCGCCTCGGGCGAGACGTCCTCGACCTGCTGGCGGAGGCGCGTACAGATCATCTCGGTGTCGAACTGCTCGCCGGCGTCGAGCCAGCCCCGGTCGCGGGCGAACTCGGCGTCCGGCGGGATCACCGCCAGCGCGACGACGTCCTCGCCGGTGAACTCGCCGAACTCCGTCGCACGATCGAGCGCCGCCGCCGAGAGCTCCGAGCCGTCGAACGGCACCAGGAGAGTCATGGTTGCACGCTCGTCGGGGCGGATGTTAATCCTTTCCACGGCTGGAGTGCCGGGTCGCACGTGCCGTCTCGCCTGCGCCGCCTCGTCGAGCGCGCCACTTCGTCGCCCGCGCCGCCTCAATCCTCACGCTCGCGGACGGTCCCGCCCGAGAGCCCCGCCCACTCGACGCGGTAGCCCAGTTCCGCGAGCGCCGCGCTGGCGTCGTCGACGCCCGCCTCGTCGAGCGCGGCTTCGGCGTCAGCGTAGTCCATCCCCGCCGCGATCTCGCCGGCGAGGGCGTCCAGCACGGCGGGGCGGATCAGCGTGCGCCCGACCAGCTCGTGCTCGGGGAACGCCTTCCCCTCGATCGCAGCCTCGCTGACGCCGCGGCGCGCCGCGAGGGCGTCGATCCCGATCACGTCCTCATCGGGGACGAGTTCGTCCGGCAGGTCGGCTGCGCTCGCCGCCACGAGGTCGTCCTCGTAGCTCCTGAGCGCGTCCCGGACGTCCTTGATCCGGACAGTCTCCGAGTAGGGGATCGCTCGGTGGTCGCGGGCCTCGATCCGCTCGCCCGCGCCGAGGCTCTCGTCGACGGCGACCAGCAGCTCCTCGTCGTCGACGTCGTCTAGCTTTTCGAGCTTCGACTCGACGTACTCCGGCGTCCAGAAGCCCATGATCTCGAAATAGATCGTGAAATCCGCGTGGCGATACTCGAAGGCGAAGTCCGGGATCATGACGCTCGCGCCCGCGGCGAGGGGCTCGGGCTCGCGAGTGAGATCCCAGTCCAAGTCCAGCGACTCGAATCGGGTCGCAAAATCGGCCTCGACGCCGCTGTCGTAGCTCACGTCGGCCACCGGCTCGACGCCGGGCACCCGCACCGGATCGGCGTCGGACAGGCGCAGCTCGCGCTCGGTGCCTCGGTCGTCGATCGTCGCCGTCAGCTCCCACTCGTCGGCCTTCGCGATCGTTCGGAGCAATCGAGCGAAGCGAGTGCCGTACCGGCGGGTCGCCCGGAACAGCCGGTCCGGGCCGGTGACGACGACCTCGCGGGCGCTGCCGGACCCCGCTCTGCCGCTCGACGCCGCCTCGTCCTCGGCCTTCCGCACTTCGTACATCAGCCGCAGCCGCTTGACGGCCGAGACCAGCGCCTTCGGATCAGACGAGCGCACGCGGATCTCGGTCGCATCGAACAGGGCCGTCTGGGCCAGCGACAGGTTGTACTGTGCTAACAGTTCGTCGGGATCCCAGCGCGCGTCGACCGCGTCGAGCACCTGCCGCGGTTCGAGGTCGGCGTACAGCGACCGCTCGACGGACTCGGCGTCGGCGCCCAGCGTATCTGCGGCCCGGTCGAGCGCCCGCTCCCGTTCGGTCGGCGTGACGACGCCCTCGGCCTCGGCGGCCGCGAACGCCGCGGTGCGGGCGCGCTCGGGCTCGATCGGCGCGCGCGTCTCGAAGGTCGCCTCGCGTTCGAGCAGCTTCGCGAACCCCCGGACCAGCTTGAAGTCCTCGGCGTCGCGTTCGAGGTCGGAAAGCGCAGCGGTCAACTCCTCTCGGCGATGGCCGACGTGGCCCTGGTACGTGCCGAGGACCTTTGCGGCCAGCGGGCGGTGGCGTCGCTCGGCGAACTGCGGGTGGTAGCCCCCACCGGCCCGCGAGACGCGCAGCAGGTCCTTGGTCAGCATCGGTTCGATGTCGGCAGCGGCAAGCCAAAAACTACACGACGAGCGACCCTACTCGGCCGCCGGTTCCTCGAACTCGCGGAACACCGCGCGGAAGTCCCGGTCTTCGAAGCGGTACAGCGTCGTCTCGAGATCCTCCTCGATCTCCTCGATCCGCCGCTGGAGCCGCTCGTAGGCGTCGCTCTGCTGGAGTTCGGCGTCGGTGACGTGTTTCTCGAGCACCGAGCGCTTCGAGACGTTCGCGAAGTACTCCTGGAGCCCGTCACGGTACTTCGTCCGATCGAGCAGGCGCTCGATCGCCTCGACGAGATCCTCGCTGTCGACGGGTTTGACGAGGTACTCGTCGAACCCCATCTCGATGGTGTCGATGCTGGGGTCGACCGCCGTGACGATCGCCACCGGGCACTCGGCGCCCCGTTCCCGCAGTGCGGACAGCACCTCGTCGCCAGAGACGTCGGGCATCCGACGATCGAGCAGCACCACGTCGACCTCGGCGTCCCACGCCGCCAGCGCGGCCTCGCCGCCGTCGGCGACGCTCACGCGGTAGCTGTCGTCGAGCCACGAGGTGTACAGTTCGGCGACCTGCGGCTCGTCCTCGACGATCAGCACGTCGACGGGCGGGCCGTCGTCCGCCTGCTCGGACGGGCTGTCGTCGCCGCCGGCCGTCGGTCGATCGCTCATGGCCCGCGCTCGACGCGGGCGGTCGGTCGCCCGTCGTCTCCCGGGATCGGTCGTCGGCCCGCGCGACTCGCTCCGGTGGCGCTCATGCTACAACGGTGGTGACGTTACGCACGGCCCGTTATAGCTCTGGCGGCGATTCGACGCCCCTACGGCGTTGACCCGGGCATCAGCCGGCGAGAAACGCCGCGAGCAACTCGTTGAACGCCGCCGTGCGCTCCCTGGGTGGCCAGTGCCCGCAGTCCGAGAGCAGTTCGAGACGGGCGTCAGGAATCCCCGACGCGGCGTTGCGCGACCACTGCGGGGGAAACACCGGATCGTCGGCGCCGTGGACGACCAGCGTCTCCGCGGCGACGTCGTCGAGCCGGTGGGAGTAGTCGGTGCGAAAGCCCGAGCGCCGGACCTCGTGGCGGCGCCACCGGCGGTAGGCTTTGCCCACCTGCGGGTGCTGGAGCAGCCGGTAGTACTCGTCGACGACGGGTCCCGAGAGCGAATCGAGATCAGCGACGATTCCCCTGAGGCTCTGCTTGGCGAGCGTGCGGTTGCGCTTGAGGAGCGACAGCGAGAGCTCGTTGAGTTTGGGAGCTCGGGAGAGCGCGTACGTCGCCATCCCGTTGGGCAGCTCGCGGCCAAGCCCGTAGCTGTCGACCAGCGCGAGCTTCCTGACCCGATCGGGCTCGCGGAGGGCGTAGCCCAGCCCGACGCCGCCGCCCAGCGAGACGCCGACGACGTCGACCGCGTCGAACCCGAGCCGATCGACGACGGCGTCGACGACGTCGACGTGGAACGCCGTGCTGTAGCTGGCGTCGGGCCGCGCGCTGTTGCCGTACCCCGCCATGTCGAGCGCGACGACGCGCCGGTCGGCGGCCAGCGGGCCGATCGTCGCCCCCCACGAGAGCGACGCGGCGTCGACGATCCCGCCGTGGAGCAGGAGAACCGGCGTCGACCCGCTGCCCGCCGAGAGGTAGTGTAACTGCAGACCGTCGACTTCGAGCCACTCGTCGACGGGCGCTACTTCGGAAGGGTGCTCCGTCGCCATCGTGTGGGACGTCGTGGCGCGCTCTGAAATACCTTGCAACGGCCGGGAGTTCGCGGCGGGGACAGTCCGGCGGTCGGGGCAGCCTCGACGCGGCGTCTCGACGCCGCGTTGCGCTCGACGGACGAAAGCTCGCAGGTAAATCAGTCGGTGTGCGCGCGCTCGAACCGGCTCGCCGAGAGGAGTAGCTCCTCGACCTCGGGGAGGTGCTTGACGTTGTAGACGACCTTCGTGTCGGTCGTGACGGGCGAGGTGATACACGACAGCCGGATCCCGCGGTCGATCATCTCCTGGGTGAGGACGTGGCTCGTCGGCGGGGGAATCTCGCCCTCGATCACCGCGACCGCGCAGTTCGAGCAGGCGCCGCCGCGGCAGGCGAAGGGCCACGCCCGGCCGCTGTTCTCGGCGGCCTCCAGCAGCGACTCGTCGGGTTCGACCGTGATCTCGCCGTGGTCGACGCGGTCGAGGCCCGCCGCGTCGGCCTTCTCGAACAGGTCGTCGTCGTCCAGCGACCAGCCGTGATCGTCGAGCACCTCGTAGTTGAGGTACTCGACGCGGTACTCCGGCTGCTCGGGATCGGCGTCGACGCCCGACTCGGGGTTGGCGTTCGCCGCGCTGTCGAGCTCCGCGCGCCCGTCGCCGTTCCGGATCCGCTCGTAGGCCGTCTTGACGGTCTGGAACTCCTCCGCGGAACCGCCCTGATCGGGGTGGGCTTCCTTGACCCGTCGGCGGTAGGCGTCGACGAGGTCGTCCTCGCTCGCGTCGGGATCGACACCCAGAATCTCGTATGGGGACGCCACGGGCGCCACTAGCGAGCGAACGAATATATTCTCTCGCCCGCCGGCGATATCTCTCGCTCGTTCGACGCCGATATACTCACTCGGCCGACGCCGCTCCCCAACGCCTAAGACGGACATCTTCGCCACGTTTGCACGGGGAGAGAATGTCAGCACGCAGTCGTCCGGCCGACGCCGGACTCGGCGGTGCAGGGGGAACCGTCTCTGAAAGATCGGTCGGCGACGGGTGGGGCTAACCATGTCGGCAGACGCTGTCGATACGGACGAGGAGCGGTCCGCGGCGGAGACCGCGGCGCCGGTTCGCGAGCGGTCGGACGCGGGCGGCGGGCAGTGGCTGCGAGCCGGAACCGCCGCGGCGGGCGCGGCGCTCGTGGCGTTCGGCCTCAGGCGTCGGTCGCTCGGCGGCACGGCGATCGCGCTCGTCGGCGGGTGGCTGTCGGCGCGCGCCGTCTGGGGGCTCGTTCGCCCGGATCGCGATCCGAGCGCCGCCGCCAGCCAGAGCGATCCCGAGGTGGCCGACGAGCCGCTGACGATCGCCGACTCGATCACGATCGCGAAATCGCCCGACGAGCTTTCGGAACTGCTGCGCGACGCCGAAACCCTGTCGCGGCTCGCGGGGCCGGTCGCCGAAGTGGAATCGGACGGCGAGGATCGCCAGCGCTGGATCGTCAGCGGACCGCTCGACCGAAACTTCTCGTGGGAGACGGAGGTGGCCGCCGAGGACGACGGGCTGCGCTGGGAGCCGTCCGACGGGTCGGCCCTGTTCGAGGAGTTGGCGGTGGACTTTCGCGAAGCACCGGGCGGTCGGGGAACGATCGCGACGCTGCGAGTCGAACTCGACCCGCCGGGCGGGGAGGTCGGCAGGTCGATAACGGAGCGGCTCGACGCCGTCCCGGGATCGCTCGGCGGCGTCGCGCTCGACCGGTTCAAGAGCCTCGCCGAGACGGGGGAGATTCCGACGACCAAGGCCAATCCCTCGGGGCGGGGTCGGGGTGATCTCGTGTGAGCCGCGAAACGATGGAAGCGCTCACCTGGCACGGCGACCGGGACGTCCGCGTCGAGGAGGTGCCGAAGCCCGAGATCGTCAACCCGACCGACGCCGTCATCGAGGTCACGGCGACGGCGATCTGCGGCTCCGACCTGCATCTGTACAACGACAACGTCCCCTCCATGCGCGAGGGCGACGTGCTCGGCCACGAGCCGATGGGCGAGGTCGTCGAAGTCGGCGACGAGGTGGAGAGTCTGGAGGTCGGCGACCGGGTCGTCGTTCCCTTCACGATCAGCTGCGGGGAGTGCTGGTTCTGCGAGCGGGGGCTGTACTCGCTGTGCGACAACTCCAACCCGAACGCCGAGATCGCCCGCAAGATGATGGGCCACTCGCCGGCCGGGCTGTTCGGCTACTCCCACATGATGGGCGGCTACACCGGCGGCCAGGCGGAGTACCTGCGGGTGCCCTACGCCGACGTGGGACCGATAAAGATCGAGTCGGATCTGCCCGACGAGCAGGTGCTCTTTCTCTCGGACATCTTCCCGACAGGGTACATGGCCGCCGAGAACGCCGACATCGAGGAGTCGGACACCGTCGCGGTCTGGGGCTGCGGCCCGGTCGGCCAGTTCGCGATCCAGAGCGCGCAGATGCTCGGCGCCGAGCGCGTCGTGGCCATCGACCGGATCTCCGAGCGCCTGGAGATGGCCCGCGAGCACGGCGACGCCGAGACGATCGACTACGCCGAGGCGGACGTGTACGACCGGTTGATGGAGCTGACCGGCGGGCGCGGCCCCGACAGCTGCATCGACGCTGTCGGCACGGACGCCCACGGCGTGGGACTCGACGGCGTCACCGACCCGCTGAAACGCGACGTGAAACTGCAGGACGACCATCCCTACGTGCTCCGCGAGGCGATCGAGTGCTGCCGAAAAGGCGGAACGCTGTCGGTGCCGGGCGTCTACGTCGGGCGCGCGAATATCCCGTTCGGCGCGGCGATGAACAAGGCGCTGACGATCAAGACGGGCCAGACCCACGTCCAGCGCTACCTCGACCCGCTCCTGGAGAAGATTGAGGACAGCGAGATCGACCCCTCGTTCGTGGTCACCCACGAGGAGCCGCTGGACGCCGGTCCCGAGATGTACCGGACGTTCAACGACAAGGAAGACGACTGCATCAAGGTGATCCTGACGCCCTGACGGCGGCGTCTGTCAGCGTATTATCTTCGCCGACTCGCCACTCCCTCCTCCGCGGTGTCGTCGGCGATCACCTCGTACAGCAGCGCCCGATCGGTCTCCTCGCTCGGTCGAAGGATCCGCCCGAGGCGCTGGGTGAACTCGCGCTCGCTGCCGCTGCCCGAGAGCACGACCGCGACGCTGGCGTCGGGCACGTCGATCCCCTCGTCCAGCACGTTCGAGGTGACGACGCGCGTGTACTCGCCCGCTCGGAACTTCTCTATGATCTCCCGGCGCTCTCGGGTCGCGGTCCGGTGGGTGATCGCCGGCACGAGAAAGCGCTCGGCGATGCGGTAGGCGAAGTCGTTGTGGGCGGTGAATACGATCGTGCGCTCGCCGCGGTGGCGGTCGAGGATCTCCGCGAGGGCGTCGATCTTGGCGTCGCAGCTCATCATGATCTCGCGGGCGCGCTGCTTTGCCAGCAGCGCCTCGCGAGCGGCCGGGTCCGACCCCGAGCGCTTGACCAGCTCCTGGTAGTCGCTGCCGCTGCGCAGTTGGATGTTCGAGCGGGCGAGATAGTCGGTGAACATCTCCTGATTCCGCTCGTATTTCTCGCGTTCCGCGTCGGTCAGCTCGACCGAGAGCCGGCGCACGTCGTACGGCGAGAGGTACTCGCCGGCCAGCTCGTCGGGATCGAGCGAGTGGACGACCGGCCCCACGAGCTCCGCGACGACCTCGTGAGCGTCGTCCGGGCGCTCGAACGTCGCCGTCAGTCCGAGCCGGGCGGGCGCCGCGAGCAGGCGGGCGATCTCGCGGTAGCCCTCGCCGCCGAGGTGGTGGACCTCGTCGAAGACGACCAGGCCGAACCGATCGCCCAGCTCGTCGGCCCGGAGGTACGCCGAGTCGTACGTCGCGACCGTGATCGGCCCGACGCGCTGGACGCCGCCGCCGAGCTGGCCGAGATCGACGCCGGCCGCGGAGCCAGTGCGGACGTCGCTGCCGCCTTTCCCATCCCCCGCCCCGAACTCCGTCTCCAGTTCCTCGCGCCACTGTTCGAGCAGATCGATCGTCGGCACCACGACGAGCGTCGGCGTCGACAGGTCGGCGATCGCGGCGACGCCGATCACCGTCTTGCCGCTCCCCGTGGGCAGTTCCAGCACGCCGCGCCGCGGCGCCGATCCGGAACCCTCCTCGCGCCAGGCGTCGAGCGCCTCGGTCTGGTACTCGCGGAGCTGGTAGCTCGACGCCAGTTCCGGCATCTCGGGAAGATCGAGCACCCGATCGTCGTACTCGGTACCGCGCTCGTCGAGCCAGTCGCGGATCGCGCCGTACCGGTGGGCCGGCGCCCGGTAGGTCTTCGAGCGGGCGTCGTACTCGGCGTGGGGGACGGCGTCGGCGCCGTCGCCCCCGATCCGGAGCGTCCCCTCCTCGAACGAGAGCGCGATCACGGTCGGTCGTAGGCGCCCGACGACAAAAAGCCACGCCACCCGGCGGCGTCGCCGCGAGGACCCGCGATCCGCGCCGCAGCGGCCGCCCGCCGGTTTCCTGAACCCTTATACTTGCCCGGGGGTTTGTACCGGCCATGAGCGAGGACGAGGGAACGGAGGCCGAGCCCGCCGAGCCCGAGGTCGACGCGGACGGCGAGGCGGACGTCGAGATCAGCGAGGATCTGGTTGCGAAGGTCGCCGCCCACGACGCGGAGCTCGGCCAGGAGGTCAAGTCCCTGGCCCAGATTGCGATCGAGCTGAACAACTCGGTCTCCGAGCTGGAGGACGAACTGGAGGAGGTTCGTTCCGAGCGCGACGAGCTAAAAGACGAGCTCGAAGAGGCCCGCGCGGAGGCCGAGGACTACGAGGACCGTCTCCAGCGCAAGCAGGCCGACTTCAAGAACTACAAGGAGCGCCAGCAGCGCGAGCAAGAGCGCATCAAGGAGCGGGCCACCGAGGACCTCGTCGAGCGACTCGTCGAGGTTCGCGACAACCTCACGCGGGCGGCCGAGCAGGACCACGACAACGTCGAGAGCATCCGCGAGGGCGTCGAGATGACGCTCAAGCAGTTCGACCGGATCCTCGACGACGAGAACGTCACCGCGGTCGAGCCCGATCCCGGCGACGACGTCGACCCCCAGCGCCACGAGGTGATGATGCGCACCGACAGCGCCCAAGAGGAGGGGACCGTCGTCGACGTGTACCGGCCCGGCTACGAGATGGCCGACAAGGTGCTCCAGTCCGCGCAGGTGACCGTTTCGACCGGCGAAGCGGCCGACGACCCAGAGCAAGCGGACGAGAGCGGTGATGCCGAGGAGGCGGCCGACGCGGACGCCGAAGCGGAGGCTGACGCGGACGCTGAAGAGGTTGCCGAGACGACCGACGAGGAGCCCGACACGGAAGCCGAGGCGTCAACGGCCGACGACGCCGAGGAAGCCGACGAAGAGGACGCCGACGCCGAGCCTGCTGCTGTAGGCGAGGATGGTTCCGAGGACGAGGAGTCCGACGAGACCGAAACCGGTGACGACGAGGACGAAGCCGACGCGGCGGACGCCGAAGGCGACGACGAGAGCGACGATGCCGACGCGGAGTCGGACGACGAGGCGACGGGTGACGAGGAGGAGACCGACGCCGAGGACGCTGACGATGAGGATACGGAGGCCGAGACCGCATCCGACGACGAGGAAGCGGACGACGATGAGCAAACGGAGGCGTCGGCCGAGGACGAGGACGCCGAACCTGACAAGGATCAGAGCGAAGTCGAGCCGACGCCTGAGGACGACGAGTAGGATTTCGCGGTCGGCTTCGCGGCCGCCGCGAGGCGCATAAAAACCGCAAGATCGGCGGCGCGGAGAGGGCCGCTCACACCCCCATCTCGCCGCTTTTAATTCGCATAACTGCCACTGTGTAGAAAGGTTTATACGGAACAGCCCACAAAGCTCTTTCAAGATGGCCAGCAACAAGATTCTCGGTATCGACCTCGGTACCACGAACAGCGCCTTCGCAGTGATGGAAGGCGGTGACCCCGAAATCATCGTCAACAGCGAGGGCGAGCGGACGACACCCTCGATCGTCTCCTTTACCGACGACGAGGAACGCCTCGTCGGCAAGCCCGCGAAGAACCAGGCGATCCAGAACCCCGAGCGCACGATCCAGTCGATCAAGCGCCACATGGGCGAGGAGGACTACACCGTCGAGATCGACGGCGAGGAGTACACGCCCGAGCAGCTCTCGGCGATGATCCTCCAGAAGATCAAGCACGACGCCGAGGAGTATCTCGGCGACGAGGTCGAGAAGGCAGTCATCACGGTGCCGGCGTACTTCTCCGACCGTCAGCGCCAGGCCACGAAGGACGCCGGCGAGATCGCCGGCTTCGAGGTCGAGCGCATCGTCAACGAGCCGACCGCGGCGTCGATGGCCTACGGGCTCGAGGACGATCAGGACCAGACCGTGCTCGTGTACGACCTCGGTGGCGGGACGTTCGACGTCTCCATTCTCGATCTCGGCGGCGGCGTCTACGAGGTCGTCGCGACCAACGGGGACAACGACCTCGGCGGCGACGACTGGGACGAGGCGATCATCGACTGGCTCGCCGACGAGTTCGAGTCGGAGCACGGCGTCGACCTGCGCGAAGACCGCCAGGCGCTCCAGCGACTCAAGGACGCCGCCGAGGAAGCAAAGATCGAACTCTCCTCGCGCAAGGAGACGGAGATCAACCTGCCCTTCATCACGGCGACCGACGACGGCCCGATCCACCTCGAAAAGAGCCTGACCCGCGCGAAGTTCGAGTCGCTCACCTCGGATCTGATCGAGCGCACCGTCGAGCCGACCGAGCAGGCCCTCGAAGACGCCGGCTACGAGAAAGAGGACCTCGACGAGGTGCTGATGGTCGGCGGCTCGACGCGGATGCCCCAAGTCCAGGAGCAGGTCGAGGAGATGACGGGCAAGGAGCCCAAGAAGAACGTCAACCCCGACGAGGCCGTCGCGCTGGGCGCGGCGATCCAGGGCGGCGTGCTCGGCGGGGAGGTCGACGACCTCGTGCTGCTGGACGTCACGCCCCTCTCGCTCGGGATCGAGGTCAAGGGCGGCATCTTCGAGCGCCTCATCGAGAAGAACACGACGATCCCGACCGAGGAGTCGAAGATCTTCACCACCGCCGCGGACAACCAGACCTCCGTGCAGGTCCGCGTGTTCCAGGGCGAACGCGAGATCGCCAACGAGAACGAGCTGCTCGGCGAGTTCCACCTGACGGGGATCCCGCCGGCGCCGGCGGGAACGCCCCAGATCGAGGTCTCGTTCTCGATCGACGAGAACGGCATCGTCAACGTCTCCGCCGAGGACAAAGGCTCCGGCAACTCCGAAGAGATCACCATCGAGGGCGGCGCCGGCCTCTCGGACGACGAGATCGAGCAGATGCAGCAGGAAGCCGAGGCCCACGCCGAGGAGGACCAGCAGCGCCGCGAGCGCATCGAGGCTCGCAACGCCGCCGAGGAGGCGATCCAGCGCGCCAACACGCTGCTCGACGAGAACGAGGACGCGGTCGACGACGCGCTCCGGGAGGACATCGAGGCCGAGATCGACGAGGTCGAGGCCGTCCTCGAGGACGACGACGCGACCAAGGAGGACTACGAGGCCGCCACCGAGAGCCTCACCGAGGCCCTCCAGGAGATCGGCAAGCAGATGTACGACCAGCAGGGCGCCGCCGGCGGCGCCGCGGGCGGTGCGGGCGGCATGGGCGGTGCGGCCGGACCGGGCGACGCCGACCCGACCGCTGGCACTGACGGCGGCCCCGAGGCCGGCGACGGCGACGAGTTCGTCGACGCCGACTTCGAAGACGTCGACGACGAGGACGTCGCCGACGACAAGTAACGCGAGAAGTCGCCCGATTTAGTTCGGGAGGCGAGAATCATTTTTCGAGCGACGAACCGCACAGCCGAGGCGTCCAGCAGCGAGTAGCCGTCAATTCGAGAACATCGCACCGACTCCCTCAGAAGAACTCGTCGGCGCGCCGCTCGTTCTCAGGACGCATCGCCGCAGGCGGCTCCGCGAACCACGCAGCACCGGCCAGTTCGCCGGGCTGAATCGAGACCGTGCCGCTCTCGTACTCCGCGTCGAAGAACACGCGCAGGCCGTGCAACACGTCGTCGTGCTCGCCCGCGGAGACCGCCCGGACGCGCTCGACGAGGAACGGTTCGGTCGGTCGACAGTCGATACCGGTTTCTTCTCGCACCTCTCGTACCGCCGTCTCGTCGAACGTCTCGCCGCTCTCCAACCCGCCGCCGGGGAGTCCCCATCGATCGCCGCCCCGCGAGAGGATCATCAGCGCCCGAGGTCGGTCGTCGCGGGCCTCCGCGCTCATCGACTCGGTGAGTTCGGGGCGCTGTTCCGTCCGCCGGACGACCCAGGCGTAGGCGCCGCCGACGTAGCCGTCGCAAAAGTCCTCGCGAACGCTCTCGAACTGTTCCGCGGCAATCTCGTCTCGCACCTCCTCGATCGGCAGATCGCCGTACGTCTCGCGGAGATGAGCGAGGTGATTCGCGACGGCCTCTCGATTGATCTCTCGCCCCATGAGCTGGAAGAAAGCGAGGCGGCACTTATCGGTATCGGGACGGGCCGTCGGCACTGGGTGTCGTCGCCGAGTCAGTTCGGAGTCCCGTCGGAAGCCATACACCACCTGACGGTGATCCAACCGTCGCTACCGGCCGTGACCTCGCAACCGGCGTAGGAGAACGTGATCCGCCCTTGTTCGGATCCGGTGTTCGATCGCAGCGGCCGGAAGACGGCGTCGAGCGCCTCGGGATCGACGGCGTCGTACAGCGGTTCGAGCGCCGCGTCGCCGTCGGCGGCGCCGTCGGGCATCGGGGCGACGTCGGCGGCCTCGGCCACGGCTTCGATGACACCGCGGCTGAGCGGTTCGTCGGGGCCACAGCGGTACGTCACCGCGTGCCCGCTGTCCTGATGATCTGTGGTCGTCATACGAGTTCCTAGTCTTTTCGAGCGGTTCAGCCGCGCCGTTGCATACGTAACGCGTTCATGATTCGTCGTCCCGGTGTCCGCGGACGAGCGTGCTCTCGATGAGGTTGCGATAGCCGCGCCGCAGTCGGGCCGACAGCGCCTGTCGGGAGATGCCGAACTGCGCCGCGAGCGCGTCCTGATCGGGGCGGCCGGCGTCGTCGTAGTACCCCTCGCGGTAGGCCAGAACGAGCGCCTCGCGCTGCTCGGGCGTGAGGTTGTACTCGTCGTCGGGCGACGTCTCCGAGAGACGGGAGAGGCGAGTGAGATCCACGTCGATGTCGTGATCGTCGCAGTAGCGCTGGAACTCGGAGAACTGGTCCATCGAGGCGGCCCGCAGCTCGAACACCCAGCCGTCGGTAGAGCCGGTCGCGGAAAGGACCGTCACGCCGGTGGCGCCGACGGCGGCCATGATCCCCATGTACTCGGGCTTCCACTCGGCGCTGAACAGCCCCCGATCGTCGACGATCTCCATCAGGGTGGCCGAACGGAGTTCCGGCAGGTCCTCGAACAGGTCGCGGATCGACCCGAGATCGCCGGTGGGGTCGGTCACCCAGAAGAAGGGCATGACGGTGTCGCCGGTCGGGACGACCCGGTCCAGTTCCAGCGTCACGTCGGGACGCTCCTCGAACACCCGACCGAGCGGGAAGTCGGCGGCCGGTAGCGTGAACTCGGCGATGGCGGCCATAGTAGCAGGTGGCTTCGGCGCGGCGTAAAGAACCCGGGGGCGCGCCGTCCCCGGTCGCGGATCGGTGATCCGCCGGCGGACCGCTATCCGAAGCTCTCGACTTTCGCGCGCTCGAAGTCGCCGCCCGCGGCCTCGATGGCGTCGCGGACGTCCTCGACGAACTCCTGGAAGCCGAACACGTACACCTGGCCCTCGTCGGCGACCTCCGCGACGGCGTCGGCGAGCGAGCCCTCGCCGACGATCGCGACGTTCGAGCCCGAGGTCGCGAGCGCCGAGAGGCGCTCTTCGTGAGCAGGTTCGTCGTCGCGGTAGACGATCGAGACCTCGCCGCCGTCGCTCGCGACCGCCTCGCCGAGGCCGACCGCCGGGCCGACGCCGGGGCCGCCGGCGACCACGACGACGCTGGGCTCGTTCTCGTAATAGACCTCGCCGAAGGGCCCCTCGATCGTGACGTCGTCGCCGACCTCGCGGTCGGCCAGCCACGGCGAGAGGTCGCCCTCGGGATCGACGCCGACCGTGATCTCGAACGTATCGTCGACGCCCGGCGAGGAGAGCGTGTAGTACCGCGAGAGCTCCTCGCCGTCGACCGTCGCCCGCA
Source organism: Natronoarchaeum mannanilyticum (assembly GCF_039522665.1). Lineage (NCBI taxonomy): Archaea > Methanobacteriati > Methanobacteriota > Halobacteria > Halobacteriales > Natronoarchaeaceae > Natronoarchaeum > Natronoarchaeum mannanilyticum. Next base: position 260,578 of record NZ_BAAADV010000001.1, read on the forward strand.
CGAGCACGAACTGTCCGGGCTCGGCGTCGAACCCGGCGGGCGTCTCGAACGTGATCGCGATCGTGTCGGGACCGACGGTCTCGACGGCGCTGACCGTCACCGCTGTTTCGTCCATGTCCGAGCCTAGCACCGGTGGCCGCCTAAGGACTTGCGTTCGGCGCCGAACGTCGACGGTTCCCGGCGAGTTCCCCCGACATCCTCCGAACGTTCGTCCATGCAAGGGGGCTTAATCCGGGGATATTATGGGCGTACGTAGTATTTTGTGGGCCAGGCCAGCCGCAACTACTGTATAAATATTTCTGTTCATGCAATTGTTCGGCAACGAAGGCAAACGCCGTTGTCGTTTCAACCGGCCCTTCTGGTGGTGTTCCAGAAGGTTTTTCATTTGGCGCGGGCTACCTCCGCGCCACTACCATGGCCGAGGATTTAAACTGGGCAATCGGCGGGGAAGCCGGTGACGGGATCGACTCCACCGGTAAGATCTTCGCCCAGGCGCTCTCGCGCGCTGGACGGCACGTGTTCACATCGAAGGACTTCGCGTCGCGGATCCGAGGGGGGTACACCGCGTACAAGATCCGGACGTCGACCGAAAACGTTCAAAGCGTCGTCGACCGGCTGGACCTGCTGGTCGCGCTGACTCAGCGGACGATCGACGAGAACCTGGACGAACTTCACGAGGATAGCGTCATCATCTACGACGGCGAGCGCTCCTGGGACGCCGAGATCCCCGACGAGATGCACGCCGTCGACGTACCGCTGAAGTCGCTGGCGGAGGACGCCGGCGGGGCGATCATGGCCAACACGGTCGCGCTGGGGGCGGCCTGCGAGATCGCTTCGTTCCCGATCGAGAACCTCGACGAATCGCTGGAGAAGCGCTTCGGCGCCAAGGGGGAGAAGATCGTCGAGAACAACAAGGAGGCCGCGCGCCTCGGTCGCGATCACGTCCAGGAGAACTACGGCGAGTTCGACTACGAACTCGAGACCACGGACAACGACTACGTCCTGCTCAACGGCGACGAGGCGATCGGTATGGGGGCGATCGCCGCGGGCTGTCGGTTCTACTCGGGCTATCCGATCACGCCCGCGACGGACGTGATGGAGTACCTGACCGGCCGGATCGAGCAGTACGGCGGCACCGTCGTCCAGGCCGAGGACGAGCTCTCGGCGATCAACATGGCGCTGGGCGCGGCGCGGGCCGGCGCCCGGTCGATGACGGCGACCTCGGGGCCGGGGATCGACCTGATGACCGAGACGTTCGGGCTGGTCGCGACCTCCGAGACGCCGCTGGTCATCGCCGACGTGATGCGTTCGGGCCCCTCGACGGGGATGCCGACCAAGCAGGAGCAGGGCGATCTCAACATGGCGCTGTACGGCGGCCACGGCGAGATCCCGCGGTTCGTCGTCGCGCCGACGAACGTCGCGGAGTGTTTCCACAAGACCGTCGAGGCGTTTAATCTCGCGGAGAAGTACCAGACGCCCGTGTTCCTCGTCTCTGACCTCGCGATGGCGGTCACCGAGCAGACGTTCGCGCCCGAAGAGTTCGACATGGACGAGGTCGAGATCGACCGCGGGAAGGTCGTCGACGACGAGTCGGTCGACGAGTGGCTCGACGGGCAGGGCCGGTTCCGCGCCCACGCCGACACCGAGGACGGGATCAGCCCGCGAGCGTTCCCCGGCACGGTCGACGGCGCCCACATGTCGACCGGCCTGGAGCACGACGAGCTCGGCCGACGAACCGAGGACACGGACATGCGCGTCCGGCAGGTCGACAAGCGCGAGCGCAAGGTCGAGACCGCTCGCGAGCGCGAGGACTGGTCGCCCCGCGAGTTCGGCGCCGAGGACTCCGATACCCTCGTCATCTCGTGGGGCTCGAACGAGGGCGCGATGCAGGAGGCCATCGAGTTCCTCGAAGACGACGGCATCGACGTGCGATTCCTCTCGGTGCCCTACATCTTCCCGCGGCCCGACCTCTCCGAGGAGATCGAGGCCGCCGACGAAGTGATCGTCGTCGAGGAGAACAAGAAGGGACAGTTCGCCGATCTGCTCGAACACGACGCCCTTACCCGAGTGAAGCGCGTGAACAAGTACAACGGCGTCCGCTTCAAGGCGGACGAGCTCGCAGACGATATCAAGGCCGCGCTCGCGGGAGACGCGGAGGTGAAAGCATGAGTTCAGACGTTCGATTCACAGACTTCAAATCCGACAAGCAGCCGACCTGGTGTCCCGGATGCGGCGACTTCGGGACGATGAACGGCATGATGAAGGCGCTGGCTAACACCGGCAACTCCCCCGACGACACGTTCGTCGTCGCGGGAATCGGCTGTTCCGGCAAGATCGGGACGTACATGCACAGCTACGCGCTCCACGGCGTCCACGGCCGGGCGCTGCCGGTGGGCGCGGGCGTCAAGCTCGCCAACCCCGACCTCGAAGTGATGGTCGCGGGCGGCGACGGCGACGGCTACTCGATCGGCGCCGGCCACTTCGTCCACGCGGTGCGCCGGAACGTCGACATGACCTACGTCGTCATGGACAACCGCATCTACGGGCTCACCAAGGGCCAGGCCTCGCCGACCTCGCGCGAGGACTTCGAGACCTCGACGACGCCGGAGGGCTCCAAGCAGTCCCCGGTCAACCCGCTGGCGCTCGCGCTGGCGTCCGGGGCGTCCTTTATCGCCCAGTCGTTCAGTTCGGACGCGATGCGCCACACCGAGATCGTCCAGGAGGCCATCGAACACGACGGGTTCGGGTTCGTCAACGTGTTCAGCCCGTGCGTGACGTTCAACGACGTCGACACGTACGACTACTTCCGCGACTCGCTGGTCGACCTCTCGGAGGAAGAGGATTACGACCCGACCGACCGCGAGCAGGCCAAAGAGACCATCCTCGACGCCGACAAGGAGTACATGGGCGTGCTCTACAAGGACGAGGACTCGGTGCCCTACAGCGAGCGCCACGGGATCGACTCGGACATGTCCGAGATCCCCGACGGCGCGCCCGAGGACGCGATGGATCTGGTGCGGGAGTTCTACTGATCCTGCCGCGGTACTGAAGCTTTTTACTCGTTCCCGCGCAGGTCGTGAGCGTGACGTCCCCGTCGCTCGGACTCTCGTGGCTGGCCGCGCTCACCGTCGGCGCCGGCTTCGCGAACCTGTCGCTTCTGTGGTTCGTTCGTCGGTACCGCGGTCGGCCCGGCGGGACGTGGTTCGTCGCGCTCGTCGGGGCGATGGCGGCGGTCTGTTTCAGCTACGGCGCCGGGCTGACGGTGTTCGACCCGATCGCGCTCCGCGCCGGGCTGGAGGCGCTGTTCTGGCTGACGGGCGGCTGGGCGGCGTTTTGCTGGTTCGCGTTCGCGCTCGCGTACACCGGTCGCGGGCGTCTGCTCCGGTCGGCGCCGGTGGCCGGCGTCGTCGTCGCGGTCGGCGTCCTGACGGTGCTGGTGGCGACGAACTCGTTCCACCACCTCGCGTGGAGCGAGTTCCGGGTCGAACCGGCCTACGGCGCCGCGACCGCGGACTACGACCGAGGTGTCGGCCTCGTCGCCGGCTTCGCACTGATCGCGACGCTCATCGCCGCCTCGCTCGTCGTCCTCCTGGAGACGATCGTCAGCTACGGGCGCCTGTTCCGACTCCAGACGATCGCGCTCGCGCTCACGCCGGTGCTCCCCACGCTCGCGCTCGTGTCGTACGTCTTCGAACTCGGTCCGGCACCGCGCGTGAACGTGTTGCCCCTGACGCTCGTGCCCCACATGCTGCTCGACGCCTACGCGCTGTTCGGCGGCGACATGTTCGAGTTCGATCCTGCGACCCGACGCATCGGCGAGCGCACCGCGATCGACGACGTCGACACGCCGGTCGTCATCGTCGACGACAGCGGGCGGATCATCACGTTCAACGCGGCCGCCGCCCCGCTGCTGGACGCCGACGACCAGCCTATCGTCGGCGACCCGCTCGACGACCACCTCTCGGCGACAGTCGATCTCGACCGGAACGAACAGGACGTCGAACTGCTCGAAGACGGACGGCGCCGCCACTACCGCGTCACCGCGTCGCCGTTCTACGGCGCCGACGAGCGTCGGTTGGGCTACACGGTCGCGCTGCAGGACGTCACCGACATCGTCCAGCGCGAGCGCCACTTCGCGGTGCTCAACCGCGTGCTGCGACACAATCTCCGGAACGACCTGACGGTCGTGTCCGGCCACGCCTCGCGGCTCGAATCGGGGATCGACGACCCGGAACTCGCCGACGCGGCGTCGATCGTCGTCGACGAGAGCCGACAACTGCTCGACCTCGCGGACCGGGCGCGCGAACTCGACCGCTCCGTCCGCGAGGGGACCGAGCCCTCGGTCGTCGATCTCCGATCGCTGATCGAGCGGCAGGTCGCCGAGGTCGACGCCGCGGTGCAGGTCGCTTCCGGCCCCGGCACGGAGACGGCTCGTCGGGCCGACGTCGAGATCGACGTTCCGCAGTCACTCCAAGTGCGCACCGACCCGACGCTGCTCGGCCTCGTCGTCGGCAATCTGGTCGAAAACGCCGTCCAGCACAACGACGCCGCCGAGCCTGCCGTCACCGTGCGAACGATCGGAACGGTCAGAGACGGACGAGCGATCCGACTGGAGATTGCCGACAACGGCCCCGGCATCCCACGGACCGAAGTCGCGGTGCTCGAAGACGGCTCCGAGACGTCGCTGGAACACGGCAGCGGGCTGGGGCTGTGGGTCGTCAAGACGGGCGTGACCGCGCTCGGCGGCGACCTCTCCTTCCGCGCGGACGAGCACGGGACGACGGTCGAACTCGTGATACCCGACCTAGTCGACGACGACGCGGGCGAGCGCTAAAGCCCGATTACGGCCACAGCTGCCGTTCGAAGCGGTTTCGGCGGCGACCGCGCGCCGGCGGCTTGCGTCAATTATTTCCCGACAGGGAGCCACCCTCCGGGTATGTTCGGAGGAGGCGGCGGCGGAATGGATCCGCGCAAGATGAAGCAGATGATGGAACAGATGGGCGTCGACATGGAGGAACTCGACGCCAACCGCGTGGTCATCGAGACCGACGACGCCGACCTCGTGTTCGAGGACGTCGACGTCAACAAGATCGACGCGCGCGGCCAGGAGACCTACCAGGTCGTCGGCTCCCCCGAGGAGCGGGATGCCGGCAGCGCCGCGGGAGCCATCGAGAGCGGCGACAGCGAGGACGCTACCGACGAGTCGGCCGGCGTCCCGGACGACGACGTCGAGATCGTCGCGATGCGGACCGGCGCCAGCGAGGACGCCGCCCGCGAGGCGCTCGAGGAGAACGACGGCGATCTCGCCGCCGCGGTCGACCAGCTAGAGTGACGGTCCTGGTGGTCCGCGGGGACCGCGAGTTCCTCGTCGAACCCGGCGAGGACTTTGGCACCGACCTGGGCGTGCTGGACGTCCCCGAGGACGTCGAACCCGGCGACACGATCACGACCCACCTCGACGAGCCGTTCGAAGTCCGGCGGCTGCGCTCGCCCGACCTGTTCCACCACATGGAGCGGACGGGCGCGCCGATGATGCCCCGCGATATCGGACTGCTCGTCGGTCACGTCGGCGTCCAGTCGGGCGACCGCGTTCTGGACGCCGGCACCGGAACGGGCGTGCTCTCGGCGTACCTGGGTCGCATGGGCGCCGAGGTGACCACGTTCGAGCGGAAAGCGGAGTTCGCCGAGGTCGCCCGCGAGAACATGGAGCTGGCGGGCGTCGCGGACCGCGTCGACGTCAACAGCGGCGACGTGCTCGACGCGATCGACGAGCGCGACGACTTCGGAGAGTTCGACCTGCTCACGCTGGACACGCAGGACGCCCCCGACGTCGTCGAACGCGCGCCGGACCTGCTCGCCGACGGCGGGTTCGTCGCAGTGTACTCGCCGTTCGTCGAGAACACGCGCGAGGTCGTCGAGGCGGCCCGCGAAACCGGGCTCTCGAACGTCGAGAGCCAGGAGACGATCCAGCGCGAGATGGACTTCGACGACCGCGGATCGCGCCCCTCGACCCGCGGCGTCGGCCACACGGGCTACCTGACGTTCGCGCGGAACGTCTGAGGGACGATTCCGGAGCTGCGATTTTTCCTGCGCAGAAGTGGGGATTTATTGCTCACCCCTTACAGTGTCCTGACATGCTCGGCCTCATCCTCTTATTCATCTTGTGCCTGCTGTTCCTCCAGTGGACGGTAGAATATGTGCTCAAGAGCCGGGTCCGAGTGTGTACGGACTGTGGCAACTTTTTCAGCAAGGAGGGCTGGCTCCTGGGCTATCCCAGGCCGCACGATTCGTGTCCCGAATGCGGGAAGGACGTTCCCGGCCTCGACTGAACTCGATCGCGGCGCGGGCGACCGCACCGACGTCCCGCTACGCGACGCCGCCGATCAGTTCTACCAGTTCGTCCTCGTAGCGCTCCGCTTCGATCTCGACGCCGAGCCCGCCGTCGCCGACCGGGTGGGCGCCCCCAGCGATCGTGAAGCCGTCGTCGCGCCACACCGCGATCAGCCCCTCGATCGGCAGCGTCGCACCCTCGACCTCGTAATCGGCGGTGAACGCCACCGCACTCGCGCGCCTGTGATCACCGAGCGTGATCTTGCGGCGCCCGGCGCGCTGGATATCAGTCAGCCCCCGGTCCTCCAGCCGATCGGCAAAGGCGCCCTGAGCGGCCGAGGCGACCGTGCGATGGAGCAGCGCCTCGACCCGCGGCGAGAGCGCCGGCTCGAAGGCAAGCTGCGTCGCGAAGAAAAAGCGCGTCACGTCCTCGCCGGTCGCCCGTCGCAGTTGCTCCCGGAGCGCGGCGTCCTCGTAGACCAGCGTGTACCCCTCGACGGCGACCACGGGCAGGTCGAACAGCGTATCGACCGACGCCTCGACGCACTCCCACTCCTCGATCCCCTCCGCGGTCACCTGCGGCGGCGTCGCGGCCATCAGTTTCGGCTACGGCGTCCAGCCTAATGATGGCTGGTGTTCGTTAGCAAATATCACTGTTGCGAGAGCATCCGCGCGAGCGAAGCGAGCGCGGTTCACTGCGCCGAGCGGAACGAGGCGCAGCGTTTTTGGCCGAGCTTTTTGGCCCGAGCGAACCCGAGGGCGAAAAAGGTCGTAATTAGTGGTCGTCTTCGCGCCACTTGTGCTCGCACTCGGTGCAGACGAAGAAGCGAGTCTCGGACTCGTCCGCGGCGCGGATCTGCTGCATGTACCAGTACGCGCGATCGTTCTCGCACTCGGGACAGCGCGCGTCAGTTTTCGGCAGGCCGCTTTCGCCTTTACCCGTCTCGATGATCTCGCTGGCCTCCTGATCGTCGGTGATGACGTAGTTGGCGTCCGGATTCTTCGGCTGCTTGTTGCCGCAGCTGTCGCAGATCCAGAGCTCGTCGTCGGCTTTCATCATCGAACCGCACTCGTCGCAAAACTCCATTGTTGGCCCACCTTATCCGCGGCGGGGTTTTAACACCCGCGGTCGCCGTTCGCCGTCGCGACCGCGGCGGCCGGACGACCCGGCGCGCCCGCCGAGACGGGAGCTATCCTTCCCCCTCCGACTGGTACGGCTCGCCGACGGCTTCCCGCGGAAGTGCGTTGTTGAGGTCGCTCTCCAGTTCCTCGGCCGACTCGAACGAGTCGCTGGACGTCTCCGAGACGATTTCTCCGAGGTTCACCTCGCCGTCGGCGAGTTCGAGCGTGACGTCCGACAGCTCGTCGGCGGCGTCCGCGCGTACCACGGGGTAATCCAGTTCGGCCAGTACCTCCTCGACGCGGCTGAGTCTGGTAGTTCGACTCATGGGAACACCTACGACAGCACCGCCCTTCTACGTGTGCCCCGGCGGACGCCGGATCCAGAACTGGCAAGTACTGGCGCCCCGATACCACGACGCGATGACGCTCTCGGAGGAGGCTCGCGACCGGCTCGCCGACGTCGTCGAGCTCCAGCCGACGAAGAACGGCGAGTTGCAGGAGCGGTGGGAGCTCGACAGCGGCAGCGAGGTCCACCAGTTCCTCGAATCGGAGCTGAGCGACTACTACTACCGCGACGACAACAGCCTGATCCGGGCGACGTCGGAGGCCAACGACATGGTCGACGTCGAGCCGGGCGTCGAGGGCGAGGAGGACGAGGTACCGAGCGTCGTCCGCGTCCCCGAGCTCCAGGCCCAGATCATGGACGTGCTCGCCGGCCCCGACGAGCGCTCCGAGAGCGTGGTGTCGGTGCTCCACTCGCTGCGGGAGACCTACGACGTCGACCCCGACACCGAAGACGTCCGCTCGGGGCTCCAGAGTCTGCGGCGCAAGGGCGTCGTCGAGGTCGAGTACCGGAGCGTCCCTACGTTCCGGCTGACCGCCGAGCGCGAGGAGATCGAGGTCGAAGTGTCGGACTGAGCCGTTTTTCGCCGCCGTTTTCTCTCACAGCCCCGGGCGATGCCGTCGACGCCGCTCCGCCAGCAGCTGCCGCAGGCGCTTGCCCGGTCCGCCCTCGATCGGCCAGCCGCGCTGGCGCCACGCCGGCGGCTCGGGTTCGTACTCGGAGCAGGAGCCCGAACACTCCGCGCTCGTCTGCGTGCAGCCTTTCGCGGCGCAGTGTGGCAGCAACTGGCCCTCGGCGTCGCGCAGCTCGAAGTGCCGGCAGTCGGGCCGCATCGAGTCGATAAAGGAGCGCCACCCCCGCTCGTAGGCGCGTTCGGCGATCCGGAGCCGGAGCTCACGCTTTCGCTCGGGGTCGACGTACTCGAACGTCCCCGCGGACTGGACGTACTCCGAGTCGGCGTCGTCGGCCCGATCCTCGATCCGGGTGCCCGGCGCGTCGACGTCGAGCGACCGCGGGTGCCAGGCGACCGACGCCGAGCGCTCGCCGGGGTCGACGACGAGCACGCCGGCCTCGACCGAGATATCTTCGAGGATGGCAGGCTCGACGCGCTCGCCGGTCGCGGTCGTCGCGACCCACGCCTCGTCGGCCAGCGCGAGCGCGACGTCCCGCTCCAGTTGCGGGCGCAGCGCTCTGGCCGCACTGGCGTCCAGATCGGGCTTGTTCTCGATCGCGACGATCCGGTCGACCCAGTCGGGGTAGACCCACTTCCGGCGGATCTCGATGCGGTTGCCGTCCCGGCGGACGTCGAGGATCCCGCGGTCGTCGGCCTCGTGGATCGCCTCGCGGACGTAGCGCCAGGAGTAGCCCGGATCGGGCAGAGCGTCGCGGTACCACGCCCAGCCGGCCGGCGCGTTCTGAATTACGTGGAGCAGGTCGCCGTCCAGATGTTGGAAGCCGAAGTTCGCGCGCCGCCGGAGCGCCGCTCGGTCGGCCTCGATCGCGATCGTGTCCCAGCGCCGCCGCTTGGTGCCGAGCTGGCGGGCGACCAGGACGGCCCGGTCCGCGTCGCGCTCGCCGCCCGGCGGCCACTCCCGTTCGACCCACTGGCAGACCAGCAACTCGAACTCGAACTCCGAGGACGGCGCGGCTGTCACTGCTCGCACAACGGGGCCGATCGGATAAAACGATTCGGTGGTCGACGCGCGGCGCCGACCGGTGTTCGGCGTCTACCGGCTCACTTGTCGCCCGCACCGTCCCGAACCTTCACGGCCATCCCGGCGTCGAAGTCGAGCATCGCGTCCGCGGACAGTTCTGCGCGCCCGACGGCGAGCAGGCGGCCCTCCTCGTGGACCACGAGCACCTCGTCGTCCGGGCGGATCTCGGGATCGACCTCGGTGACGAACTTCGCGAACGCGTTCTTGCCCTCGCGGACGAACGGCTCGCTGTCGTCGCCCACCACGACGCGGTTTTTCGGATGGGCGAGGTCGGCGAGCCTGCGCCCGCCCTCGAGGCCGAGCGTGAACCGGCCGTCGACGCCGAGCGTGACGAGCCGCCCGCCGTCCGCGTCCTCGCGAGGCGACGCCGAGCGAGGGCTCGATGAGCTTTGCTCATCGGCGAGCACCTGGCTCGGACGCCCCGAACTGCTGCGCTTGACCTCGTACTCGTCGTCCTCGGGAAAGAGGAGCGCTCCGGCGCCGCCGCCGAACTGGTAGTCCGCGACGCGCCGAAGGTCGTCGCCGTCGTCGCCGAGGCCGCCGGCGCCCGAATCGTCGGTCATACCGCGATCGTTCGGACTCGGGGTGCGAAAGGGCTTCGACCTCTGTGTGGGTATTGCTATCGTGATCGGACGTGGTGGTTATTTGCCATTCGGTACCATCACACCCGCACGCGTTCGGAGAGAAAGCTATAAGCCGCGGGAACGTAACCCAACGTACAGTTATGGATACGACGAAGATCGGTCTGGGGGCGCTGCTGCTGGTGGTCTCCAGCGTGCTCCTGCTGGCGATCGGTACGAGAGGATCCGGGATTCCCATGTTGCTCGGCGGCATCGCCGCGCTCGGCATGGCCGCGGGCTCGCTGCTGATCGGCGTCACGAACGACGGTCCTACCGTCTGAACGGGTACCTTTCCTAGATTTCTCTACTCCGAGTAGCGGCCGCTGTTCGAATCGTTTCGACTCTTCCGGCGACGACTTCGAGCGCCCTACAGCAGGAACGTCTCGGTCCGCTCGCTCAGGTCGAGGAACGAGTCGGCGGCCTCCTTGAGCTCGTCGGCGGTCGAGGACTCGAAGCTCATCACCTCGACGCGGACGCCCTCGTGGCGCAGGTGCGAGCAGAGCCGCGAGAAGTCACCGTCGCCGGTACACAGCACCACGGTATCGACGTGGTTGGCCAGCGTGACGGCGTCCAGGCTCATCCCGACGTCCCAGTCGGCCTTCTTCGAGCCGTCGCTGAACGTCTTGATGTCCTTGATCTTCGTCTCGAAGCCGATGTCGGTCAGCGCCTCGAAGAAGCTCTCCTCCTCGGGGGAGTCCGCGCGGATCACGTACGCGATCGCTCGCGTGAGTTCCCGGCCCTGGACGCTCTTCTCTAAGAGCGAGGAGTAGTCGATGTTGTTCGAGTAGAGGCTCTGAGCGCTGTGGTACAGGTTCTGGGCGTCGACCAGCACGGCGACGCGCTGCCCGGAGTGAATGTCGGTCATGCTTGCCGTTCATCCGGGCGGCAATAAATACCTTCGTTCGAGACGCTGCCGCTCGATCCGCGGCGTCAGTAGCTTCGGAGCCGGCGGATGCGCTCCTCGGTGGAGGGGTGGGTCGAGAACAGCTTCTTCATCCCGCCGCCGTCGCCGAAGATACACAGCGCGCTGACCGAGTCGTCGATGTTGCTCTCCCGTCCCTGGGCGCCGCGCTGGATCTTCTCGAGGGCGCGGGCGAGCGGTTCGCCGCTGCCGACGACGCCCGCGGCGTCGCTGTCGGCGACGTACTCCCGGTACCGGGAGATCGCGAGCACGAAGATCATCACGAACATCTGGGTCAGCATCCCGGCGATCCAGCCGAGCACGAAGTCGGCGATCTCGTTGTCGCCGGTCGCGATCACGAGCCACTGGACGGCGATGCCGACGATGGCGGCGATCGACTGGCCGAGCGTCATCGTGACCACGTCGCGGTTCGCGATGTGAGCCAGTTCGTGGGCGAGCACGCCCTCAAGTTCGTCCTGGTCGAGCAGTCGGATCAGCTCCGTCGAGACGACGACGGTGCCCTTCCCCTTCCGGCCCGTGGCGAAGGCGTTGGGGACGCCCATCTGGGCGACCATCAGGCGCGGCTTCTTGATTCCCATCTCCTTCGACATGTCCTCGACCGCGTAGTGGATCTCCCGGTACTCGTCTTCGGGCATCTCTTCGGCGCCGACGCTCCACAGCGCCATCTTCGTCCCGACGAGGTACTGGAACCCGGCGAACGCGACCGCGAGCACCAGCACTGCGGCCAGCGGCAGGTTGAACACGATCGTCGCCACTCCCGCTGCGAACGCGAAGAACGCGAACAGGATGGTGCTGACGATCGCCATCCGTACCTTCAGGCCGAGGTGTCTCATACGCGAGCGTTCCCGCTCGGCCCTGATAAATCGTGCGACCGCGACCGAGAGAGGGTCGTGCTGGCGGCCGACCGCCGCGGCGTCGGCGCCGAGCACCGTACTCGCGCTCGCAGTCAGTGGAGCGGCCGGGACGGTCACATCGTCGACCGGCACCAGAAACGATAAGTTGCAGCGACAAGACGGTACGATCGTGAGCAGTCCCGTTCGTCGCTCGGCCGGATGCCGCCGCGCCGCGAGCGGGAGCGCCGTCGCTATTCTGAAAAAACCGGCCCGGTAGAGCGCTCGCGGCGAGGCTGGCGACCTCGTCCCGGGCGCGCGCCGGCCGGTCGATCAATCGATTGAAACACCCACAGCGCGAGACACGATCCAAGAGCGAACCCCACACCACACATGACACAGAACCTGTTCAGCGGCGTGTACCCGGCGATGGCCACGCCCTTCGAGGACGACGAGAGCATCGATCACGAGCAACTGCGAGCCGACGCCCGGCGACTGGAGGCCGCGGGCGTCGACGGGCTGGTCCCCGTCGGCTCCACGGGCGAGAGCGCGACGCTGACCCACGACGAGCACGTCGAGGTCGTCGAGACGGTCGTCGACGCCGTCGAGGACGTCCCCGTGATCGCGGGCACCGGCTCGAACAACACCCGCGAGGCGCTGGAGCTGTCCGAGCGCGCCGCGGACGCCGGCGCCGACGCCCTGCTGTTGATTTCACCCTACTACAACAAGCCCGAGCAGCGCGGGCTGATCGAGCACTACCGCACGATCGCGGACGCCGTCGACCTGCCCCAGATCGTCTACAACGTCCCCTCGCGGACGGGGCGGAACATCGAACCGGACACCGCGGTCGAGCTCGCGCGCCACGAGAACATCGCGGGGTTCAAGGCCGCCAGCGGCGACCTGAACCAGATCTCCGAGATCGTCGAGCGCACGCGCGATCGGGACTTCGCCGTGCTCTCGGGCGACGACGGGCTGACGCTGCCGATGCTGTCGGTCGGCGCGACCGGCGGCATCAGCGTCGTCGCAAACGTCGAGCCAGAACGCGCCTGCGCGATGGTCGGCGCCGGGCTGTCGGGCGACTTCGAGCGCGCCCGCGCGATCCACCACGAACTCGCCCCGCTGACGCGGGCCCTCTTTACCGAGACCAACCCGATCCCCGTCAAGGAGGCGATGCACATCCGCGGGCACTGCCGGCCGACGCTGCGCTCGCCGCTCTCGCGGCTCGCCGAGGAGTACCGCGTCGAGCTCGCGAACCTGCTCGACGAGCTCGAGGAGAACCGCGGGGCCAGCCCCGCGGAGGTGGAGGGATGACCCGCGTCGCGGTCGTCGGCGCCACCGGGCGCACCGGCGGCGAGGTCGTCGACGCCGGCGTCGAGCGCGACGATGTCGAGGTGGCTGTCGGGGTCGCCAGCGAGGCCGGCGAGCGATCCGGCGTCCCCGTCCGCCCGGTTTCGGAGATCGCGGACGTCCTCGCCGACCGCGACGTCGACGTCGCGGTCGACTTCTCGACGCCGGAGGCGACGCTGTCGGTCGCCGACGCCTGCGCGGAAGCCGGCGTCGCGCTCGTCGTCGGCACCACAGGGTTCGACGAGGACGCCGAGGCGTCCCTGCGCGCAGTGAGCGAGGACGTTCCCGTACTCAAGGCGACGAACTTCTCGCGGGGGATCAACGTCCTCCAGCGCGTGGTCGGGGACGCCGTCGCGGCGCTCGACGACTACGACCTCGAACTGATGGAATCGCACCACAACGGGAAGGTCGACGCGCCCTCGGGGACCGCCAACTCCATCCTGGAGACCGTTCAGGAGGAGCGCGACGTCGAACCCGTCTACGGCCGCGAGGGCCACGCCCCGCGCGACGAGGACGAGATCGGCGTGTTCGCCCGGCGCGCGGGCGACATCCGCGGCGAGCACGAGCTGATCCTGGCGGGCAACGACGAGGTTCTGAGCCTCTCGCACCGAGCGGAGGACCGCGGCGTGTTCGCCGCCGGCGCGCTGGACGCCGCGGTCTGGCTCGCGGGACGAAACCCGGACTGGTATAACTTCGGCGCGGTAATCGACGACTCATGAGCCTCGAATCCGACATCGACGACCTGTGGCAGCGCAAGCAGAGCGGGCTGACGGCCGCCGACGCGACCGACGAGCAACTCGGCGTGCTCGACGAGTTCCTCGCGGCGCTCGAAGCCGGCGACGTGCGGGCCGCCGAGAAGAGTAGTGGAGAATGGGAGGCAAACGAGTGGGTCAAGCAGGGCATCCTGCTCAACTTCGGCCTGCGCGAGACGGTCGCCCGCGAGTACGGCGGCGTCGACTACCACGACGTCCTGCCGCTGCGCGAGACCGCCGACCTGAACGAGCGCGGCACGCGCAACACGCCCGACGGGACCGCGATCAGACGCGGCGCCTACCTCGGCGAGGACTGTATCATGATGTCCCCATCGTTCGTCAACATCGGCGCCCACGTCGGCGACGGCGCGCTGATCGATTCGTGCGACACGGTCGGCTCGTGCGCCCAGATCGGCGAGAACGTCAAGCTCGGCGCCAACACGCTGATCGGCGGCGTGCTCGAACCGGTCGAGGACGCCCCCGTGATCGTCGAGGACGGCGTCTCGCTGGGTGCGGGCTGCCGCGTCACGAGCGGCTTCGTCGTCGGCGAGAACAGCGTCGTCGGCGAGAACACGCTCCTGACGCCCCGGATCCCCGTCTACGACCTCGTCGAGGAGGAGGTCATATACGGCGAACTGCCGTCCGAGCGCCGGGCGTTCCAGCGCTTCGTCGAGTCCTCGGTCAGCGACCACGATATGATCGAGGGCGGCGCGTTCAAGCCCGCCGTGGTCGCGACCCACATCGAGGACGAGACGCTGGAGGCCACCGAGCGCGAGGACGCGCTCCGGGAGTGATCCTGACGGTATGAGTAACGACGACGGAATCGAAACCGACTGCACGATGCCCGAGAATCCCGAGATCCGACGCTTGGCCGACTGGGACGACGAGCGGCTGCGCCGGCTCGTCTCCGAGTACGCCAGCCCGCTGTACGTGCTCGATCTCCACCGCGTTCGGGAGAATTACCGCCGGCTCGCCGCCGCGTTCCCGGACGCCGACGTCCACTACGCCGCGAAGGCAAACACCGCCCGGCCCGTCCTCCGAACGGTCCACTCCGAGGGCGCGGGCATCGAGTGCGCGTCGGCCGGCGAAACCGTCCGCGCGCTCGACGCCGGAGTCCCGTCCGAGCGGGTTCAGTACACGGCGGTCAACCCGCCGACCGAGGACCTCGACATCGTGGTCGGGCGCTGGGCCGAGGGAGATTCCGATCTCACGATCACCATCGGCGCCATGGACACGCTCGACCGGCTGGAGGATCGGGGGTACGACGGACGCCTCTGCGTCCGCGTCAACCCCGGCGTCGGCGCCGGCCACCACGAGAAGGTCGCGACGGGCGCCGACGCCAAGTTCGGCGTCCCCTACGCCCGCGCCGGCGAAGCACTGGCCGAGGCCGACGACCGCGGGTTCGACGTGGTCGGCATCCACGCCCACGCCGGCAGCGGCATCTCCGGCGAGGACCTCGACTCCCACCGCGAGCTCGTCTCTCGGATGGGCGACCTCGCGCGGTCGGCGCCGGTCGACCTGGAGTTCGTCGACGTCGGCGGCGGCTTCGGCGTTCCCTACCGCGAGGACGAGGACCCGCTCGATCTCGACGCCGTCGCCGAGGCGACGCGCGAGGCGCTGGGCGAGGTCGACGCCACGCTCGTCGTCGAGCCCGGGCGCTATCTGGTCGCGGACGCCGGCGTGCTGCTGACCGACGTCAACACGGTCAAGGAGACGCCCGACGGCCGCGTGATCGGCGTCGACGCCGGCATGACGACGCTGCTGCGCCCGGCGATGTACGACGCGTACCACCCGATCCGGAACGTCGCGCCGGACGCCGGCGACCGGCCGGCCCTCGCACAGACCGTCACGGGGCCGATCTGCGAGAGCGCCGACGTGTTCTGCACCGACCGCTCGATCGCGGAGTGCCGCCGCGGCGACGCGCTCGCGATCGGCAACGCCGGCGCGTACGGCTACGAGATGGCCAGCCAGTACAACTCCCGGCCCCGTCCCGCGACGGTCGTGCTGTCGGGCGAGGAGGAAGCGGTCGCACGTCGCCGCGAGACGATCGCGGACGTGACGCGGCTCGAGCGGGAGGTCGAGTGGCTATGAGCGAGGTGAGTACATGATACCCTTCGAGAAGTACCACGGCACCGGCAACGACTTCGTCGTGATCGAAGCCGCCGAGGCCGCGGCGATCCCAAGTCTCTCGGAGTTCGCCGTCGAGCACTGCGACCGCTCGGACGGGCTCGGCGCCGACCGCGAGGACGCCCACACGGGCGCCGACGGCGTGCTCGTGCTCGATCTCGACGCCGACGCCGGTCCCACACGCGTCGAGATGACGCTGTACCAGCCCGACGGCGGCACCGCGGCGATGTGCGGCAACGGCGCCCGCGTCGTCGCCGCCTGGGCCCACGAGCGCACGGGCGAAACGGAGTTTGTCATCGAGACGGGCGCCGGCGACCGGCGCGCGACCGTCGAGGAAGCGGAGAACGGCCAATTCGAGGTCAGCGTCGAGATGGGCGAACCGGCGTTCGCGCCGGCGGACGTCCCGCTCGCCGAGTCGTACGACGAGCCGATGATCGAGGAAGCGGTCGGCGAACTGACCGTGACGGCGGTCAACACCGGCGTCCCGCACGCCGTCGCGTTCGTCGAGGACGTGGATGCGGTGGATCTGGAGGAGGTCGCGCCGACCGTCCGCCACGCCGACGCGTTCCCCGACGGAACGAACGTCAACGTCGCCGCCGCCGACGGAGCGGGGTTCCGCCAGCGCACGTTCGAGCGCGGCGTCGAGGGCGAGACCGACGCCTGCGGCACCGGCGCGGTCGCCATCGCCGCGGTCGCTCGACGCCTCGGCCACACCGACGAGGAGGCGGTCCCCGTCAGCCCGCCCGGCGGCGATCTGGACATTCGCGTCCCCGACGACGGGCCGGCCGTGCTGCGCGGCCCGGTCGCGTTCGAGTACGCCGATCGGGTCGATCCGCTGGGCGACGCGCTCGGAGGCGGGTTCTGATGGACGGCGAAAGCGATCTCGGCGTCGAATCCGGCTCGTTCGACCCCGTCGCCTTCCTCGACGAGGCCGTTCCGATCGACTCGACCGAGTCGATCGAGGAAATGCGATCCCTTCTCGTCGACACCCTCGCGGAGCACGGCGTCGACGCGACGGTCGACGACGCGGGGAACACGATCGCGACGCGGACGGGGGAGTCGGCGGACGGCGCTTCCGACACTCACGTCGTGCTCAACACGCACGTCGACACCGTCCCGCCCCACGTCCCCTACGACCGGGACGACGAGCGAATCTACGGTCGGGGTTCCTGCGACGCCAAGGGACCGCTCGCCGCGCTGCTCGCGGGCTTTCTGTCCGTGGACCCGGGCGCAGGCCGGTTCACGCTGGCAGTCTCGCCCGACGAGGAGACGCTGTCGACCGGCGCGGCGGCGCTCGACGTCGAGGAACTCGTCCCGGGCGCCGCGCCGCCGGACGCCGTGATCGTCGGCGAGCCGACAGGATTAGACGTCTGCAACGCCGCGAAGGGGCGGTTCCAGGGGACGATCTCGCTGGGCGGCGAGAGCGCCCACGCCGCCGAACCCGACGACGGCGTCAACGCCGTCGCGGCGGTGCGCGAGGTGATCGACGCCGTCGAGACGTTCGCCGAGCGCGACGACACGCCCGCCCCGCACGAGTCGCTCGGCGCGCCGACGCTGACGCCGACGACGATCGAGGGCGGCGCGGCGACCAATCAGGTCCCCGCCGGCTGCGAGGTCGTCGTCGACCGTCGCTCGGTGCCGCCCGAAACCAGCGAGGGGTTCCGGAGCGCGCTGGAGGCCCACGTCCTCGACCGGGTTCCGGACGACGTGAGCGTCGCGTTCGATCTCACCGACCGCGAGAGCCCCTTCCTGGAAGCGTTCGCGACCGACGCCGACGACCCGCTGGTCCGGACGCTCGCGGACGCCGCCGGCGGGGCGGTGCGGCCCTTCACCGCGGCGACCGAGGCGTCGTACTTCGCGGCCCACGCGCCGACGGTCGTGTTCGGCCCCGGCTACCTCGCCGACGACGAGAGCGCCGTGGCACACTCCGAGCGCGAGTACGTCCCGATCGAGGAGGTCGAGCGGGCGGCCGACGCCGTAACGCGGACGCTCGACGACCTCGTCGGGCGCGACGACTAAGTTCACCTCCCTCTTTCGACGTAGATTCACCGTTTCTCGACCTGCGACCGAGCACAAAGCATACACCGGTGGTGTCAAACCATCTAGTGATGAAGCGCAGACAGATCCTCGCCGGCGCGGCCGGCGCCCTCTCCGTCGCGCTGGCCGGCTGCGCCGACCCGCGGGCGGTGCTGACCATGACGGCGGTGTCCGACGAGGAGATCGCCGAGCGCGCGTCGGTGTCGCCGCCGGATCGCGAGTCGCGGCGGATCATCCGATCGGCCGCCGAAAACGGCTCCGCGACGGCATCCGGCACGCGGCCGCCGCTGGACGTCGACCGCCCGATCGCGTTCGACGGCGCGTACTACGACCTCTCGCGCTCGGAGTCGCGGATCGGCGACAGGCTGCGCGTCACGATCAGGGTCGACCCCGGCGAGAGCGCGCCCGACGCCGCGACGATCGCGTTCGACGAGCTGCCCGAAGTCGACCGGGAGCTGCTCGGCCGGATCGTCCCGCCGCCGGAGGGGCGCGAGGGCGCCGTCGGCGCATCGGCGATCTACGACGACGCCGACCGCGAGGCGTCGGTGCTGGTCCCCGAAGCGGCGTACGGCGCGGTCGAACGCGACGGCGAGCGGTTTCCCTTCGAAGTGCTGGGCAGCGACGAGGTCGCGGCCTACGAGTACCGCTACGAGGCGACGAAAGCTGCGGATGACGCCGCCACATTCGCCGAGCGAGTTCGTCAGGAACACCTGTTCGAACTCTCCGGACTGAGCGACGCCGAACGGGAGATCGTCGACGAGGCGATCGACGGCGGCTACTACGACGGATCGGTCAGCGACGCCTTCTCGTCGCTCGCAGAGCGGTTCCGCGCCCACGACGCCGTCGAGCCCTCCGACTGGGGCGGGGAGTTCCTCGTCCGATACGAGGGGACCGACTACTGGGCGGACCTCCACCACCCGCCGAGCGACGCCGACTGAGCCGCGGCGTCGACGCGACGGGTACGGCCGAGCGCGTCGCAACGACTTTCTTCCCGCCGCGTGACCTTAATCCGATGAGCGCTATCGAGGTCTCCGGGCTCACGAAGGATTACGGCGACGTGCTCGCCAACGACGACGTCGAGTTCGACGTCGAGGCGGGGGAGGTGTTCGGCTACCTCGGCCCCAACGGCGCCGGCAAGACGACGACGATCCGCACGCTGATGGGGTTTCAGTCACCGACGGACGGCACCGCGACCGTGCTGGGGGCGGACGTGCGCGAGGAGTCCGAACTCGTGGCTGCCAAGCGCCGGATCGGCTACCTGCCCGCGAATCCCGCGTTCGACGAAACTGCAACGGGCCGCGAGGTGCTCGACCTCCACGCGTCGATCAAGGGCGACGAGCGTCGCGAGGAACTGCTGGAGCTGTTCGAGCCGCCGCTCGACCGGCCGATCCGGGACTACTCGACGGGCAACGTCCAGAAGCTCGGGCTCGTCCAGGCGTTCATGCACGACCCCGATCTGGTCGTGATGGACGAGCCGACTTCGGGGCTCGACCCGCTGCTCCAGCGCCGGTTCAACGAGTTCGTCCGCGAGGAGCGCGATCGCGGGACGACGGTCTTTCTCTCCTCGCACGTGCTCAGCGAGGTGCGCCAGATCTGCGACCGCGTCGGGATCATCCGCGAGGGGCGCATGGTCGCCGTCGAAACGGTCGCGGACCTGCTCGGACGGTCGGGCAAGTCGGTCCACTTCCGAGTCGCCGGCGACATCGACCCCGAGGAGATCGACCTGGCGGGCGCGCACGACCCCGTGATCGAGCGGGTCGAGGCGCCCGACGACGAGGCTCGACGGGTGACGGAAGTGAGCTTCACGTACACCGGCGACGTGAACGAGCTCGCGGACTTTCTCGCGGGCTTCGATCTGCTTGAGTTCGACGTCGAGGAGGCGCCGCTCGAAGACGTGTTCATGCGATTTTACGGGGACGACGAGAGTGAGCAGTCGGACGGGGGCGATCGGTGATGCTCGAGATCGCCCGGTACGCCGGTCGCAAGCGCCTGAAAGGATCGCTCGCGATGACCGTCGGCATCGCCGCGCTGACGACGATGTACGTGCTGCTCTTCCCCTCGATCACCGGCGCGGCCGACCTCGACGAGATCATCCAGGCGTACCCGCCGTCGCTCGTCGAGGCCTTCGGCATCCGGACGCTCAACACGATCGAGGGGTTCCTCGCGACCGAGCTGTACGCGTTCGCGTGGGTGATCCTGCTCGGGCTGTACTTCGCGTACGCCGGCGCGGGGCTGATCGCCGCCGACGTCGAGCGCGGCCGGATGGACGTGACTCTCTCCCTGCCGATCACGCGGAGCCGCCTGCTCCTCGAAAAGTTCGCCTCGCTGTTCGTGCCGCTCGTCGTCACCAACGCGGTGATGCCGGTCGTCGTGTTCGTCGGCGTCCTCGCGATCGCCGAGGACGTGAACATGGCCCGCATCCTGATGGCCCACGTCCTCTCGATGCCGTACCTGCTGGCCTGCGGCGCGATCGGGCTGGTCGCGTCGGTCGCGGTCGACCGCGCGTCGCTCGCCCAGCGAGCGGCGGCGGGCGCCGTCTTCGCGCTGTTCCTGTTCGAGTCCGTCGTGGCCGGAACCGCGGTCGAACCGCTCGGCGCGCTCTCGCCGACGCGGTACTACGCGCCCAGCGACATCCTCGTCGACGGGACGTACGATTTCGCGGGCGCCGCGATTCTGCTCGCGGGCACGGCGGCGCTGGTGCTGGCGAGTCGGGAGTGGTTCCGGCAAAAAGACGTGGAGTGAGTGGCGTCGAACGCTCGGAGGGCCGACCGGGACTCAGTCGCCGCCGGCTTCGGCGTCGACCGCAATCTCCAGGTCGAACGGCTCGTCGGCCGGCGCGTCGCCGGGCATGAGGTAGCCCGTCGCGAACGCCGTGTAGACGCCGCCGCTCATCACTTCGACGTCGAACGTGGCGGCGACCTCGCCGTCGTTGTTCTCGGTCGCCGGCCGGACCTCCAGCGTGTAGCTCCCTGCCGGAACTTCGGCCGTCGCCGCCTCGGCGAACGCGACGTCCTCGTACAGCGCGTCGCCGCTTCCGTGGAGCGTGACGTCGACCGCCGGCGCGTCCGGCGACGTGTGGACGAGCCGGACGCGGGCCATCTCGCCCGGATCGCTCAGGTCGTCCTCGTAGAGCTCGACCGCGAACGACTGGTTCTCCTCGGCGAGTTCGCCCAGCGCGACCGCGGAGTAGGCGCCGTCCGAGAGCTCGATCGTCTCGTCGAAGACGACCGTATCCTGGTCGCCGGCGGCGGTGATCATCACGTCGTGACTCCCGGTCGCCAGTTCGAGGTAGTCGCTGACCGCGCGGTAGGGAACGTCCTCGAGAACGGCGTCGCCGTCGACGTACACGTCGACGTTCGGCGCGTCGGGCGACATGTGGGCGGCTCGAAGCTGGCCCATCTCCGGCCCGGCGTCGACGACCACTTCGAGGTCGAACGGCGCGTCGGCCGGCGCCTCGTCGGGCGTGAGGTAGCCGACCGCGAACGCCGAGTAGACGGTTCCGGCCATCAGCTCGACGTCGAACGTCGCGACGACGTCGCCGTCGTTGTTCTCGGTCGCGGGTCGAACCTCGAGCGTGTAGCTGCCTGCCGGGACCTCGACCGCGGCGGCGTCGCCGAACGCCGCGCCTTCGACGAGTGCGTCGCCGCTCTCGGCGACGGTGACGTCGACCGCGGGCGCGTCGGGCGAGGCGTGAACGAGCCTGACGCGGGCCATCTCGCCCGGGTCGCTCAGATCGTCTTCGAGCACCGCCGGGGCGAACGGCTGGTTCTCCTCGGCGAGTTCGCCCAGCGCGGCGACGGTGAAATCGCCTTCCGGAACCTCCAGCTCGTCGTCGAAGACGACCGTATCCTGATCGCCGGCGGCAGTGATCTGGACGTCGTACGTGCCCGTCTCGAGTTCCATGTACTCGCTGACCGCGCGGTAGGGCACGTCCTCGAGAACGGCGTCGCCGTCGACGTACACGTCGACGTTCGGCGCGTCGGGCGCCAGGTGTGCGACGCGCAGGTTCGCCATCGTCGCTTCTTCCTCCTCCTCGTCCATCGAGTCGTCCGACTCGTTGCCGGTCGACTCGTTGTCGTTCCCCTCGTCGTCGGAATCGCCCCCGGTACAGCCCGCGAGCGTCCCCAGCACTACGGCTCCCCCCGTCGTCTTCAGAATCGTTCGGCGCGTTTGCTGTTGCATAGCGACGGTTCGAAGGTCGAAACGGTGAGATAAAACGTAATGCCGAAAAGAATTACCAAAACGACCTCATTTAGACCCAATTTCGAGTTAGTATGTGAGAGTATTTCGTTCGTAACTGCAAGTACCTGTGAGGAGTACGTCGCGGTCTGGCGTGCCGGGTCGAAGACCGTCTTCGAGGTCCGACTAGACGCCGACAGCGTGACTGGACCCGACGCGGTCCTCACACTTCCCGAATGATCTCCGCGGGATTCCCGCCGACCACGACGCCGTCGGGGACGTCCCGGGTCACGACCGCGCCGGACGCGACGACGGCGTCGTCGCCGACCGTGACGCCGGGATTCAGGACCGCGCGGCCGCCGATCCATGCCCGATCGCCGACGGTGACCGGTTTGCCGTGCTCCGTTCCGGACGTGCGCTCGACCGGATCGACGGAGTGGCTCGCGGCGTAGACGTGGACGCCGGGGCCGAGCATGCACTCGTCGCCGAACTCGATCGGGCAGACGTCGAGAAACACGCAATCGAAGTTGGCGAAGAAATCGTCGCCGACGCGGACGTTGTAGCCGTAGTCGCAGCGGAACGGGGGCTCGACGGTGACGTTCTCCCCCACCGAGCCGAACAGTTCACCCAGCAGCTCGCCCCGCGTTTCGGTGTCGTTCGCGTCGGCGTCGTTGAACCTGCGTGTGAGGCGTCGCGCTCGCTCGCGCTCGGCGACGAGGTCGGGATCCGACGGATCGTAGGGCTCGCCGGCGAGCATCTTCTCCTTCTCGGATGGCACGTCGGTTCTCTTTCCGGGCGGGCGAGAAAAGATTGCCCGTTCGCACGGTGCGGCGGACGGCTTCCGCCGTGTCACTGCAACGAATCTCGGCGTTCGAGAGCGGAGCTACTCCAGATCGCCGACGAGCTCGTCGGCCAGCCCGACGTACGTCTCGGGCGTCAGCGCGCGCAGTTCGGCGCGGGTCTCGTCGTCGACGTCGAGGTCGTCGAACAGCTCGCGGAAGTCCTCGATCGTGACGCGCTCGCCGCGCGTGAGCTCTTTGACCTGCTCGTAGGCGTCCTCGTGGCCCTCGCGGCGGAGGATCGTCTGGACGGCCTCGCCGATGACCTCGGGCGTACCCTGGAGGTCCTCGCGCATCACCTGCTCGTTGGGGACGACCTTGTCGAGGCCGTTCTGGAGCTTCGTGTAGCCGATCAGGCAGTGAGATAGCGCGGCGCCGATGTTACGCTTGACCGTCGAGTCCGAGAGGTCGCGCTGGAGGCGCGAGGTGGTGACGTAGTCGGCGAGGAAGTCGAGATCGGAGTTGGCCTTCGAGAGGTTGCCCTCGCTGTTCTCGAAGTCGATCGGGTTGACCTTGTGAGGCATCGTCGACGAGCCCGTCTCGCCCTCGGCGGCCTCCTGGCCCAGGTAGCGCTGGCTGACGTACAGCCAGACGTCGAGATCCAGGTCGAGGAGGACGTTGTTGATCCGGCCGAGCGCGTCGAACAGGTTCGCCAGATCGTCGCAGGGGTTGACCTGCGTCGTGAGCGGAGCGTACTCCAGGTCGAGCCCCTCGACGAACTCGCGGGCAAAGGTTCGCCACTCGACGTCGGGGTAGGCGGCGACGTGGGCCGCGAACGTGCCGCTGGCGCCGCCGAGTTTGCCGGCGAGGTCGCTCTTTGCCTGCTTGACCTGCCCGAGCGCCCGCCCGACGCGGGCCGCGTAGACGGCCATCTCCTTGCCGAACGTGGTTGGCGTGGCGGGCTGACCGTGGGTGCGAGCGAGCATCGGAACGTCCCTGTACTCGCGGGCGAGCTTCGTCAGCGCGCTCTGGACGCTCGTGAGTTCGGGAACGATCACGTCCTCCATGGCGTCGCGCACGAGCAGGCGGTGGGCGAGGTTGTTCACGTCCTCGCTGGTGAGCCCGAAGTGGATCCACGAGGAGACGTGCTCCATGTCGTCGGGGAGCCGGTGCCGGATGAAGTACTCGACGGCCTTCACGTCGTGGTTGGTCGCCGAGTAGCCCGCGTACCCCTCGGTTTCGAGCTGCTTGACGACGTTCGCGTCCTCCTCGGTGAAGTTCTTGTACAGCGCCCGCAGCGTCGCCCGGGCCTGGGTGTCCAGTCCGAGTTCGGTCTCGTCCAGATCGGCCAGCGCGATCAGGTACTCGACCTCGACGCGGATCCGGGCGCGCATCAGCCCGGCCTCGCTGGCGTACGGCGAGAGCGGCGCGGTCCGACCGGCGTAGCGCCCGTCGAGCGGCGAGACGGCGTACAGCGATTCTGTCATGGGCTAGGCTGCCCCGCCGGCGACAAAAAGCGTGTCGGAACGCTGGAACCACAGACGTGGATACATCACCGCCCCCTCTGCCCGACGCGGCGTGAATATAATCACGTGCGTGCATATTTCGGTGGTCGGTATCGCAACTACTTTTGCCTCCGCGCGCCCCTCTCCGCACATGACACGGATCGCTGGCCTGGCGAGCAATCGCGGACGAAACCTGATGCACGTCGCGGATCTCGCCCCCGGCGGGGCCGAGCTCGCGGTCGTGCTGACCAACGACGCCGACGCGCCGGTTCTCGAGAAGGCCGAGAAGCGAGGCATCCCCACCGAGGTCGTCGAACAGCCAGAGGGGCTCGGTCGGAAGGCCCACGAGGAACGGGTCAACGAGGCGCTCGACGGGTACGACTACGATCTCGTCTGCCTCGACGGCTACATGCGCATCCTCTCGGAGACGTTCCTCGACGCCCAGCCCGAGACGCTGAACGTCCACCCCTCGCTGCTGCCCGCGTTCCCCGGCATGGACGCCTGGGGCGACGCCCTCGATGCCGGCGTCGACGTCACCGGCTGTACCGTCCACGTCGTCACGGACGCCACCGACGACGACGGCCAGGTCGTCGAGTCCCGCGTCGACGCCGGGCCGATCGTCACCCAGGAGCCGATCCCGGTGTACGACGGCGACGACGAGGAGGATCTGGCCGATCGGGTGCTCTACGAGGGCGAGTTCAAGGCGTACCCCCGCGCCGTGAAGTGGTTCGCCGAGGACAGCGTCGAAGTCGACTACGCGAACGAGGTCGTCCGGACGCCCGAGAACTCGGACGAGCAGCTCCCCGCGCGCTTCCTCGCGTCGGGCGACCGCGTCGCCGACCTCCGGTACGGCGAGAACCCCCACCAGGACGCCGCGGCGTACGCCGACTACTCCTGCGAGGAGGCCTCCGTTCTGAACGCCGAGCAGCTCAACGAGGGCGCCAAGAGCCTCTCCTATAACAACTACAACGACGCCGACGCCGCGCTGAATCTCGTCAAGGAGTACGACGACCCCGCCGCCGCCGTCATCAAGCACACCAACCCCGCCGGCGCCGCAGTCGCGGACACCCTCGCCGACGCCTACCGCGACGCGCTCTCGACCGACGCCAAGAGCGCCTTCGGCGGCATCGTCGCGCTGAACCGCGAGTGCGACGCCGAGACCGCCGCCGAGATCACCGACTCGTTCAAGGAGGTCGTCGTCGCGCCGGGCTACACCGACGACGCCCTCGACGCGCTGTTCGAGAAGGACAACCTGCGCGTGCTCGACGTCGGGAGTCTGGACACGCCGGTCGAACACCACACCGAGAAGCGCCTCGCCGGCGGTCGCCTCGTCCAGGAGCGTGACCGCCAGTCGCTCACCGTCGACGACCTCGAAGTCGTCACCGAGCGCGAGCCAACCGACGAGCAGCTCGAATCGCTGCTCTTCGCCTGGCAGACGATCAAGCACGTCAAGTCCAACGCGATCCTGTTCGCCGACGGCACCGAGACGGTCGGCGTCGGCGCCGGACAGGTCTCCCGCGTCGACGCGGTCGAGATCGCCAAGATGAAAGCCGACTCCGACGCCGAGGGTAAGGACGCCGAGGGCGCCGTGATGGCCTCGGACGCCTTCTTCCCGTTCCCGGACGCGCTGGAGCTCGCCGCCGACGCCGGCATCGAGGCCGTCATCCAGCCCGGCGGCTCGGTCAACGACGAGGACGTCATCGAAGCGGCCGACGAGCACGACGTCGCGATGGTGTTTACCGGCCAGCGCTGTTTCCGGCACGATTAGTGACGGAAACTCGTCAGGGCTTGCTCTGACGGTGCTTTAGACACGACTGATCGTAGGGAAAGAGTGTGTCTAACGCTCGAAAGACGACCGAAGGGGGTCTTTCGGTGCTTCCGGCATGACTGAGCGGTAGCGAAGGAGTGCCGGAAGTCCGCTATCGAGCGCGGCGAATCCCCTCAGTCGCCGCCGAACGGCGGCTCGTAGTCGTTCCGGATGTAGTACCGGACGTAGTTCCCGTAGACGCGATCGGCGGGGTTGTCCGCGACCTGCTCGTACCGAATAGTCCCCTTCTCGTCGATCACGTACACGCCGGAGATGCCGGTGAGTCCGTGGCTCGTCTGCTCGGTCCCGCTGTACTGCTCGGCGACCTCGCCGTCCGGATCGGCCTGCAGTTGGATTTCCAGGTCGTACCGGTCGCGCATCTCGGTCACGCGGGGGAGCGGGTCCACCACGATCGGCAGTACGTCGACTTTCTCGTGGAACCAGAGGTCGTAGGACACTTCGCTGAACGTCTGGAGCTGTTCCGCGCAAAAGGAACACCAGTGCCCGCGGTTGACGATGACGACGGCCGGTCCGGTTTCGAGCCGATCCGAGAGCGACACGTCCCCGCCGGCGGTGCTGGGGAGCGTGAAGTCGGGCGCCCGCTCGCCTTCCATTCCCATAGGTGGACGACCACGCTCCGGCTGTTATACGTCGGGGGCGCTCGTCGCGCGCGGCCGGACGGGGCGGCGACGCGGCCGCCCCGCGACCGAGGACTTTTGCCGGTTGCCGCTCACCTCGCGGATATGCCAGACCTGTCTGCGTGTTACTTCTGCGGCGCCGCCGCGGACGCCCAGGTGCGCGAGTACGACGTCGTCCCCGACGCCGCCGACGAGTCCCTCCGGTCGACCGCGACGCTGTGTCCCGGCTGCCGCGAGAAGCTCGAAACCGTGCTCTCGCCGGTCGTCCGCGGCGCCCGGCCGTCCGACGAGCCCGTCGACGTGCGACTCGAAGCGATCGAGGCGGGCGGCGCGGACGCCGCGGCGTCGACGCCGACGCTCGAAGTCGAGTCCGAGGACATCCTCGCGGCCGCCGACCGCAGCCGCGACGCGGCGGACGACGAGGCCGCGGCTGCCGACGCCGAGGATTCCGATGCGGCGAACGCGGACGCGGCATCCGGCGGTACGGGCCCGGCGTCCGGCGTCGAGAACGGGTCCGCGACCGACGCCGGAGCGGCGTCGAGCGGCGCCGACGAGGGAACAGCGTCAGACGACGAAACTGACGCCGACGACGCCGACCCGCTCGCCGGTCCCGACGCCGATTCGCCGACCGACGGCATCGCGTTCGGCGACGACGCGGACGCGTCGGCGTCGAGCAGTGCCGACGCCGAAACCGAATCGGAGTCGACAGGCGACGACGGCCCGACCGCCGGCGGCTCGGACGCCGCTACGGCGTCGAGCGGCGGCTCCGCCGACGACGTCGACCGCCCGGACGCCGACACGTACAACCGGGTGGTGCGCCTGCTCCAGAACCGCGAGTTCCCGGTCAATCGCTCGGAGTTCTCGGAGCTGGCGTCCTCGGCGTACGACATCCCCGCCGACGAGTGCGCCAACGTGATCGACTACGCGATCAAGCGCGGCGAGCTCGTCGAGGACAGCGGAATGCTGAAAAAGCCCTGAGAGCGCGCGGCGGATAGCCCGCGACCGCTCAGTCCCGCAGGAACGCGTCGACGCCGCGGGCGGGGTAGCCGACGACCGTCGTGGCGCCCGCCTCGCGCAGCGCGGCGACGCGCTCGCGCACCTGCTCGACGCCGCCGACGAGCGCGTAGTCGCTCGCCGCGGCGAGCAACACCTCGCGCGCTCGCCCCTCGGCGTCGGCGTCGGTCGGCGCGCCTTCGGGGAGCGCGCGTGCGACCGGCCCGCGCCGGGCGACGTAGTCGCCGACGGCGTCGAGAATCGCGTCCTCGTCGTCGGCGAGCACGGTCGGCGCGTAGACTGCGATATCGCCGCCGAACCCGGCGGCCCGGAGGCTCCGGAGGTCGCGGTCGGTCGTCCGCGAGAGCAGCTCGAACTGGGTCTGGCCGGTCGCCAGCGCGATCCGCTCGACGCTCTCGGTGCCGACCCACGGATCGACCGAGCGGTCGACGGCCTCGCCCAGCCGCGGCGCGACGGCGCGCCGGCGCTCCTCGTCGGTGAGGTAGGCGGGATGACCGGCGACGAGCACGTTTCCGACGGATTCGGGAAGGTCCGCCAGTAGCGCGTCGTCGCCCAGCGGGTCGAACCCGTCGGCGCGCACGGGGGTGGTGACGCGCACGTCGAGGTGCTCGGCGAGCCCCGCCAGCGACTCCGGGGTCGGCAGGTGCTCGCGGCCCTCGTAGTCGATCGTCACCGTCCCGACCGGCAGGTCGGCGGCGCGGGCGACGTCGCACTCAGTCGGTTTGAGCGCGGCGGCGTCGATACCGGTCTCTCCGACGGACTCGGCGTTACGTAGCATCTATTCCTCCTGAGAACTGCAGTTCAGAATCGCGCCGGAACGCGATCCATCGTCTGTGCGACCATGTGGAACGGACTCCGGGAAGCGGCGCAAAAAGCGTATCGTTCGGTCGACGGCACGTCGCTACGCCAGATCGCGGTCGATCCGCTCGGGGGCGCGCCAGTCGGTCGTCAGCTCCAGCAGATCGACGACGATTCTTCCTGTAGCGCCCCAGACGGTGTAGCCGTCGACGCGGAAGTAGTGGATCACGACGTCGCCGTAGTAGGGGTGGTCGCGGCGCTCGTACTCGTAGTTGTCCGGATCGAGGATGCCCGAGAGCGGCAGGACGGCGATCTCGGCGACCTCGCGCTCGTCGGGGACGTAGGTGCGGTCGGGCACCCGCGCGACGAACGGCGTCACGGCGTACTCGGTGATCGTCCGGATGTCGTCTAACTGGCCGATCACGTCCGCTTCGTGAGATTCGAGCGCGATCTCCTCGTTGGCCTCCCGGAGCGCGGTCTCGCGGATCGACGCGTCTTCGGGCTCGCGCCCGCCGCCGGGGAAGCTCATCTGGCCGGGGTGCTCGCCGAGGTGATCCGCCCGCTTCGTAAAGAGCAGGTAGTGCTCGCCCTCGCGCTCGATCACCGGGATGAGCACGGCCGCGTCGTAGGGCTCGTCGGGGATCTCGCGGGGCTCGTACTCGGCGGCCCGGTCCAGGTCCATTCGCATCGACTGCTGCCCGCTACGTGCTCCGGGGTGAAAGCGTTTCAGAATCCGTTCCGGTTTGCGGTCGCGATCAGGCGTCCGCGAGCGCGTCGTCCAGCCGTCCTCGGACGCCGTCGAGCTCGACCGGCGCCCACATCTCGGCGTCGTACGTGACGTCGATGAGCCGCTCGACTCGCTCGGCGTCGCCGGCGTCGATCGCCGCGTCGGCGTCCGCCGCGATCCGCTCGGCGACCTGCTCGCCGAGCCGTTCTCGATCGAGTGTGCGGTCGGGCACGTCCATGATGTGGGGCAGGTCCTCGCCGTGCTCGGGGACCGCGGGGAACGCCGCGGGGCCGGGGACCAGCAGATCGGCGGCGCCCTCGCGCTCGTAGCGCGCCAGGAAGTACCGATCCACGGCCGTCTCGATCGACTCGGCGACGGCGTCCTCGTCGGGGTCGTCGCCCCGACGGGCGCCGAGCTCGATCAGCGCCCGGGAGAGTTCCTCGCGGGTCAGTCCGTCGAAGAGGTCGACCACGCCGGCCAGCTCGTCCAGCGTCGCGCTCATGGCGGTGGGTCGTAGCGGAGGGGCAAAGCGTTTTCTCGTGATCGCTCGCGACCGGGACGGACATCGTCCGAACCACTACGCGTTTCGGTCGATCCAGTCGCAAAACGCCTCGAAGTCTCGCGCTCCGGCTCTGTCGGCAATCTCACGGAGCGTTTCCGTCCGGAGTTCGTCGTGAAGCGGCACCGTAACCTGCCGGCGGTCGTCCTCGTTGGTCGGGTGTTCGTAGTACAGTTGCGCGTGATCGCCGGTCGTCCTGCGCCACTCGAACCCGCCGGCGTTCACCAGCACTGTGACGACCTCTTTACCCGAAAACGTTCGTCGTCCCATCCCTACTCGAGCACGTCCGGCGGCTCATCGTCGCCAGTCGCGTTGTCCGACGGCTCGATTCCGAGTTCCCGGAGTTCCTCGTCGGTCGGTTCGCGCCCGGTTTCGCCGTCGTGGAGCGCGACGGCCTCGTCGAGGTTATCCAGTGCGGCCTTACGAGTGGACCCCTGCGTCGTGACGCCAGTCTCGACGTCCTTCGCGATCCACCCGTCGCCCTCGCGCCACAGACGGATCTCGTCCTCGTGAGGCTCCCCGTTCCGGGTCGAACTGGCCATTACGACTGTACTTGCGCCACGACCGGAATAAGCGTTCGGCTCACCGGAGTACGGAAAGTTCCGACTACTACCTCTTCAGTCGTCGAGCGCGACGCCGTCCGCCGCGTCGGGCGCCGATTCGAGCGCCCGCTCGGCCGCCGCGACCACCTCGTCCGCCGCGAGCGGAGCGTCCGTCCAGGCGGGAAGCCGCCGATCCGGGCCGGGCGTCGAGATCGCGTCGGCGTACGTTCGGACCTGCTCGCGCTCTGCGGCGCGGTCGAACGCGAGGTCGTTGAACCCGGCGTCGGCGGCGTACTGGTCGACCATCGCGGCGCCGACCTCGCGGTAGCGCTCGCGGACGGCGTCGTAGTCGACGGCGACGCCCTGATCCTCCAGCACTCGGAACAGCGCGGCGCCGACGTGCTCGGCCATCCCGGAGAGCCCGTCGGACCCCGAGACCGCGCGGTGGTCGTGCTCGTGGACGTCGAGGTCGACCTGCGCGGAGCCCTCGAAGCCGACCCGGTCGAACGTCTCGCCGAGCGTGCCGATCTCCAGGCCCCAGCTCGGCTGCGCCCGGACCGAGCGTGCGAGGTCGGCCGTCATCGCGAACTCGCCGGCCAGCGGGTAGCGGAACGCGTCGAGGTAGTCGAGGACGGGGTCGTCGTGGGCGTCGTCGAGCGAGCGGAGCAGCGGCGCGACGAACAGCCGGTAGAGCCGGCCGTACAGCCGGTCGTTCTCGACGCGGGCGTAGTACCCCTTCGAGAACGAGTAGTCCGCGGCCAGGGGAGCGAGCAGGCGCGGGACGTGGGTCGGCGCGTAGCTCTTCGCGTCGGCGTCGTGAACGGCGACGAACTCGCTGCCGGCGGCGGCGACGCCGAGCGCGAGCCAGACGTCACGGCCCTTCCCGTGGTCGCCCTCGAGGCCGCGGTCGGCCAGCAGCGACTCGACGGCGGGGCCGTTGCACCACAGCAGGTCGGCGTCGAAGTCGAACCCGTCGAGCCACTCCCGGAACGGGCGGACGCGCTCGGGCGGCGCGCGCAGCGCGACGACGACCCGCTCGGGATCGACGTCCGCGAGCGTCGAGAGCACCCGCTCGGCGGCGCGACCGGCGTACTCCCGGTCGGTCATCGGGACGACCACGGCGCTGCGACCCGTCGGCGCGTCCGGCGCCGCCCCCGTCAGGTCGTGCAGCGTCGCGATCCGCTCCTGGACGTACTCCATCGTAGTTGGCTTGGTCCGGACGCTCAAAACGTCGGCGCTTCCGGCCGCGTTCGCGATTCGGACCGGCGGGCGAACGACCCGTGCCTTTTTGCCGGTTGGTTGCATCTAACACGATCATGAAATCCGTCAGGAAGGCGCTGCGCGACGGCGACCTGTTCAAGGACACCTACGAGCGCGTCAACTGCGCGGACTGCGAGAAGACGCTCAAGACGAAAAACGACCCGGGCGAGATCGGCACCGTCCGGGCGTGTCCGGAGTGTGGCGGCGAGTGGAAGGAGCTCCGGTAACCCGGCGAGCGATCCATCGGGACGCTACTCGAAGACGGCGTCGAACGCGTCGGCGCCGAGCGGGTCGAACGTTCCCGCGGCGACGTTCTCCTCGACGTGTGTAACCGACTTCGCGCCGACGAGCGAACAGGTCACGCCGGGCGCGCTCCGGGCGAAGTTGATCGCGCGCTGGGCCGTCGTGTCGCCCTGCAGGCGCGCCGCGACCTCCTCGGGCAGGCTCTCGGCGAGTTCGCCCTGCGCGATGCTCGCGCTCGTGAACACGTCGAGTTCGGCGTCGTTGGCGAACTGGAGCGCGCTCTTGTCTCCCTCGGGCGTCTCGTGGGCTTCGACGGTGAACGCGTCGGCCATGACCACGTTGAACGGTAGCTGGATCGCCCGGAAGTGCGTCGCCGCGTTCCCCGCGGCGTCGGCGGCGTCCCGCGCCCGGGAGACGACCTCGGGCAGCGAGAGGTAGCTGTCCGCGCCCCTCGGAACTCGGAAGCAGTTCCACGTCGCGACGCCGTAGCGCTCGATGTCGCCCTCTGCGGCCCGCTCCTCCAGACGCTCGAAGGCGGCTTCGAGCTGGTCGTAGACGGCCTCGCGCGAGCGCTCCGCGAGCTGGGCTTCCGGGTTGTGGACGTAGTAGAGGTCGATCGTATCGAGCCCGAGATTCTCCAGCGAGCGGTCGAGCTGGTCGTCGAGGAAGCCGGGATGGATGCAGTGGTTTCCCCGAACCAGCGCGTCGCGGGGCGCAATGTC
This sequence comes from Natronoarchaeum mannanilyticum, assembly GCF_039522665.1. Lineage (NCBI taxonomy): Archaea > Methanobacteriati > Methanobacteriota > Halobacteria > Halobacteriales > Natronoarchaeaceae > Natronoarchaeum > Natronoarchaeum mannanilyticum. Next base: position 293,496 of record NZ_BAAADV010000001.1, read on the forward strand.
GGACTCGACGAACTCCTCGCGGACGTACCGGCCGGGGTCGTCGGGGCGCTCGCCGTCGAAGGGAATGAAGCCGCCTTTGGTCGCGACCACGACTTCCTCGCGGTCGACGTCGGCGTCGTCGAGCGCGCGCCCGACGACGCGCTCGCTGCGCTGGCACCGGTAGTTGATCGCGGTGTCGACAACGTTGATGCCGTGTTCGAGCCCTCGGACGATCGACTCGTGGTACTGCTCGTCGACGTCGTCGGTCGGATCGCCCAGATACGTCCCGATACCGATGCTCGACGCCAGCCCGTCGCCGAACCGCCGGAAGTAGGTGCGCCCGAACGACTCGTGGAACCGGTCGCGGTACGCCCAGGTGCCCGCGTTCGTCGCCATGAACCGAAGTACGGGTCGGTCGCGGAAAAGTGCGGCTGGTTCGGCTCGCGGACGCCGCGGGGGTTGCGGCGTCGCACGGCGAACGGCCTCGCTCGACGGTCAGATGTCGCCCGAAAGCGCGCCGAACAGCCGCTCGGTGAACTCGTGTTCGGTCATCCCATCGGAGGGGCCGATCCCCTGCATGTGCGCGATCGAGATCTGGCCGCCGCCCATGCGGGCGTGGCCGCCGGCCGACGCCATCGGGATGTCGTCGACGACCGCCGAGAGGATGTCGCCCATGTGAACCCGATCGTCGCGAGAGCGCCCCGAGAGGTGGAGGCTGTCGTCGTACTTCCCGTAGACGACGACCGCGGTGATCCCTTCCAGGTAGAGCAGCTCGTCGGCCGCCTGCGGGATGGCGTCGACGTTCGAGACCTCGCCGACCGCCGCGACCGCGAACGAGCCGCGGGTCTCGCGCTGGCGGATCGCGCGGGCCTTGATCTCCAGGGTCTCGGCGCTGACCTGCGGGTTCGCGATCCGGTCGAGCGCCCCCTCGTCGATGCCGGGGAACAGGTACGCCGCGGCGGAGAACTCGGCGCCGGTACAGCCCTTCGTCAGGTGGTTGGTGTCGGACTGGATGCCGTACAGCAGCCCGGTCGCGACCTCCCACGGCAGCGGCTGGGCGGCGTCGTCGGCGTCCTCGTCGTCGACCGGCCGGACGCCGACCGCTTCGAGGTACTCCGCGAGGATGGTCGCGCAGGCGCCGTAGTTCGTTCGCACGTCGGTGAAGCTGCTGCCCTCGCCGTCGCCGGGATGATGGTCGACGACGGCGATCGGATCGACCCCAGCCGCACCGGGGAACCCCCTCGCCGTGTTGTGGTCGACCAGGACGACCGGGTCGTCTTCCAGCTCATCCGCGGTGTCGATCTGCTCGGCTTCCAGTTCCAGAACGGTTCTGAATGCCCGGTTCTCCTGATGACGGATCTGGCCGGGATAACACAGCCGCGCCTCGGTGTCGACGGTGTCGGCGATGGCGGCGACCGCCAGGGCGCACGACATCGCGTCCGGGTCCGGGTTCGGATGCATGAGCACCGCGACGCGATCGTGATCGCGGAGCAGCCGCTGAAAGCGGACGCCGGCCGGCCGCCGCAGCCACTGGACGGCGAGCCACAGCACCGCCAGCAGCACGACGGCGGCGACGCCGCCGGCCAGCAGCGTGAGATCGGGCCCGACCGCCCGCAGCGCGTCGTCGACGACGCCCCGCTGGGCGACTGGAGACCGCATATGCGTTGTGAGACACCCATCGGCTAAGAATGTTCGCCCGAGCGAGGGGTGGAAGTTAAGATCTTTGCGGCTGCGGCCGGCGTTCGCCGAAAAATCTCCCGTTCGGTCGACCGATCGGGTCGGCCCGGGAGGCCCGCGGCACAGTTCGCGTGCGGGTCAGGCGGACTCGCCGCGGTAGGCCTCGATCGCCGCCCGGTAGCCCTCCCGATACGTCGGATACGCGAACTCGTATCCCAGCTCCCGGAGTCGATCGTTCGAGCAGCGCTTGCTGGTGCGGATGCGGCGTCGCCCCGCCTCCGAGAGGTCCGGATCGTCCAGCCGCTCTTCCTTCGTCCGCTTTGGCGGCGCGGGCTCGCCGCACTGTTCGGCCAGCCAGTCAGCGAACTCCCACTTCGGCGCCGGCTCGTCGTCGGTCACCAGCACGACGTCGTCGCGAGCCAGATCCTCTTCGAGCAGGTATCGGACGGCGCCGGCGGCGTCCACGCGGTGGATCATGTTCAGGTATCCCTCTGTCACCGGTCCCTCTAGATACCGGTCTAGCCGATATCGTTCGGGCCCGTACAGCCCGGAAAACCTCGCGACGGTGCCGTCGATTCCTCGCTCGGCCGCTCGCTCGCGAGCCAATCGTTCGGCTTCGGCCAGCACCTCGGTCTTCTCGGTCGTCGGTTCGATCGGCGTCGACTCGTCGACGAACGCGCCGTCGTGATCGCCGTAGACGCCGGTGCTCGACGTGTAGACGAGCCGGCCTGGGGGATCCTCGCGATCGCCGAAGTGATCGATCGCCGTCCGGAGCCCGTCGACGTACACCTCGCGGGCCGCCGCGGCGCCGCGCCCGCCCGAACTCGCCGCGAACACGACCGCGTCGGCGTCGGGAACCGTTGCCAGCGACTCGTCGTCGGTGACGTCGGCCCGCACCGCCTCGAACCCCGCGGCCTCGATCGTCGCGACGCCGTCGTCCGATCGCCTGACGCCGATCGCCTCGTGGCCGGCCGCCGTCAGCTGCCGTCCGAGTTCGACGCCGACGTAGCCACAGCCCAGAATTGCGACGCGCATGCTATCGGATCGCGCCTCGTCCTAACTCCCTCTTTCGGTCGGCGCTAGTACTGCCTGTCGACGATCGGGTGCTCGATCGCGACGAACTCGTCGAGCGTCGCCGAGGCGCGGCGCTCTAACTTCTGCTGGATCTCCTTCGCCGAAAGCTCGGCGTCGACCTCGCTCGCCAGCGTCTCGACGTCGAGCACGGCCGAGGACATCCCCAGCAGCAGGTGCTCCCAGGCCATCTCGACGATCGTGTCCGCGTCGGGCGCGTCGTCGTCGAGCGCCTGGATCGCCGCGGCGTCGGCCATCGAAATCTCGGGTGACTCGCCGTCGGCCAGCGCGGCGACGACCTCGCGGTCGACGCCCGACTCCTCGGCGACGGCGTCGACGTCCTGCCGAGCCTGCGAGGCAGGGCTCGAAGCGTTTTGCGCTTCGGCGCCGCGATCGTCGATCACCGCTCGCAGATCGGCGTCGTACTCCTCGCGCAGCCCGGCGGGCGATAGTCCGTCGAGATCGGTTCGCTGCTCGTGGATCATGTCGAAGGGGAGTGCGTGCCGGCCAATATGGGTTATCAATCGCCGCTCGCGGCGCCGGGATCGGGCCAGCCGTCCGACTGTTCGGTTCGCTCGCCGTCGACGTCGCCGACGCCGTTCTTTCCGGGCGGGACGACGACCAGCACGGTCGTCTCGGCGCTGAACGACACGCGCGTCGCCCGACCGAGCCGTTCCGGGGCGCTGTCGCCGTCGAGATCCATCGAGACGTTCCCGCCGTCGCGGACGTACGACGTCGTCCCGTCGACGGCGCCCCGTCCCACGGGCGTCCCCCGCCGGGCGTCGATCCGGAAGCTCGCGTACTCGCCGGCGACGTCGACCTGCCAGACGTTCGCGGTGGCGTACCAGTACCCCGGTACCGGCGTGACCGGAACTCCGGCCGGGGCGTCCGTGGCGTTCACCGCGATCCGCTCCCGGATCCATTTTTCGGCCCGCTCCGTGACATTTCGTTGCGCTCGCAGGATCGCGTCCTCGGTCATCGACTTGGCCGTGCGCTGGGTTTCTTCGACCGTGGAGCCGACGACGCCGCCGGGGAGCCGAACCGACTCGGATTCGGCGGTATCGGAGAGTTCGACCAGCAGCCGCGACCGGAGCTGGTCCCGGAATTTGTCGGTGTCCGGGGTGTCGTCGCGCTCCGCGGCTTCCCGCGCGATCGCTTCGGCCGCGGGACCCTCGACCAGCGCGAGGGCGCGATCGCCCGTCGATCCCCAGCGCCCGAGCGCCCGATCGACCACCACGACGCGCTCCCTGTGATCGAGCGCGGTCGCCTGCCGAAGCTCTTCGAGGGCCGTCCCGCGGAGCACCCGGTTCGAGCTGGCGACCGCCTCGCGAAGCGCTCGCCGCTCTTCGGCGAGCTCACCGCCCTCGATCGCCTCGGCCGCCATCCCGTCGACGTCCTCGGCCGCCGCGAGCGCTCGGGCCCCCTGTCGCAGTCCGACCGTCCCCGTCTCGCCGAACACGCGGTCGGTGACGCCGCCAGGGTTCGAGTCGTATGGCATCGCGAACACGTTGGTGTTCTCCGCGACGAGCGGGTGGTACGTCGTCCCCTCGGGGAGCTCGGCCACCTGCGACCGGTCGACCGACGCCAGCGTCAGGTACGGCGGCGCTCCGTCGACGCTCAGGCGAAGCGAGCCGGCCGGTGCCGCGGCGTCGGTCGAACGTGGCTCGGCCGGCTCGACCTCGTTCCGTAGATCGACCAGCTCCCCAAGCTGGTCGGCCGTCGCGGCGCCCGCGTCGTCGACCGTCTGCTCGAAGCCGTTGCTCGTCTCCTCGACGTGCGTCGCGGTCTCGTTCAGCGTCGCGGCGAGCCGTTCGAGATACGCGATCCGCGCGGCGACGCGAGCCTTGTCGGCGACGCTGTCGTAGCTTCGGCGCCGCTCGGCCTCGGCGTCGATCCGATCCCGGATCTTCGATTCCAGCTCTGCGGCCGGGTTCGCGTCGGTCGCGATGCGACCCCGGTCGACGCTGACGGTCACGTCGCGCGTCGACTCTCGAAGTTCGACGAGATCGCGGTAGAGCCACGCCGAGACGTCCTCCGGCGGCGACCGGTCGACGGTGATCGTCTCGTCGCCGAGGCCGTCCTCGACGGCCGCTTTCGCGACGGCGTCCGGCCCGCCCGCTTCCGTCACCAGTCGCCTGACGGCTTCCTCCGGAACGCCGTCGAGGTTCGGCCCGCCGGCCGGGCCGCCGGGCCGGTAGAGCCGATGAACGTTCCCGCTCGGCGCGAATGCGCTGTCGGCGGGGTCGCCGCCGACCGAGACGCCGACGCGGTAGCGCTCGGTCCAAGTCTCGGTCGTGGTCCGGAGCGACCCGTTCAGGTGGAGCCACGTGGCACTGGCCGTCACCGTTCGGTCGATCTCGCGAGCGTGCGCGGCGTACTCGTCCCAGCCCGAGGGAAGGTCCGGCGTCGGCCCGCCCGACTGTGAGACGGTCACCGACGCGACCTCCGCCGAGCTGTCGAGCTTCGTCCAGTACGGCCCCGTGCCGGGCGGGTCGACCCGTCCGCCGTCGTCGATCAGTTCCGTCTCGACGATCCGCTTCGCGTCGGTCTCGTACACCTCGTCGACGACGGCGTCGAGCGAGTCGCCGTTCCGGCCGGACGACAGCCGGTACAGCGCGGTGTCGGCCGACCGGTTGACGCCGACGGTCGTTTCCTCGCCGCGGTCGGCCGCCCGGTGCTCGGCGGCTGCCTCGGCGATCGGCCCCCCGCCGTCGACCGGCGCGGGGTGTTCGCCGAGCAGCCCGTCGACCCACCGCTCGCCGTCGTACCCCGCGCCGTCGAGCAGTTCCCGCGCGCCGAGTCGCGCCGTGGCCCGGCCCGCGGCCTCCCGGCCGGCAGGGTCGCTGACGCCGATCGTCGCGCGCTGGGTCTGGAGCAGCGCCGAGTTGGCGCTCAGCTCGACGTAGCGGTTCGCGACGACGTTCTCGATCGGCGCGCCGGCGTACTGGGCGTATCCCCGCGTCCAGGCGACGGCGTACAGGCGCGCGGCGATGCGCCGACCGAAGCCCGGCCCGTCCAGCGCGCCCTCGTCGAGTTGCCCCTGGAATCGCTCGGCGCGCTCGTGGAGCGACAGCGCCGGCGTCGCGACGGTGACGGTCACCGTCCGTTCCGATCGATCGATCCGTCGCCCGTTCGCGCTCGCGGTCAGCGTGACGTTCTCGAACGCGACGCGGACGACGCCGTCGCCCGGTTCGGAGACGCGAACGCGCTCGATCGCGTCCCGCATCGAGGCGGCGTCCTCGATCGGCGGCAGTTCGGCGGCGACGCTGACGTCGCCGACCGAGGCGTCGACGCCCCAGAGAGCGACGGCGGCCTGCCGGTACGCTCGTACCCTGAAGGCGTCGCGGTACGGCGCGTCCGCGGACAGCGCCCGCCCGAACGGCGTCCCGGATCGCTCGACGACCGGTTCGCGGGCGGCGTTCGCGCCGGCACGCGCGACGGCCTGCCGGAGCTCGGTGTGGACGACACTCTCGCCGCGGTCCAGCGCGGCATCGGCGTCCGTGTCGATCTGGGGCGGACCGCGCTGGGCCAGCGCGACGGTCCAGGTGACGCTGCCGACGAGCAGCAAGACGCCCAGCAGTGCGAAGGGAACGCGGCCGCGGTCGTCGTCGGCCAGCCGGATCTTCGGGCCGGCAGCGGTATCTCGCAGCCGCATCGTCACCACGTCCGGACGGTGATTTCGACCCGTCCGACCGAACTCGCCTCGGCGGCCCGCTCGGGATTGTCGTATCGGTCCCTGACGTCGGCGTCCAGCCGGTTCGTCAGGCGGTCGACCAGCTGCTCGTTGGCTCGATCGACGTCGCCGCGGGCGACCGCGCCGTCGAACGAGACGTCGAGCGCGCCGCCGGCGCGCCGGTAGCGGTGCTCGGCGATCGCGGGCGCCGGCGGTCGGCCGCTCAGCGCGGCCTGCGTCTCGGACGGCGGAAACCAGGTTTCGGCGACGCACTCGGCGAGCAGCCGCGCGAGTCCCCCGAACCCGTGCTGGCGAGCCCGGGTCTCGACGCGATCCTCGGGACACCGTTCTGCCACCGAGATCGAGGTCGTCGCGGCCTCGACGTCGACGTCTGGCGGCGGACGGCGGCCGACCGCCACGGTGCCGTCGATCGACGAGTCCGGGTACGGCGCCCAGCGCGCCACGACGCGAATCTGGTCGTCGATCGCGTCCAATCGCTCGGCCGTCGCGGCAGCGACCCGTTCCCGGAACTCGACGTGCGGAAACACCCGCTGACCGTCGACGCGCGTATCTGCGACCGCCGCGGCCGCCAGCAACTCGCCGAGCGTCCCGTGGGCGGATCGCCGGTAGGCCGCCGCCGAGGCGTCCGGGTACGCCGGCGCGCGCTCGCCCGTCGATTCTGGGCGAACGGAGTACTCGACCTGCGCCGTACTGGTCGTCAGGACGTCCGCGACCGCGGCGGCCTCGTTCTCCTCGGCGAGTGCCTGCTGGCTCGGCTGACCGGCGACGTGGACGCCGACGGCCGCGGTCACGAGCAGCAGGCAGGTCACGACGTCGAGCACCGTGCTGACGCCGCGATCGGAGGTCACGACCACAGGACCACCTCGAACTCGCCGGGCCGAAACTGCCCTTGCCCGACCCGCACGGTGACGACGCGAATAGCGGTCTGCGGGTCGTCGGCCGACGCTTCGCTCGGGGGCGCGGGACCGGCGCTCCAACGTTCCCCCTCGGCCCGCACAGTCAAATTCGCCTCGTATCCCCCGGGGATCGTCGCGAGCGCGTCGTCGAGTCGGGCGGGCTCGACGATTCCCGACCCGCTGGCGGCTTCGAGCGCGTCGGCGGTCGCCGGCCGGATCACGCTGCGTTCCTGTCCCGGTGTCCGTTCGTGCAGCGTCGTCGCGTACAGCGAGAGGCCGAGACAGACGACGGCGGCGGCGAGTAGCGCTGGGATCGGCAGGACGGCGCCGCGAGTTCCCCGCATCTACGCACCCACCAGCGTCGCGTCGGCGTCCTCCCAGCTCACCGTCCGAACGTCGAGCGCGCCGGGAGCCGACCGCCAGGCGCGCTCGCGCTCCGCGGCGCGCCCGATGGCGCGTGCGAACCCCTCGGTCGACTCGAACACGTGGTCCGGGCGCGCACCCTGTAGTACCTCCCAGAGCAGCGTTCCCTCCCTGACGGGCGTCACCGGGCCGTACGCGAGCGTCTCGAACGCCGTCTCGTCGTCGGTCCGGACGCCGATTCGATGCGGCTCGATCCAGACGGCGTCCGCCGAGATCGGGTACGTTCCGGTTCCCGCGTGGCGGCCGCCCGCGACGGCGTCGACCGCGTTCGCGGGCCCGGCGGCGTCCGGCGGCGGCGCGTCGGGGAGTTGCGTCACGATGCCCAGCAGCGCCGCTCCGAGCAGGGAGAGTCCGATCCAGACGTACCACGCGTCGGCCGGCGAGTCGAACATGGCCCGGTCTCGTCGCTCCTTTTCGTATAAATGTGGGCTACCACTCACAAATCGCGCCGTCTCGCCCTTCGTCCGTATTCAAGCGCAGGGCGCCGCGTCCGAACCGCTCGTCGTCGGTGGCTCGACGAAAAGAGCTGAGAACGGCGGGCGTTTAGAGATCCCGCTGGCGTCCCTTCGGCACCATCGAGCGCAGCGTGCCGTGGGTGAACAGGCCGACGCCGATCGGCTCGACGCCGCCGGCGATCTCGTGGGCGCCGATCAGGTAGCCCCAGTCGCCGTCCCAGTCCGGTTCGAGATCCTCGCCGGCGGCGAAGGCCCGCGCGTCCTCGGCGTCGAGCTCGATCACGTTTTTCGTCGCGTCGCGCCCGAACCGCTGGACGGCGTCGGTCGTCGGCTTCCAGTGCTCCTGGCGCGTGCGCAGCACCTTCATGCCGATCGCCTCGACCTCGATCGGCGAGACGACGTCGCCCGCGAGCGCCCAGATCTTTCCGGCGCCCTTCTCCCAGAACGTGTACTCGTCGAATACCGTGGGCTCGACGCCGAAGCGCGTCTCCCACCAGTCGAGTACCTCTTCGCGGGTGGCCCGCCCCTCGACCTCGCGCTCGGCCGCCGTGTCGGGCAGGCGAGCGAAGCGCCGGCCGACGTTCTGGCGCAGGTCGCCGCCGGACGCCGCCGCGTCGTCGGCGTCGCTCGCGGTCTCCTCGCCGCTCATGTGCCCACCTCCAGCGTCGCGCAGAAGAACCCGCCCGTGTCGTTGTGGTGCGGGTAGATCCGGGCGGCCTTCTCGACGCTCGGGTCGTAGGACTCGTCGTCCCACTCGGTAACGCCGGGCGCGTGGTCCATCGGCACGTCCTGCTCGACGACGCGACAGTCCTCGGTTTCGAGGACGTGATCGAGCACCGCCTCGTTCTCCTCGGGCGCGAACGTGCAGGTGGAGTAGACGATGGTGCCGCCCGGCTTCGTCGCCTGAATCGCTCGCGTCAGGATGCCCTTCTGGACGCCCGCGACGCTGGAGACGTGGTCCAGCGACCACTCGTCGAGCACGTCGGGATTCTTTCTGATGGTGCCCTCGCAGGTGCAGGGCGCGTCGACGAGCGCGCGGTCGAACGCCTCGACGCGCCGGTCGTCGGCGTCGTCGGCGGCGTCCGATGCGGAGCCAAAAGGTTTCAGCGAGAAATTCCGCGCGTCCTGATTGGTGACGGCGACGTTGGTGACGCCGAGGCGCTCGGCGTTGAACCGCAGCGCCGAGAGCCGCCCGAGGTTGTTGTCGTTGGCGACCAGCAGCCCGCGGTCGTCCATCAGCGCGGCGAGCTGGGTCGTCTTGCTGCCCGGCGCCGCGGCGGCGTCCCAGACGCGCTCGCCCGGCTGGGGATCCAGAACGACCGGCGGGAGCGCCGACACTTCCTCCTGGCCGTGGATCCAGCCGTGCATCGACGGCCAGGTCGTCCCGGGGCTGTCGGTGTCCAGCGTGAGCACGCGCTCGTTCCAGTCGGCGGGCTCGTAGCCCACATCGGCGTCGTCGAACGCGGTCCGCACCCGGTCGACGTCGGCCTTGATCGTGTTGACCCGCACCGCCGACGACAGCGGCCGCTCGCAGGCGTCGAGAAACGCCTCGAAATCGTCGATCAGCGGTCGGTACCGCTCCAGTGGTTCCATTGCGCCCGGCTTCGCGCGGCGGCCGCTTGGGGGTTTCGGAGCGCGGCGGTCAGTCTCTCCACAGGCTGCTCCGTCGGGTTCGACCGCCGCTCACTCCGGCGCGGGCCACACCCGGAGCGCGGCGACCAGCAGCGGGATCGTCGTCCAGCAGAACAGCGACAGTGCGCTCAGAAACGCCGGCGCGGGCCGCGCCGGCGGCGTCGAGACCGGCGCCACCGCGAGCGCGAGGACGAGCCCGCGGTAGGCACCGTTGGGGCTCAGCGCGGGGAGCGCCGCCCAGCCGAGCGGGACGCCGGTCGCGAGGCCGAACACGGCGACGGCGTCGACGCCGACGGTGGCCGCGACGACGACAGCGACGGCAAGCACCAGCCCCCGTCGAGCGTCGGCGACGAGAGCAGACAGCAGCGTCATCACGGCGAGGAGGGCCGCCGCGAACAGGCCGGTGAGGACGACGAACCGAAGGTACAGCACCGGCGAGTCGAGCCCCGAGGGCTGGGGCAGGAACGTCGGCGCCCGGCCGACGACGGGCACGGCCACCCCGACCGCCAGCAGCGGGGCGACCACGGTCGCGGTGATCGCGACCAGCCTGCCGAGGAACACGCCGACGACGTACTCCTCGCGGGTCGCGGGGTAGGTCCTGAGGACGTCGAGCTCGCCGCGCTCGCGGTCGCCGAGGATCGACCGGTAGCCCATCGCCGCCACGAGCACCGGCACGAGCAGCTCGATCGGCGTCAGGAGCGTGGCGACGAGCGGAACGTAGCCGCTGACGTCGCTCCCGAGGGCGATCGCGACGATGAGGGCCGCGAACCCGACCGCCAGCAGCGGATAGAGTCGGTTGCGCGCCAGCGTCCCGAGTTCGCGCTCGAACACCGCAGTCGTCCGGTCGGCGCGGGCGCCCACGTCGATCACCCCGCCCCCGTCTGGACGGCCGGATCCTCGCCGAGCGTCGAGACGAACGCCGCCAGCAGCGAGTCGGCGTTCGCGTTCGCGACGAATACGTCGGGCGGCTGCTCGATCAGCACCGAGCCGCTGTCGAGCAGCGCGACGCGGTCAGACTCCCCGGCGTGCAACAGATCGTGCGTCGTCAGGAACACGCCCGTTCCGTCGGCCGCGACGTCCTCTACGACCTCGAAGACGTGGCGAGTCATCCGCGGATCCAGCCCGCTGGTCGGTTCGTCGAGCACGATCATCGCGGGGTCGCCCAGCAGCGCCTGCGCGACGCCGAGCAGTTGTCGCATCCCGCCCGAGAGCGCCGCGACGCTCCTGTCGCTCGCCCCGGCGAGGCCGACCCGTTCCATAGCCGCTTCGACGTTCACCGGCGTCGACAGCAGCTCGGCGTAGAACTCCAGGGTCTCGGAGACGGTGAACTCCGGGCGAAACCGCGGCGACTGGGGGAGGTAGCCGACCGGGCGCTCGCCGTCGACGGCGAGGTCGCGCTCGCCGCTCTCGGGCGCCGCAAGCCCCGCGACGACGAGCGCCAGCGTCGTCTTGCCGGAACCGTTCGGTCCGATGACTGCGGTGACGGCCCCGGCCGGCACCGACAGCGAGACTTCGTCGAGCACCTGCAGGTCGCCGTACGAGAACTCGACGTCCCGAACGCGCGCGACGGCGTGCTCGACGGACTGCGAGCGGACGTTCCGGTCCATAGAACTGTCAGTTAGAACTGCAACCTCGGGAGAAATGAGGCTATCGCAGCACCCGGCGGTGTCGCGTTCGAGGGCAACCGCAGCATCCGCGACGGCGTCGCGCGGCAACCAGTCGGCGAGTCGACCGACAGACCGCTTTAGGCCCTCTCGACCGTACTCCAGCACATGGAGGCTCGGCACGTCGTCGCCGTCGCGCTGCTGGTCGCGCTGGCCGCCGCGGGGCCGTTCGTCTACGACGTCTCGCCGGACGACGGCGGACAGGTCGAGCCGGTGGCGTTCGACCGAACAGAGTCCGTCGGCGTACCGGACAGCGCCGTCAAGCGGGCCCAGCGAAGCGCGCTGGAGATCCCGAAGGCGGAGGTGTTCTACTCGGAGTACCGCTACCCGGTGGGGTACTACGGCGTCGAGTCGCTGGTGGCGAGCCTGCAAAGCGACAACCGGCGGAGCCTCGGCGAGCCGCTCGCGGTGTACGTCTCGGACTTCTCGGGGACGAACGCCACCCTCACCGCCGAGAGGAACCTGCGGATCGGCGAGGATCGGTCCGTCGGGTGGGTCTCGGCCGCAGACGCGTACTTCGTGGTCGACAGCGACGCCGCGATCCCGACGCGCGAGGATGCCGTCGTCCCCTTCTCGGAGCGGCGCGACGCCGCGGCGTTCGCCGGGCGCTACGGCGGCGAAGTCCGGCGCTGGACCGACGTTCGGACGAGGAAGACGGGAAGCCTCGGCCGCTCGCGCGCCGAGTGGCAGCGGACGGTCGCCGACCGACGCGAGCGAGTGAACGGAACCGTCGGCGAGCGACTGGCGCTGCTCGACCGCCCCGAGTCGGTCACCGTGGGGCGCGATGCCCCCACGCTCACGGCGGCCGTCGAGCGGGCGCCGCCGAACACGACCGTCGTCATACCGCCGGGGACGTACGAGGCGCCGTCGCTCACCGTCGAGAAGCCGCTGACGATCCGGGGTGCCGGGCGGAACGCCACGCGCGTCGTCGGTGACGGAACGGGGAGCGTGATCAACGTCACGGCGCCCGAGACCGCGATCGCGAACCTGTCGCTCGCCGGCGTCGGCGACCGGAGGAGCGGCCGAAACCTGACCGAGGACGTCGTTCGCGCGAACGCGAGCGACTGGAACGTCCACATGCGGAAGGTCCACGGCTACGGCGACGCCGCGGTCGTGTTCGACACGGCCGCCCGTTCGCTGGTCGCGGACGTGAAGATCAACACGACCTCGAGCGGGATCCTCAGCCGCGATAGTCCGAACGTCACCGTCACCGACCTGACGCTGTACGGCACCGAGCGCTGGGACGACGGGTTCCTGGGCGTCGCAGCGATCGGCGACCGGGTGATCGTCCAGGACTCGGAGTTCTACGGCGGGAAGGTCGGCGTGTTCGCGCTTGACGTCTCGGACCTGGTCGTTCGCGACGTCCGCGCCGAGGGGATGATGCTCGGCGTGTTCAATCTCTACGGGCGGGACCTGCTGATCGCCGACAACGAGATCGAGGACGTCGGGTTCGGCGTCTACGTCGAAGAGCGCTCGGAAGGGACCGCCGTTGTGAACAACACGCTGACGCGTAGCGACCGGGGTGCGATCGTCGCCGGGACCGGCAACTACCTCGGCGACAACGTGGTGGCGGGCAACGATCGCGGGATCGTCGTCCAGGGCCACTACACGCTGTACAGCCACAACGTCGTGGCGGCCAACCGTATCGGCTTGCGGACGATCGGCCTGCTGCCGACCAACCGTCTCACCGAGAACGACGTGGTCGACAACGCCCGGCCGGCGACCGTCTCGGAGTTCAACGTGCTCCAGACGTGGCGCGGGAACTACTGGTCGAGCGCGCCCGGCGTCCGGACGACCGACGAGGGCCACCTCCGGCGCGAGTACCGCCCCGCGGGACCGGTCGACGGGCGCGTCCACCGACAGCGGTACGTCGGGACGCTCGCGGCCTCGCCGGCGCTGCAGGCGAGTCGCGCGCTGGAGCGGCGGGTCGCCGGCCTGCAGTCCGCCGGGATCGCCGATCCGGCCCCGCTGGCCCGCCCGGTCCGCCCCGAGATCGTCGAGCGCGTTCGCGCCGAGTTCGACGAGGCGGGTCGACAGCCGGACGACGATCCGTGGACTTACGACTGGTCGTGAGCGCGGCCGGCGTCGTTCCCGGCGCCGCGCCCCGCCGCGGCGGGGCGCTTAAGCGGGCTGCAGTGCAACGTGATGGCATGGCACGAATCGAGCGCCGCGCGGACGTGGACCTGGAGGAGCCGACGCTGGTCGAGGGGCTGCCGGGACTCGGCCTGGTCGGGAAGCTCGCGACCGACCACCTCGTCGAGACGTTCGACATGACATACTACGCGAGCGTCCACTGCGACGGGCTGCCCGGCGTCGGCGTCTACCGGGAGGGCGACCGCATCGTCCGACCGGCGGTCCGGCTGTACGCCGACGCCGAGCGCGATTTCGTCGCGCTCCAGAGCGACGTTCCGGTGTCGGCATCTGCAGCGCCCGGCTTTGCGGACTGCGTCACCGACTGGATCGAGACCGAGGACGCGCTGCCGCTGTACCTCAGCGGCTATCCCGGCCAGACGGAGGACGACGAGACGCCCGTCTTCGGCGTCGCGACGACCGACGCTGCAGGCGGTCGACTGGACGACCTCGACGTCGCTCCTCCGAGCGAGAACGGCGCCGTCGCCGGGCCGACCGGCGCACTGCTCGAACGGGCCGCCGAGGCGGGCGTCGACGGCATCGGGCTGGTCGTCGAGAGCGACCCGCAGTTTCCGGACCCCGAAGCCGCCGCGGCGCTGATCGAGCAGGGGATCGGGCCGCTCGCGGACGTCAACGCTGACGTCTCGGAGCTGATCGATCGCGCCGAGGAGATCCGCGCGCAGAAAGAGGAACTCGCCCGCCGGATGCAGCAGGCCGCCACCGACGAGAGCTCGCAGGCCCAGCCGATCCGGATGTTCCAGTAGAACGACGGACCGATCGCTACGTCGATCGCCCCCGAGGGCGGTCGGCCGGACTACTCCTCGGACTCCCCGAGTTCTGTCATGGGGATCGTGACGACCGGAACCTCGGCGGTTCTGACGACTTTCTTGGTCGTGCTCCCGATGAGATAGCGGTCGATTCCCGAGCGCCCGTGGGTCCCCATGACGACGACGTCGTCGGGGTCGGCCGCCTCGGTGATGGTCTCGGCCGGCTTCCCCTGAACCATCTCGTCGGTCACCTCGACGCCCTCGCGCTCGGCGCGTTCGCGGACCGCCTCGATCCGCTCGGTTCCCTCGGTCTCCAGCGCCTCGACGGTGGCCTCGAAGTTCGAGGTGGCGAACGCGTCGGTCGACTGGACCGCCGACACGTCGACGACGTACAGCGCGTGCAGGGGTGCGTCGAACCGGCGTGCGATCTCGATCGCGTGCTTCGTGGCGACCTCCGCGTTCTCGCTTCCGTCGGTCGGATGCAATACGCGTTCGTACACGTTCGATCGTTCGTCGGGCGAACGGAAAGGTGTGGTCGCTCCGCGGCGGCGGCACCGGCGTCGGGCGTCCTGGTCGACCACCGCGTCGGGGGCCAAATCGAATACTGCGTCGGGCGTCCTACCCGGACACGGCGTCGACGGCCCAGCCGAGAACGCCGATCACGATGAGGAGGATCCCCAGCGCGGACGTGCTCGGTTCCGGAACGAGGAAGAGGACGACGCCGACCACGAGGAGCGTGCCGATGATCCCTTCGTCCAACCACCCGTCGTCGTCCGCGTCGTGGGCCTCCTCGGGGCGGTCCGCCTCCCCCTCGCTACCGGACCGATAGGGCCAGCCCAGCCCCCCGCCGCCGGTCCACGGGATCCACGTTTCCGAATCGGTATCGCCCTCCTCGGACGTCTCGGTCGTGTCGCCGCGGTAGGGATCGTCGTTCGCGCTCATACCGGAGATACGTTCGGTCGCCAGTTAGGGATTTGCACGGATCGGTCGACCGACAACCACCAAAATTATCCGCGCCCGCCGCGCCCCTTGGGGTATGACGGAGTTCGCAGCGCGCGTCGAAGGCGTGTCGATCAGCGGCATCCGCGAGGTGTTCGAGGCCGCGGGCGAGGACGCGATCAACCTCGGGCTGGGCCAGCCCGACTTCCCGACCCCGGCACACGCCCGGGAGGCCGCCACCGAGGCGATCAACGAGGGGCTGGCCGACGGCTACACCGGAAACAAGGGGATCGAGAGCCTGCGCGAGGCGATCGCCGAGAAGTACGCCCGCGACCAGGGCGTCGCGGTCGACCCGAACGACGTGATCGCCACCGCGGGCGGCAGCGAAGCCCTGCACCTCGCGATCGAGGCCCACGTCGACCCCGGCGAGGAAGTGATTTTCCCCGATCCGGGGTTCGTCTCCTACGACGCGCTCACCCGGCTGGCCGACGGCGTCCCGAAGCCGGTCGAGCTGCGCGAGGACCTGACGCTCGATCCCGCGACCGTCGAGGCGGCGATCACCGACGACACCGCCGCGTTCGTCGTCAACAGCCCCTCGAATCCGACCGGCGCGGTCGCCAGCGAGGACGATATCCGGGAGTTCGCCCGCATCGCCGACGAGCACGACGTCGTCTGCATCTCCGACGAGGTGTACGAGCGCATCGTGTTCGACGGCGAGCACCACTCGCCGATGGAGTACGCCGAAACGGATTCGGTGGTCACCGTCGGCGCCTGCTCGAAGACGTACTCGATGACCGGCTGGCGGCTGGGCTGGGTGCAGGCCTCGAACCGCCGGATCGAGCGGATGCTCCGGGTCCACCAGTACATGCAGGCCTGTGCGAGCGCGCCGGCGCAGTTCGCCGCCGAAGCGGCCCTGACCGGCCCGCAGGACCGCGTCGACGAGATGGCCGCGGCCTTCGAGGAGCGCCGGGACGTGCTGCTCGACGGGCTGGAAGACGCCGGACTCGACGTGCCGACGCCGAAGGGCGCGTTCTACGCGATGCCGAAGGTGCCCGAGGGGTGGGTCGACGAGGTGATCGACAGCGGCGTCGTCGTCGTGCCGGGCGACGCCTTCGGCGTCCGCGGCGAGGGGTACGCCCGGATCTCCTACGCGACGGGGATGGAGGAACTGAAAGAGGCGATCGAGATCATGCAGGACGCGACCCGCCGAGTCGATTGACGGCCGATCAGTTGCCGTCCTCGGGCGGCAGCCGGACGACCGAGAGCCAGAACTCCTGGAACGTCCGGACGACCTCGATGAACTCCTCGGGGTCGACGGGTTTCGTGAGGAACGCGTTCGCCTTCAGTTCGTACGACTGGACGATGTCTTCCTGTGCTTCCGAACTCGTCAGCACGACGACAGGGATCGCTTCGAGGTCGGAGTCCTCGCGGATCTCGTCGAGCACCTCGTCGCCGTCCTTCCGAGGGAGGTTGAGATCGAGCAGCACGATGTCGGGCCGCGGCGCCTCGGCGTACTCGCCGCGCTGGCGGAGAAACGCCAACGCTTCGACGCCGTCGTTGACGACGTGGAGCGTGTTCTTGATCTGCCCCTCTCTGAACGCCTCCTCGGTGAGGCGGACGTCGCCGGGGTTGTCCTCGACGAGGAGGATGTCCGCCGTGTCGGCCGGGCTGTCCGGGTAACTCACTACGTCGTACTGACGGCCGGCCGGCCCTTAAACGTCGAGCGCTGCAACGGGGCGCCCCACTTCGTCGGGTGCGACGCCGCCGGCGCCCCGGACCATTATGCGCTGACAGGTCTATGCGTACCTATGAGCATCGCACGGCACGGCGCCGGGCCGCGGGCGGCGCTGGCGGCGCTGGGGTCGCAGGTCCATCCCGTCTTCATGCTGCCGCCGATCGCCGCGTCGCTGTTCGGGGCGATCCTCGCCGGCGGGTTCGACTCGCTACCGGGGACGCTGCACGCCGTCGCCATCTTCGCCGCCGTGTACACCGCCCACGTCAAGGACGGCTACGTCGACTTCTACGGCCGCGGCGAGGACGACGACCACCCCCTGACCGCGGCGGGCTGTCGCTACGCGCTCGCGGGATCGACGACGCTGTTTGCCGTCTGTACCGCCGCGCTGTGGCTCGTCGTCGACGCCGGCGCCGCCCTGGTGACCGTCCCCTGCTGGCTCATCGCGTACCACCACGCGCCCCAGCTCGACACGAACCCGGTCACCGCGACGTCGGGCTACCCCGCCGGCGTCGCGCTGTCGATCATCGGCGGTTACTACGCGCAGACCGGCGCGCTCGCGGCGCGTCCGGTCGCGTTCGCGGTCGTCTTTCTCGCCCTGCTCTCGGGCGTGAAGGTGATCGACGACGCCCAGGACTACGACTACGACCGGTCGATCCGAAAGCGGACCGTCGCGGTCGCCGTCGGGCCCGACCGGGCGTGGGCGGTCGCCTACGGGCTGATGCTGTCGGCGCTGGCGCTGGTCGTCGGGCTCGCGGTTCTGGGTCCGTTTCCGACCGGGAGCGCGCTCGCCGCGATCGCCTTCGCCGCCGTCGCCGCGATCGCGCGCCGGGCCGACCCCGAGATCGCGACGATGCTGCTCATCCGCGGCAGCTACGTGTTTCTGGCGGTGCTCGTCGCCGCGGTGTGGTGGCAGCCGCTGGGATGATCGGGTTTGACGACTCGCAACGGAGAAATGCTGATCGCGGCGGGGTTCGTTCGGTTACCGGAGTCCGATGATATTTTACGTCAGCCAGAGAACATACGGACGTGATCCGGCGAGTTCCGGCCGCCATCGCCGTCCGACGCGCCGCCGTCTGGTCCGCGGCTCGACTGCGGCCGGACGAACTCGCCGATAGAATCCAGAGAGGCACCCAACGATGGCACTACTGAACGCCCTGATCGTCACCGTGCTGGTCGTCGCCGCCGCTCTCGCGGTGACCGCCGCGCTCTGTATCGACGTCGAACAGCTCCGCCGAACCCGCGCCGAGATAGACGACCGTGTCGGAGATCTCGCACCGTACGTAGCGGCGACCGCCGCGTTCTTCCTCGCGAAGCGCGCGACGCACGGCCACAGCATTCGCATCTCCAAGGCGCTGGACTGGGACATCACCGACGGACTGTACGCGATCGAGGGGCTGTTCGTCGCGCATCTCCAGGACCTGACCCCGAACGCGACCTACGACTTCTTCTCGGTGATGTACATGTTCGGGTTCCCGTTCCTGCTGGTCTTCCCGCTGGTGGCGTACTTCCTGCTACCCTCCGGCCGACACCTCAAGGAGCTGCTGATGTCGTACCTGCTCAACTACTTCATCGGTACGCTCTGTTATACGCTGTTTATCGCGCGGGGACCCAGGGTCCGGGTGTCCGACGCGGTCGCCGAGCCGATGTACGAACTGTACCCCTCGACGCAAGACCTCACGGCCGCGGTGTCGTCGAACACGAACGTGTTCCCGTCGCTCCACACCTCGCTGGCGGTCGCCGTCGCGATCATGGCCTGGCGCTCCCGTGAGGAGTACCCGCAGTGGTTCAAAATCGCGACGTTCGTCGCGACCTGCGTGGTCCTTTCGACGATGATCCTGGGCATCCACTGGCTGCTCGACGTCGTCGCCGGGCTACTGCTGGCGATCGTCAGCGTCCGCGGCGCGAGCCGCATCGTCGACTGGGGCGAGCGCAAGCGAACCGGGACGAACGAGCGGATCGAAGGCGGCGCGCCGACCGGTACCGACGACTGAGCGACTCGTTCGGACCCGGTTCGATCGCCGCCGCCCGCACCGAGGAGAAAGCATTTATCGGACGGGCGACCCATCTCCGTACGACAGCGCGATCACGACGCTCGCTTCGAGATTCATGACGAAACGATCCGAGGAGAGACGCCGGGAATCGACCGAACCGGAGAGCGGCGTCGCCGCGAGGTGGCGGCCGTGAACCGACGCAAACTCCTCAAGCTGCTCGGCGGCGGCGCGGTCACCGTCGGCAGCGGGAAGGCGCTGTACAACACGCAGGTCGGCTACGGCGTCGTCACCGGCACGAACGTCACCGAGCAGGACCTCCGGCCGCTGATCGCCCAGTACATGCGCGTCGACGACTACCGGGCCGAACTAGACGAGTACGCCGTCGAGCTGTCGGGCGACACCGTCGCAGTGCTAGACGGGGACGACGTCCTCGCCGAGCGCTCGGTGACCGACACCACGCCGGAGGAGGGCGCCGCGGTCGACGCCGAGTTCGATCTCGCGGGCGGGCCGGTCGAGGAGCTCGTTCGGGACGTCCCGGCGCTCAGGGCGGGCGAGTTCGTCGTCGAGGGCGCCAAGTTCGACGAGTTCTTCGATCGGATCGCCGACGCCGACGCGAGCCCGTTCTCGACCGGCGCGACCCGCGACGGGTACGACTACGCCGACGCCGAGACCGTCGGCGCGTTCATCGGCGCCGATCCGGCCGATCCCGAGCGCGTCGTCACGGCGCTGCGGGCGGCGTTCCGCGAGCACAGCAGCTACGACAAGCCCCGGTACGTCGCCGGGTCGATCGAAGATAACATTCTGTTCGGGACGGTCGATCTCAGAAAGCACTTCGAGTCGCCGGTCGGCTTCGAGGCCCTGGAGTCCGGCGAGGCGACCGGCCTGTTCTGCACGGAGCTGACGCGACGCGCGAACGAATCGCTCCACGCCGTCCCCGCCCACGAGGCGACCGCGCCGGTCGTCTCGATGTTCGTCAGCGACACCCGCCACAAGCACGCCTACACGGGCGTCGCGACCATCCTGCGCGAGGACGGCAAACTCGTGATGGCGATCACGTTCCTCGATTACATGCACTCGACGCTGTACGACGATCTCAAGTTGACCGGCGTGCTCGGCGACGGGCTTGACGCCTACAACTCGCGGCACCGGGCGACCGACATCTACTGGCACCGGTAGCGTCGGTCGACTGCGGGCGATCGCGCGACGACGCCGAACGTCGGTTCGCGGCTCGGCGCGTCCGCGCGACACGCCTCTCCCGGCCGATCATAGAATTTAAATTACATCTTCGCCATCGTTCGTGCGTGAAACGCTCTCCGGCGCTACTGTTGTCCCTCCTCCTCGGTATCGGACTGTTTGCGTACCCGCTGGCCAGCCCGGTTCCGGAGCCCAGCGAGGAACTTGAACTGACGGTCGAACCGGCGCCGGAGAATCGAAACTTCACGGCCGACCGCGAGTACCGACAGCTCTCGGCCGACGCGCGGGCGTTCTTCGACGCCGCCGCGCCGAACGGAACGGCGACTCGATCGCTCGGTGAGGCGCCCGAGCCCTGGGCGACGCAGGCGAACGAGAGCCAGCGCGGCGCCGCGACCTCCGATGTCGTCGAAAAAGACGGGCAGCTGTATCTCGTATTCCCGGTGCGGTGGATGCCCGGAATCGACCCGGTCAAACTCCTCTCGCGGTTCGGGTCGCTCGCCGCCGGTATCTGTCTCGTGACCTACGTCGGGTACAGGCAGTTCGTGGGGGAGTAGCGACCGGCGGTGCCGAACGACCACCATAGCGGCTATCGCAGTATCCGAACGCGGACGAAGCGGGCGGTGGTTCCCTCTCGGCCGTCAGTTCGTACTGACGATCTTGATCACGTCGCCCTCCTCCAGTTCGTACCCCTCGCCGACCTCGCGATTCGTGCGGGCGTCGACGGCGTGGAGGTAGCCGTCGCCGATGTCGGAGTGGACGGCGTAGGCCAGATCGACGGGCGTCGAACCGTCGGGCAGCAGGAAGGCGTCGGGCAGCACGTTGCCCTTCGCGTCGGTCCACTTGCTCTGGTCCTGGACGGGGTAGGCCGTGAGCCGGTCGAGCAGGTCGTACACCGCGAAGTCCAGCGCGCCCTGGATTCCCGTGCCGTCCCAGTGTGCGATGGTGTCGCGCAGGTCGGTCAGCGCGTCGCGCTGCTGGTCGTTGACGTCGCCGACGATCTCGAAGTCGCCGTCGCCCGGGTCGTAGTCGACCAGGCCACCGTCGGCGGCGTTGCGCAGCGCGAGCTCGCCCTCCGCCGTGGTGGGAATCACCGGCTTGTCCAGTTCGAGCAGGCGCTCGACGTTCTCCTCGGGCGCGACGTCGATCTTGTTCGCGGCGACGATGATCGGCTTCGTCCGGGCGCGGACGTCCCGCGCGAGTTCCTCGCGGTGCTCGTCGGTCCACTGGATCGGGTCGTCGGGGTAGTCGAGGCTGCGCAGGCTCGCCGCCACGTCGGCCTCGGTGGCGCCGAAGCCCGTCAGCATGTCGGCCAGCGCGTCGTCGATGTCGAAGTCGGGCGATCGGGACTTGCGCTCGACGGTCTCCCAGTTGTCGTCGATGATGCCCGCGAGCCAGAGGTCCATCTCCTCCTCGACGAAGTCGATGTCATCGATCGGATCGTGCTCGCCGATCTCGACCGGCTCGCCCTCCTCGTTCGTCGCGCCGGAGGCGTCGATCACGTTGACGATCGCGTCGGCGTTGGTCAGCTCGTCGAGGAACTGATTACCTAACCCTTTGCCCTCGTGGGCGCCGGGGACCAGCCCCGCGACGTCGAGCAGCTCGATCGGGACGTAGCGCTTCCCGTCCCGGCAGTTCTCGTTGCCACAGCGCTCCTCGCGGTCGAGGCAAGGACAGTCGGTTCGGGCGTGGGTCACGCCGCGGTTCGCGTCGATCGTCGTGAACGGGTAGTTCGCGACGTCGACGTCGGCCCGCGTCGCCGCGGTGTAAAACGTGGACTTGCCGGCGTTCGGCTTCCCGGCAAGCGCGATGGAGATCATTGGAACGACCTACTCGCGTCGCCGAAAATTGCCTTTCGGTTCCGCGAGGATCGCCGCCCCCCGTTCGAGCGGAGCGCGGGCAAGATTTATTCTAGAGGGTGCCGTACAGTTCAGTATGTCGACAGCTAGGCCGTTTTTCCTCCAGTCGTCGGGAGAACTCGACACCGATCGGATACTGTACGAGGCGATCCCGCTCGCGAAGCTCGTCGCCGCCGTCGGGCTGGTCGCGCTCGTCCCGGTGTTTCTGCAGGTCGTGCTGGGCACTATCCTCGGCGTTCCCTCTCCGCTCGGGCTCCTGTTGACGGTCGCGACGCAGTTCGTGCTCGCGGTCGGGACCGGCATCGTGCTCATGTACGTCGTCGTCCGCGCGAACCAGATCTCCGAGGAACCGTAGCACGATGCGGGGAGCGGAACCGGTCGCCCGATTGCTGACGCGGTGGGTCGAACGCAGGAGCGACCTGCCGCCCGCCGAGACGCGCGACGTCGGCGCCGAGACGGTCGCGGTGCCGATGCCCGACGGGACGGATCTGGAGGCGACCCACTACTACCCTCGCGACCTCGACGGCCGCCCGACCGTCCTGGTCCGAACGCCGTACCCGCGCACCGGGATGGGACTGATCGGTCGCCTGATCGCCGAGCGAGGGTTTCACGTGCTGTTCCAGAGCTGCCGCGGGACGTTCGGCTCCGGGGGCGAGTTCGTCCCCTTCGAGAACGAGCGCGCCGACGGGCTGGCGACGATCGAGTGGCTCGACGACCAGCCGTGGTTCACGGGCGAACTCGGCACGACGGGGATGAGCTACCTCGGGTATACTCAGTGGGCCGTCGCCGACCACCCCGCGATCGACGCGATGTCGACCCAAGCGACGGCGTCGAACTTCGAGCGCGTGACCCGGCCCGGCGGCGCGTTCGCGCTCGGCACGTCTCTGCGCTGGGCGGCGTCGATGGCCGACTCCCAATCTACCTGGCGCTTTTTCGCCCGGAGCGCCGGCATCGGCGCCGATGTCGAGGCGGGTTTCGAGACGCTCCCGCTCGTCGAAGCCGATCGGACAGTTGTCGGCGAACCGATCGACGCCTGGCGCCGGAACTTCGGGGACCCCGACCGGTGGCGAGAGATCGACCACAGCGACCGCGTCGCCGACGCCGCGCCGACCCACCACGTCGGCGGCTGGTACGACATCGCGCTCCCGCCGCTGCTCGACGACTACCGCCGGCAGGTCGACGCCGGCGCGGAGCCGTACCTGACGATCGGCCCGTGGGGCCACATGGATCCGGGGCTCAACGGCGCCTGCGTCGACCAGTCGATCCGCTGGCTCCGCGCGCGCCTGCTGGGCGACGAGGCGGCGCTGCGCGAGGACCCGGTTCGGCTATTCGTGCAGAGATCGACGGCGTCCGGCGAGGACGCCGCGGCGTCGACCGGCGACGACGCCGGAGCGCAGTCGGGCGAGTGGCGAACGTTCGAGTCGTGGCCGCCCAGCGACGTCGACGCCGAGAGTCGGTTCCTACAGCCGGACGGCGAACTTGGCGACGAGTCGCCTGGGGAGCGCGGCGTCGAAGAGTACCGATACGACCCCGCGGATCCGACCCCCTCGGTCGGCGGCGCGACGTTCGACGAGGAAGCGGGGCAGGCCGACCAGACGGAACTCGAAGCGCGCGACGACGTGCTGACGTACACGACCGACCCGCTGAGCGAGCCCGTCACCGCGATCGGCCCCGTCTCGGCGGAGCTGTTCGTCGAATCCAGCCGCGAGCGCGCCGACATCTACGCGTGCCTGTGCGACGTCGATCCCACCGGTGCGTCGCTGAACGTCTGCGACGGGATCAGGAGAGTGGCGTTCGACGAGCGCGACGCCGGCGATCACTCCGAGGCGGTCGACGGGGACGGCGTCCGCCGCGTCGAGGTCGAGCTCTGGCCGACGGCGTACCGCTTCGGGCGCGGCCACCGCCTCCGGCTGCAGATAGCGAGCGGCGCGTTCCCGCGCTTCGATCGCAATCCGGGACGGCCGGACCCGCCCGGCGAGTCAGCGACGCTGCTGCCCGCCGACCAGCGGGTCCACCGGGGTCCCGATCGTCCGTCTCGCGTCGCGCTGTCGACGCTCGAGTGAGCGCTGGCGGAACGGTTCGCCGAAACGCAAAACGCCGACGCTACAGCTCGACGGCCAGCATCAACTCGTCGACGTACTCGTCGTCGATCCGGTAGTGGTCCTCGCGGACGGCCTCGATCTCCCAGCCGTGGCCTTCGAGGAACTCGACGGCGGCGTCGTTCGTCGCCGGGACGCTCTGGTACACTTTCTCGTAGTCGTTCTGCCCGGCCCACTCCAGGGCTCGGGAGAGCAGGTGGCTGCCGAGGCCGTCCCCGCGGTACTCCGGCAGGACGCCGACGGTCAACTCGGCGGTGTGGCGCAGCTTCGCCAGCTCCGGCGCGCGGACGTGTGCCCAGCCGACCACCTCGTCCTCGACGGTCGCGACGAAGAACATCCGCGACTCGATCTCGTTGTGCCGCAGCAGGGCGTCCTCGCGGTCGATCTCCTGGGCGACCGTCTCGGCGACGATGTGGTCGCCCGGCTCGGCGACCCGCCGGATGACGCCGACGATCCCCGTCAGGTCCTCCTGGCGCGCCGGGCGGACCGCGAACGCCCGCTCGCCCCGAGAGAACTCCTCGCGCCCCGCGTCGTCGAGGGCGACCGCCAGCTCGCCGCCGTCGGTCAGCGTCAGGTGGCCGTCGCGCCGGAGCATCGACACGTGGTGGCGAAACCCTCTGCTGTCGTCCGGCAGCAGCTCTTCCCGGACGGTCTCGGGGTCGACCGACCCGCGTCGCTCGACGTACTCGTAGATGCGCTGGCGATCCCTGTGGTCGAACTGCAGCGACTGTGCCGTCCCCATACGAGAACATGTAACGCGTCCTACCCTCTTTACCGTTTGCCCGAAATCGCAGTACGGCGCCCGGATACTTTGACTCGAAGCCGAGTTAAGGCGTCGCCGATGTCCTCGCAGTGGCGCCTCGATGCGGCGATGCCGAGTCCCGGCGGGCGTCTTTTGGAGCGGGCGGGACAAAGCGGCGCTATGGACGACGACGAACGGGAGAAGCTGCTCAGGCGCGTCAACCGCCAGGGGGCGACGGTCGGAGCGTCGATGCCCGAGACGATCGCGATCGGCGACGAGGAGCTGGCGCTCAGGGAGTTCGTGATCGAGACGCGGAAGATCGATCGACTCCCGCCGGACACCGAGGAGACGCTGACGGCCGCGAAGCGATCCCTCCGGAAGGAACGGGCCCGGCGGATCGAGCGACTGGAGTCGGCCCCGCTCGACCGGGACGCGGCGGAGGAACTCGCCGGCGAGATCACCGGTATCGACCGGGCGCTGAACGCCCTTGGAAACGTACGCAAACCGACGTACTCCGAGACGGAGCGAAGCGCCTCGATCGACGATCACAAGCGGTGGCTCGGCTTCCTGAAGACGATCCGGTCGTGAGCGCTGCGCGGCGTTCCGAGAAGCAGGGGGAGTAATAGAGACGTTCGTCGTGCGTGGCCGACGCACGCTCTCGGTCAGCGGGATGTCGACGCCGCGAGGCGACCTACAGCTCGACGGCCATCATCAGCTCGTCGACGTACTCGCCGTCGATCTTGTAGTGATCCTCGCGGACGGCCTCGGTCTCCCAGCCGTGCTCCTCGAGGAACTCGACGGCCGCGTCGTTGGTCGCCGGGATGCTCTGGTACACCTTCTCGTAGCCGTTCTTGCCGGCCCACTCCAGACCGCGCGAGAGCAGGTGGCTCCCCAGGCCCCGGCCGCGGTACTCGTCGACGACGCCGACGGTCAGCTCGGCGGTGTGGTGGAGCTTCTCCAGTTCGGGCGCGTTGAGATGAACCCAGCCGACCACCTCGTCGTCGACCGTCGCGACGAAGAACATCCGCGACTCGAGTTCGTTGTGGCGCAACAGCGCCTCCTGGTGATCCAGTTCCTGAGCGACCGTCTCGGCGACGATGTAGGTGCCCCGCTCGGCGACCTGCCGGATCGCTCCGACGATCCCGGTCAGGTCCTTCTGGCGAGCCGGCCGCACCGTGAACGTGAACTCCTCGCCGGCGAACTCCTCTTCGCCCTCCTCCTCGATGGCGACCTTGAGATCGCCGTCCGCGGTCGTCTCGAGGTAGCCGTTGCGCTTCAGGATCGCGAGGTGGTGGCGAAAGCCCCCGCGGTCGTTAGGCAGCACCTCGCGCTGGGCCTCGTCCGGGTCGACCGTCCCGTGGCGCTCCACGTGGTCGTAGATCCGCTGGCGATCCTCGTGGTCGAACTCCAGCTTCTCCGAGAGCTTCATGATTATTGATACCGTTTACCAGGGCAAATAGGTTGCGGTGACTTTGGCAAGTTCCGGATCGACCGCGCGGAAAAGCGTCGTCAGCGGCGTACCGAGGTTCGTTACTCCGGAACTCCAGTCAGAACGCAGGCGGTGTCGCGCAGATCGTACGTGTCGACGAACGCCTCGGCGGCGGTTCGGATCGGTACGTCGGGGTCGATCCGCTCGCCGTAGCAGCGAGCGTACAGCGCGAGCCAGGCGTGCAGCGACGCCTCGAGTCGATCCCACTCCTTGCGCTCGAACCGCCGGAACTCGCCGGTTCGGGCGTCGACGTACGTCTCGACGGTCGGCCACAGCCCCTCGCGGAGGTACTCCAGCGCCCGCTCGTCGGGATCGGCGGGGGGCTCGAAATCTTCGCGCTCAGCGCGGGCGCGAGCGAGCAAGCGGTCGATCCGCTCCGCGGGCGACTCGTCAGTCGCGTCGGCGGCCTCGGCGGCCTCGTCGCCCCCGATGTCGGTGGTGTCGTGGTCCCGACGGTCGGCGTCCGCCACGGGATCACCCCTCGCGGAACTCGACGCCCTTGCCGCCGCGGGGATGTTCCCAGTCGGTGTCGGCGACGACGGCGCAGGTGCCGCATTCCACGCAGGGCTGGGTGTCGAGGCTCACGAGGCGCTCGGTCGAGCCGTTCGTCTTGACTTCCTCGTCGCGGTAGCAGCCGCCGCCGAAGTCCGCGGCGCTGACCGGACAGGCCGTCACGGCGGTCCCGCTGGCCTCGTAGGAGTTGTCCAGCAGCTCGATGTGGGGGTTGCCGACGTCGGTGTCGTAGGTCAGCTCGCCGATCCGGTCGGCCAGGTCCGGCGGCTCGACGTCGTTGCGCGTCTCGACGGGCTCGCCCAGCTCCTCTGCGATGACGGTCGGCAGCGTGACGTACGGCGTCTTCGTGTCCGGAATCATCGACACGAGGTACGGCGAGCTGTAGAGGCGCTCCAGGTTCCCGCCGAGCGCACGGACGGCCGCCCGACCGACCGAGGACTCCAGCACCCGATCCGTGAGATCCGCGACGGCGTCCTGCTCGCCCAGCGCGCTGACCGCGCGGTACCGCGGCGGCCGGAGCTTCTTCATCACGCCTTCATCTTGGAGGCGCTTCTCGTAGCGCTCGCCGGCGCTGTGGGGATCGCCCCGGGACCGGGCCTCGACGAACGCCTCGGCGGCGAGCGCGCCCGCTGTGACGGCGTGGTTCATCCCCTTGATGATCGGGCCCTGTGCCTGCATCTGGCCGCCGGCGTCGCCCACCAGCACGAGCCGGTCGCGGTGGGGCGAGGTGCTGGCGACCTTCTTCGAGTCCGGGACGAGCTTCGCGGAGTACTCGCGCTCGTGATACTCGTCGCCGAGCCACTGGCCGAGCAGCGGGTGAGTCAGTAAGGAGTCGAGCAGCTCGTGGGGTTCGGCCTCCTCGGCGGCGAGGCTATCGAGGTGGAACACCGTCCCGATCGACAGCGACTCTTCGTTCGTGTACAGGAACCCGCCGCCGCGCACGTCCTCGAACAGATCGCCCGAGAACAGGTGGGCCGCGCCCTCGTCGGGGCCGATGTCGAACCGCTCGTCGATCGCGTCCGGTTCCATGTCGACGACCGCTTTGACGCCCTGGAACCACTCGTCGGGCTCCTCCCAGTCCATCAGCCCGGCGTCCCGGGCCAGCTCGGAGTTGACGCCGTCGGCGGCGACGATCAGGTCGGCGGTGATCGGGTCGAGCTCGTCGCAGGTGACGCCGACGATCCGGCCGTTCTCGCGGAGCAGGCCGTTGACGCGCACGCCAGTCAGGACGCCGCCGCCCGTCTCGCGGGTCATCTCGTGGACGCGGTCTTCGAGCCACGAGTCCATCGGCCGCCGGAGCACGGCGTCGCACCACTCGGTGTCGTGCTCGTGGAGGTCGGTGATGTCGAACGTCTTGACCGTGTCGCCGGCGACGTTGTGGATGTAGTAGTCCGTGACCGGGCGCTCGGTCGCGTGCTCGCGGAAGCCGGGGAACAGCTCGTCGATCGTGTACGGCGCCGACTCCTCGGCGTAGATCAGCCCGCCCGAGACGTTCTTCGAGCCGGCCTCCGTGCCGCGTTCCAGCACGAGCGTCTCGACGCCGTTGCGCGCCAGCGTCGCCGCCGCCGCGGCGCCGCCCGGTCCGGCGCCGACGACGACGGCCTCGTAGTGTTCGTGGTCGGTCGCGGTGCCGTACTGCTCGTGGTCGGTCGCGGCGTCGAGTGGTGCCTGATCAGTCATCGTCCTCACCTCCCGCGGGCGAAGCGGCTTCGTCCGCTTCCATCGATTCGCCGCCCTCCGCGTCGGCCGGCTCGGCGTCGCCAGCCAGCGCCGCGGCGTCCAGTTCGCCCGATTCGACGGCGTCGATCAGCGTCGGGAGCACCTCGAACAGGTCGCCCTCGACGAAGTAGTCCGAGAAGTCCCGGATGTCGGCGTCCGGATCGGTGTTGATCGAGACGATCGTGTCGGACTCGTCCATCCCGACCTTGTGCTGGATGGCGCCGGAGATCCCCGCCGCGATGTAGAGGTCCGGCTCGACGACCTGCCCCGTCTCGCCGATCTGGCGCTCCTCCTTGGCGTACTGCTCGACGTGGCCCTCGAACTGGTAGGAGGAGGTGACGATCCCTCGCGTGATGCCCATGTCGGCGTCCTCGAACGCGTCGGTCAGCTCCAGCCCGAGCTCCATCCCGCGAGTGGGATCGTCGCCGATGCCTCGTCCGAGCGCCACGACGACCTCGTTGCCGGTGAGATCGACGCCGCCCTCCAGCTGGTCGTAGTCGGTGACCTCGGCGCGCAGCCAGTCCTCGTCGAGGTCGCTCTCGTGAGTGACGACCTCGCCCTCGCGCTGGGGGTCCGGGTCGGGCAGCTCGAAGCTTCCCGGGATCACGGAGGCTCCTTGCGGGTGGAACTCCCGGCCGGGGTTGTCCAGACAGAGGATCGTCGAGTACTCGAACCCCGAGAAGTCCGGACGCTTCATGTGGAGCACGCGCTGGAACTCCTTCTTGTCGCCGCCCCGCCCCACTTTTGCGGGGTTCGAGATGATCGTATCGTCGATGTACAGCCCCGAGCAGTCGCTCGCGAGCCCTGAGTCGAGTTCGGCCTGGACGAGCGCCGAGAGGTCACGCCCGTTGTTCGTCGCCGGGAACAGGACGTACCGGGGCTCGTCGTACCCCTTCCAGTCGTACTCCGCGCGGGCCATCTCGGCGAACAGCTCGGTGTAGGGCTTGTGCCGGAACCGATCCAAGCGCTCGTCGTCGTAGTGGACCGCCACGTCGGCGCCGTACTCGATCGCGAGTTCGGCCTGTTCTTCCACGTCGTCGCCGATCACGACGGCGACGACTTTCTCCTCGTCGTCCTCCGCGTCCACGTACTCCTCGTTGTACCCGTCCATCAGCTCGCGGGCCTTCCCGAGCATCTCCTTCGAGACGTCGATGAGCCGGCCCTGCTGGGTCTCGCAGTACACCCACATATCCTCGTAGACGCCGTCTTCGAGCGCCCGGACGTGCTTCTTGTCGGCGGTCGGGTGGTCGAGCTCGGGATGTTTCTCCTCGGGCGGGAGCGCTTCCTCTTCGTCCTCGTCTTCGCCGCTGCCCTGCACCGAGTCGATGCGGTTCTCGATCAGGCTCTTGGCGCTCGACCGATCCTCGCCGGCCTCCTCGGCCTCGAGGACGGCTTCGAGCTCCGCGGCGTCCTCGATATCGCGGATCGCGTTGCCGAGTTCGGCGACCGAGAGTTCCGTCGGGTCGAGTTCCCCGGCCTCGGCGTCGTCGCCCTCGTCTTCGAGCTTCTCGATGCGGTCCTCGATCAGCGTGACGACGTTCGAGCGGTCCTCGCCCTCGCGCTCCGCGTCGAGGATCGCTTCGAGCTCCTCAACGTCCTCGATCTCCGTCAGCTTCGGGCCGAGTTGGGCGATGTCGTGATCGCTCGGATCGATTTCGGGCATTATCAGTCACCTCCGGCGTAGGGCTGCATCGTTTCGAGCACCTCCCCGAGCTGGTCGGGCTCGGCGGGATCGATCATCGTCGCCTCGCGCTCGGCCGGCGCCTTCGGGATCGGGTCGACCGACTCGACGATCGTCGGCGAGCCGTCCAGCCCGATGTAGTCCGGATCGAGATTCAGATCCTCGTGGTTCCACGTCGTGAGGTGCTCCTCGTAGTCCTCGGCGCGCTCGGCGGTCTCTTCCTGCAGGTCCTTCAGCGTCAGCCGGTGGTCGGCCCGGCGGTAGCTGGGCTCGAACTCCGGATCCGCGACGATCACGGCCGGCAGCGGCGCCTCGACGGTCTCGATCTCCTCGACGTCGCCCTCGACCAGACGCTTGGCGCGAACGCGCTCTTCGTCCTCGTCGACCTCCATCGCGATGACGTGGGTGATCATCGGGCGGTCGAGCCCCCAGGCGGTCTGGAGGCCGGTGTGGCCCGTCTCCCCGTCGGCGGTCTTGAACCCCGCGAACACGAGGTCGGGCGCGCCGCGGTCGGTCTCGGCGAGTTTCTCGATGCCCGTCGCGAGCGTGATCGCGGTCGCCCAGGTGTCGGCGGCGGCCATCTCGCGATCGGACAGCAAGAACAGCTCGTCGGCGTACACCGTCTCCATCGCCTCCCGGAGCACGTCCTCGTAGCCCGGCGGCCCCATGCTCATCACCCCCACCGTGCCGCCGTTGCGAACTTTCGTCTGGAGCGCCGCCTCCAGCGCGAACTCGTCGTTGGGGTTCATCACGGTCGGCGTCTCGCCGCGCTCGAGATGCCCCTCGTCGTCGAACGATACCTGTCCTTCCCGGAAGTCCGGGACGCCCTTGGTCAGAACCAGTGAGTACATACGTGTGTCCTCTCTCCGTTGTCGTAACGTCGGTGCCCGCGTGCGATCGTCCTGTCAATTCCCCGGCGATCCCCGTCGCCCCGCCACAACTCGTCGGTCGCTCTCGCTGCAATCTCCGTCCGCTCTACGTTCGCCCGGCGCGCCCGGCGTCGACGTCGATCGCGTCGACCGGGCAGACGTCGACACAGAGCATGCAGTCGATGCACTGGGCCTCGTTGGCGGGATCCGCCTTGATCTCGCTCTCGGGGTGACCCGGCGAGTCGACCCACTCGAACACGTCGACCGGGCAGTCCTCCAGGCACGCCCCGTCGGCGAGGCAGATGTCGAAGTCCACGGCGACGTGTGTCCCGTGGATCCCCAGCTGTTCGGGCTCGTCGACGGGAC
This sequence comes from Natronoarchaeum mannanilyticum, assembly GCF_039522665.1. Taxonomy (NCBI): domain Archaea; kingdom Methanobacteriati; phylum Methanobacteriota; class Halobacteria; order Halobacteriales; family Natronoarchaeaceae; genus Natronoarchaeum; species Natronoarchaeum mannanilyticum. Next base: position 325,077 of record NZ_BAAADV010000001.1, read on the forward strand.
CCCACACGTCGTGGCCCTCGTGCTCGTCGACGATCTCTCGGTTCTCCTCGAAGTTCGAGTCAATGGCCATTGCTACCTAGTACCAATTCGGGAGCCTACTTAAATCTTGGAATAGCCGGGGCGTAACCGTCACACGAACGGGTAGCATCCCGAAACTGGAGGCGACCGGCGTCAGCGACGCCGGGAAGTTGTTGTGGGATCGCCTCGAAGCGCGAACGATGGCCGACACCTGCGAGGAGGACGGCTGTGCGGAGCCCGCCGCGGTGCGCCTCCACGTTCCCTGGAGCGAGAATCTGGAAGTGTGCACGTCACACGCGCGATCGCGCGCTCAGAAGGACGGCGTCGTCGCGGAACCACTCGAGGACGCCGACGCCGAGTGGCCGTGACGTCGGCCGCTGGTCCGCGTTTCGGCCCCAGCCAGCCCATCGGTAGGCGCGTCAGAAAAGCGTCGGCCTTCGACGACCGAGTTAGAACGCCGCGTAGACGCCGAGAGCGAACGTAGATTCCTCCCGAGGGGAGCTCACCTCGTCTTCCCCTGTAATCCCATTCCGCCGTCTACCTCGACCGTTCCGTCTCCCTCGACGACCACCTCGCGGCCGCAGTAGGTTATCCGAACGATCGGGGCGTCTGCCGCTTCCGTCGACTCGATAACTTCCTGTAGCGATTCAGGATCGACCTCCGAGTAGAGCGGCGGCAGATCGATCGGGTCGCACCCCTCTTGTCGTGCGACCTCGTCGATGATCTCGTAAAGGATCTCCATGGACGGGAGTAAGCCATTAAGATAGAAAAGTTATATTTTCACCCGGTCCGCCACACGTTCATCAGATTGGCATTGACGATCCCCTCGATTACCGACCGAGGCACGACGTCCCGCGATATCCGCCACTCCGCCGGACCAGTTCGGTCGGGGCACCGCACACGTTTTGTGATCTGCTCGGGTAACTACGGGCATGGAGATCCGTCCGGGGACCGCCGAGGACGCCGAGGCCGTCGCCGACGCCCACCACGCGGCGATCGAGAACCTCGGCGCGGCCGTCTACGACGACGAGCAGGTGGCGGCCTGGAGCGCGGGTCGAAGCCCCGACGACTACGAGTTCGGCGGCGACGACCGGGACGTCTTCGTCGCCGAGATCGACGGGGCGGTTCGCGGGTTCGGCTGGCTCTCCCACGACCCCGGTGAACACCTGACGGCCGACGTCGACGGCGAGGTGACGGGGATGTACGTCCATCCCGACGTGGCGCGGGAAGGCGTCGGGACGGCGCTGCTGGATCGCCTCGAAACCAGGGCCCGCGAGCGCGGACTCGGCGCCCTCGGGATGTGGGCGTCGATGAACGCCGTTCCCTTCTACGAATCGCAGGGCTACGAACGCGTGGCGGAGCGCGTCCACGAGTTCGGCGGCGGCGTCACCGGGCGGGTGCTGGAGCTGCGAAAAGATCTTTGAGAAACCACCGGCCAACCGACGCGAGTGAGACTCTCACCCGTGACAACGTCGCGTGCTAGCGGCAGGCTACTGGGAGAGAGTGGCCGGTTAACCGTCCCGGAGCCGTTCGACGAAGTGATGTTAGACACCGATTCGACCACCGAAATGCCGCCGTCGCGACTCGGGCGGCTTCTCTTTGCGAGCGGTCTCGCGGTGCTCGCGCTTCGCAACCTCACGAACCTCGACGGACGCATCGCCTACGCGGACGCGAAAGGCGTCCCGCTCGCCGACAAGCTGGTTCCCGCGTCGAGCGGCCTCCTGCTGGGCGGCAGCGTCGGCATCGGGCTCTGGAAACTCCCCCGGATCGCCGCGGGCAGCATCGCCGCGTTCTTCGTCGGCGTCACGCCGCTCATGCACGACTTCTGGGCCGTCGACGAAGAGTCCCGCGGCGAGGAGCTCACGTCGTTCCTCCAGAACCTGACGCTGCTCGGCGCTGCGATCGCGTTCTTCCGGCGAGCGGGTCGAAACTGACGGGCTGGTCGACAACCACCTCGTCAGGCGAATCTCCTTCAACTCTGGTTCATTCGACTACCTGTGAATGGAATCACCGCTTAGTGAGGATGCGTATTGAACGGAATACATTTGTTACAGGGAATCGATAGAGCTTCTATGCGTCTGCCTTCCTCCACTCTTGGAAGAGTAGTGCTGCTGCTTGTCATTCTGCTAATCATATTGCCAGTTGCGGGTTTTACTACCTACATCACGCTTCCAGTAGCAGTTGTCCTGTTACTAGGGTACATGATAAGACAGCGCTCTCAGTAGTCAGCTAACTGAATCAGTAGCTCGCCTGTACTTACCGCCTCACCTCAGGATCTAGTAGCTGTTGAAAGTGACATAGGGTCAACAAGGACCCTTCTCGTCCGAATCCTCCCGACCCGGCGTCACTCCGGATCCCGCGGTTGCCGATCGCGCTGCATCGTCACCTCGCCGCTGGCGCGCATCGTCCCGTCGACGGTGGCGCCGTCCTCGAGTTCGAGGTTCTGGCAGGAGACGTCGCCGAGCACGCGCGCGCCGTCGGCGATCGCGACCGTCCCGCCGCGGGTGGTCACGTCGCCGTGGATGCGCGTGCCCTGACCGATCACGATGTCCTCGCGCGCCCGGAGGCTGCCGAAGATGTTGTTATCCTCCCCGACGGTGATCTCCTCGGCGCGGACGTTGCCGTGGAGCCGGCAGCCGTCGCCGATCCGAGCGGGCGTCGAGACGCGCCAGGCGTCGTCGCTGACGGTCCCGTTGCGCGGGACCACCAGCGGGTCGCGCTCGGGCTCGTCCTCGTCGACGAACTCCTCTAGGATGCGCTCGGCGGCGTCCTCCTCGCCGATGCGTAGCAGCTGGGTCAGGTAGACGTACAGGAAGACGATCGTCGGCATCGGGTTGCGGATGACGATCCAGCCGTTTGCCTCGAACCCTTCCTCGATGTCGACGTCGTCGCCGATGTCCAGATCGCCGCTGACCATCAGTTGCCCGCCGACGTGGACGCGCTCGCCGAGGTAGGCGTCCCGACCCACCAGCACGTTCCCCTCGACGTCGCACCACATGTCCAGCCGGCAGTCGGCCTCGGCCTCGATGTCCCCCCCGAAACGGACGCCCTCGCCCGCGAGCACGTTCCGCCCGCGGACGCCGAACTCGACGGTGGCCCGCCCGCCCAGCAGCACGTCGCCATCCGTCACGAGGTCGTGCTCCTCGACGGTGGTGCCATCGGGGATCGACAGTTCGTCGAGAGGGTTCGATCGCAGCGACACACCCCCACTTTCCAGCGCCCCGTATTAAACCCGTTGCGGCGTCAGACGGGCGTCTGACGACACTCCGATATCCGAGAGGTCGCGGCGACGACGCCCGGGCGTTCGCTCGGCGAGGACGCCGACGCCGCGACGGCGTCCGTCCCGCAGTCTCGCCACCGCCGCCGTCATGCAAGACTTTTGACGCCGCGGCGCCCACGAACGCCCATGACGACGCTCGCGTTCGACGAGCAGGGGGTCGACGTCGTGTACGAGGGCACCGAGTTCCGACTCGAGCGCGCCCTCGTGGAGGACGCCGTACAGAAGGACTACTTCGACGTGACCGACCACGAGGTACTCCAGATGGTCGCGGAAGATCCGCAACTCGGTGGCGAACCGCGCCGGATCGGCGACATCGTCGACGGCTGATCGACCGCACCGCCGCCACCGGGTTTTAGCGGTAGAACCTATAGATTTTGGCGCCTCGCTTTTACCCGACGGTCGCGTTGTGGCTAGCGATGAACGACCCACAGCGACGGGTTCTTTCTGGAGCGTCTGTGCCGCCGAGAGGTCGATTCGAGGCGCCTACAGCCGATTTTGGGAATTCCGCGGTCGACGACAGGCTCGCCGCGGGAGGTCGCTGAGCCCGCGGATGGACGATCGGTTCGTCGGTCGGGGGAGTTGGGGACCCGCCGAGAGCACAACCTGCAGAGGGCCGAACGAATGACCGCCGAGGGCCGAGAGAGCCGCGCCGACGCCGCCGAAACGACGATCGTCTACGTCGACGACGATCCGGAGGCGGCCGACGAGGTCGTCTCGGCGCTGCGCGAGGAACTGCCCGACGCAGCGATACGGCACGTCGACGGCGCGGCGCAACTGCTGCAGAACGGGCTCGACGACGTCGACTGCCTGGTGAGCGCCGACCAGCTCACCGAGACGCCCGGCGTCAATCTCGTCCGGGCGGTGCGGGACGCCGGCGCCGCCGTCCCCGTTTTGCTGTACGGCGACCCCGACACGCCCGCCGAGATCACCGCCGCGTTCGACGCCGGCGCGACCGACTACCTCCAGCGGGTCGGCGAGGCGGCGCCGACTGCGCTCGCCCGCAAGGTCGCCGCGATCGTGAGCGCGACGGAACACTCCCGCGAGACGGACGCGGACGCCGCCGCGGAGGTCGCGAGCCCGCCGACCGAGTCACAGCCCGCGAAGGAGTACCGCGTGATCGCCGACGTCGCCAGCGACGCCATCGTGACGATCGACGAGCGCAGCCGGATCCACTACGCCAATCCGGCGGTCGAGGACGTGTTCGGCTACGCCCCCGAGGAGATCGTCGGCGAACCGCTGACGACGCTGATGCCCGACGAGATGGTCGAACCCCACTTGGAGGGAATCGACCGGTACCTCGAGACCGGCGAGCGGGCGCTCGACTGGAGCTACCTCGAACTTCCCGGCGAGCGCAAGGACGGAACCGAGATCCCGCTGTCCGTCTCGTTCGGCGAGTTCGAGCGCGACGGGCGGACGTTCTTTTCGGGGATCATGCGGGACGTCAGCGAACGCGAGGCCCTGGAGGAGGACCTCCGCGAGGAGCGCAACCTCAACAGGCGGATCCTCGAGACCAGTCCCACGGGGATCATGATCGCCGACCGCGACGGCGACATCACGTTCGCGAACGACCACGCCCGGCGGATCGTCGGTACGGATCCCGAATCGATCGAGAACGTCTCCGCGTCGGTCGCGGAGCTCGACGCCGTGGGCGCTGACGGCGAGGCGCTTCCGGAAGACGAGCTTCCGTTCACCCGCGTTCTCGAGACCGGTGAGCCGGTGTACGAAACCGAAATCGGGCTCCGAAAGCCGGACGGCGAGCGCGTCTGGGTGCTGATGAACGCCGCGCCGATGTTCGACGCCGACGGCGAGATCGTCGACGTCGTGTTCGCGTTCCAGGACATCACCGAGCGCCGGCAGCTGGCCGGGGAGCTACGGGAGGTGTACGGGCGCGTCACCGACGCGTTCTACGCGTTAGACGAGCAGTGGCGGATCACCCACGCGAACGATCGCGCGGAGGAGCTGATCGACTACCGGGACGAGGGGCTCGTGGGCGAGCGGATCTGGGACGTGCTCGAGTGGGCCGAAGACTCGCGGATCGGCGAGGAGTACCGCGAGGCGATGGCGACCCAGGAGCCGACCTCATTCGAGATCTACTACCCCGAGCCGCTGGACGCGTGGTACGAGATCAACGCCTACCCCTCCGAGACGGGGCTGTCGGTGTACTTCCGGGACGTCACCGAGCGCAAGGAGCGCGAGCGCGAACTCGAACTGTTCCGGACGCTGCTCGACAACGCAACCGACAGCATCCTGGTGATCGATCCGTCCACGGGAGAGTTCCTCGACGCGAACGAGACCGCGTGCAGGCAACTGGGCTACGATCGGGACGAACTGATCGGTCTGCCGGTGCACGAAATCGATCGACTGTTCGACGACTCCGACGACTGGCGATCCCACGTCGAGGACGTGAAAGCGGAGGGCGGCGTGACGATCGAGGGCGTTCACGAGCGAAAGGACGGCACCACCTACCTGGCGGAGGTCAACGTGACCCACGTCGAACTGGATCGGGAGTACATGGTGGCGGTCGCCCGCGACGTCACCGAGCGCAAGGAACGCGAGCGCGAACTCGAGGAGTCCAGACAGCGGTTCCGGACGCTGATCGAGCACTTCCCGAACGGCGCCGTCGCGCTCGTCAACCAGGATCTCCAGTACGTCACGTTCGGCGGGACGCCCGAGGGCGGCGTGGACGTGACGAGAGCCGATCTCGAAGGGGAACCGCTCCGCGACGCGCTGCCCCCGGAGATCGCCGAAGTCGTCGTCCCCCGCTACGAAGCTGCGCTCGAAGGAGAGCCCTCTCAGTTCGAGAGCGCGATCAACGACAGGCACTACCAGTTCCACTTCGTCCCGGTCCGCGACGACGACGGGGCGGTCTTCGCCGCGATGGGGATGTCACAGGAAGTCACGGAGCAGCGGCGGCGCGAGCGCGAACTTCAGGAGGAGCGCGACCTCAACCGCCACATCGTCGACACGTCGCCGGTCGGCATCGTCAGGCTCGATGCCGAGGGGATCGTCCGGAACGCGAACGAGCGCGCCGAAGAGATACTGGACCAGCCGACCGAAGCGGTCGACGAGATCGACGATCGGATCGATCGACTCGACCCCGTGCTCCCGAACGGCGAGCCGATCCCGACCGACGAGCTTCCGACACGCCGCGTCGCCGTCGAGGGCGAGGAGATCCGCGACGTCGAGATCGGCGTGCTGAACCCCGACGGCGACAGGATCTGGCTCTCGATGAGCGGGACGCCGCTGCGCGACGACGGGGAGGTCGCTGGCGCGGTCGTCACGTTTGCCGACGTCACCGACCGCAGGCTCCGCGAGGCGGCTCTCGAGGAGTACGCCCAGCAGCAGCGGACGCTGTCCCAGCTTCGGCGGCAGGCCCTCGAGGGCGAGGACCTCGACGAGCTGTTCGAGGCGACGGTCGAGCGGGTCGCGGCGGTGCTCGACCACGAGTACGCGAAGGTGCTCGAGATCGAGGAGGGCGGCGACGAGCTGTTCTTGCGCTCCGGCGTCGGGTGGCACGAGGGGATCGTCGGCTCGGCGACCGTCGACACCCGGGAGAACTCGCAGGCGGGCTACACCCTCCAGCAGTCCGAGCCGGTCGTCGTCGAGGATCTCGACGCGGAGACTCGCTTTACCGGGCCGGAGCTGTTGACCGACCACGACGTCGCCGGCGGGATCAGCGTGATCGTCGGCCCGCGGGACAACCCCTGGGGCGTTCTCGGCACCCACACGACCGAGGATCGAGAGTACGACGACTACGAGGTCGAGTTCGTCCAGCACGTCGCCGACCTGCTGGCGACGGCGATCGAGCGCGAGCGCCACGACAACCAGATCGCCGCGCTCAGCGACGTGACCCGGGTGCTGATGGAAGTCGAATCGCCCGAGGCGGTCTGTGACATCGTCGCCGACGCGGCCGACGGCGACCTCGAACTGCCGATCGCCAGTATCGCGCTGTACGACGAAGCAGCCGGGCGGCTTCGACTCGCCGCCGCGACGCCGCTGGGCGAGCGGCTCCACGAGGAGACCGAGCTGTTCGACGTTTCCTCGGGGCTGGCGTGGGACGCGTTCGTCAACGACGAGCGCCGGGTGGATGCGCCCGACCAGCGTATCGAACTGTCGACCGAACCGGTTCACCTCCGGGAGCGGATCGCGCTGCCGCTGGGCAAGCACGGCGTGTTGCTCGTCGGCGTCGCCGGCGAGGGGACGATGCCCGACCCGCAGCTGGATTTCGTCGAGACGGTCGCCGCCACCGTCCGGGCCGCCCTCGACCGCGCCGACCGCGAGGAGACCCTGCGGGACCGCGAGGCGGCGCTCCAGCGCCAGAACGAGGACCTCGAACGCCTCGCCCGGCTCAACGAGGTCGTCCGCGGCATCGAACAGGTGCTCGTGGGCGCGTCGACCCGCTCGGAGATCGAGTCGGCCGTCTGCGAGCAGCTCGCGACGGTCGAGCCCTACGAGCTCGCCTGGATCGGCCGACCGGACACCGCGAGCGGGGGTCTCAGCCGGGTCGCCGGAGCGGGCGAGACGGCGTACCTCGACGACGTGGACCTGACGGCCTCGGCCGACGACGATCCGGAGCCGAGCCTGGCGGCGGCCGACGCGGGCGAGGTCAGCGTCGCCGAGCGCGTCCACACCGAACCGCCGCTCTCGGCGTGGCGCCAGGCGGCGCTCCGACACGGCTTCAGCTCGGCCGTCGGCGTCCCGATCGAGTACGGCGGCTACCGCTACGGCGTCCTGACGGTGTACGGCGACCGGACGACCCTGTTCGACGAGCGCGAGCGCGAGACGCTCGTCGACCTGGGCGACACCATCGCGTACGCGATCAACGCCGTCGAGAGCAAGCGCGCGCTCGTCGGCGACGAGGTCGTCGAACTGGAACTTGAGCTGTACGACCCGGACGCGTTCGTGTTCCAGTTCCTCGCGGAGACCGGCGGGCGCTTCGAGTTCGAAAACGTGTTCCTCCAGGACGGACGGGGGTTGCGAACGCTGTTTTCGGCCACAGACGTCACGGACGAGGAGATCCGAGACTACGCCGAGCGCTCGCCGTTCGTCGAGGAGCTCCGCCGGATCACCGACGACGAGCCGCCGCTGTTCGAGTGCACGCTCACCGAGGACGGGTTCATCCCGCGGCTGTTCGACCACGGCGCGCGCCCCCAGCAGCTCAGCGCCACCGCCGAGGGGGCACAGCTCGTCGTCGAGCTCCCCGCGACCGTCGACGTCCGGGGGTTCGTCGAGATGCTCCAGACGCTGTTCGAGGACGTCGAACTGCTCGCCCGGCGCGAACGAACCCTGGAGACCCGGTCGCGCCGCGAGTTCCAGGCCGATCTCGACGCCGCGCTGACCGAGCGCCAGCGCGAGGTGCTGCGAACCGCCTACTTCGGCGGCTTCTTCGAGACGCCGCGCCGGCGAACGGGCAAGGAGATCGGCGCGTCGCTGGACATCTCCCAGCCGACGTTCAACCACCACCTCCGGGCGGCCCAGCGCAAGCTGTTCGAGCTGCTGTACGGTTCGGCCGACGCCGGCGCCGAAAGCGAGTGATCGGCGGCGCCGAAATCGGGCGAAAACGGCGTCGAGAGCGGTCGAACGCAGCTATCGACGTACGTTTCGGCGCGCCGCGTCGGGACGCCGTTCCGACCCCGACTCTAGGTAGATAGTATCGCCCTGCCCCGACCGGGTGGTATGCTAGGTAGAACTCGTATGCCCTCGGGAGCGTTACAGAGGAGTGTAACTCATGAACGCTCACGCCGACACCCTCACCGAAACGATCGTCCTCGAACTCTCCGACGTCACGGGCGTCGACCCGCTGGACCTCCCGCCGCTGTACGACGCCGTCGACGTCGACGCGCTCCAGCAACTGTTCGATCGGGGCGACGACATCGAGGTGGAGTTCGCCATCGCAGGCTGCGAGATCACCGTGCGCGGTCGCGACGACGTGACGGTCACGCCGACGAGCGGGCGGACGCCCGCCACTCTGGGCGCCGACGGCGAAGCCGACGCCGCCCGGACGGCCTTCCAGGACTGAATGTCCACCAGACCCGTGCCAGTGGCAAACGCCGACGACGTCGACGGGGCGGACCGCGCGATAGAGTGTGCGAACTGCGGCGCGCCGATCGACCGCAACGAGTGGCACCCCGTTCGGGCCAGCACCGTCGACGACGAGTTCCGGATCTACGCGTTCTGCAGCGAACGCTGTCGGGCGTCGTGGTCCGGGCCGGACCGCTGATTCCGCCGGTCGAACCGGCGCGCGTAGCGACCGAACCAACGTGTGTAGGCACGATCGAGCGCGGCACGTTCTGCTAGTAGGTACGACGACTTAGGCCGATTCGTCCGTACGTTCGAACGAACCATGACTGCGCGTACTACGGTCACCGACTCGGGGCCCGACGCCGGGGGTGCGGACAGGGCCAGCGAGGCGGTGATTCGGGCCGTCGCCGAGGCGAAAGGGGTCGATCCGCTCGATCTGGATCCGCTGTACGACCGGATCGACCTCGACGCCGTCGACCGGTTGTTTGCCTCGAGCGACGTTCCCGCCGGTCGGCTGACGTTCGACGTCGCCGGCTGTCGGGTGCGGGTCCGCGCCGACGGACAGGTGAGCGCCACGCCGCTCGAAGACGCCGACCGGGTGGACCCGGTGTGAACCGGAGCGATCGAGCGTGACGAACGGCCGCGAGAACGCGTCGCGATCGCCCGCCGACGGCGAGGGGTCGCCGGATCTCTGCGCGCACTGCGGCGACGCCATCGACACCAGCGAGTGGCATCCCGTGGTCGCCCGATCGGAGCCTGACGAGTTCCGCATCTACCCCTTTTGCGACGACCGGTGTCGCGACGAGTGGGAGGACGCGTGACGGCCCCGATCTCGTCGCGCGGGCGCGCGACCGGGCAAGCTTTAGGCCTCGGTCGTGGATGCACACGTAGCGAAGTTCTCACGCCATGAGCCCACCAGACGGGGGAGCAGACGATTCGGAGTACAGCTACGTCGAACACACCGGGGAGTCCGGCGACCGCGCCGCGACGGTGTTCGACGACGACAACGAGGACGCCTGGATCGAGACCGACACGATGGTCTCGCTGGGCGAGGGGGACGCCGATCCGGAGGCCGGGACCCGCTACGACGAGGCGACCGGCACCTACCACGTCGAGTACGACTGGCGCGACGCGATGCCGCTGTCGATGATCGTCGTGATGATCGTCGCCGACCTCGAAGGGGTCGGGGCGACCGAGTTAGATCCGCTGTACGACTACCTCGATCCCGAGCTGCTCGACCGCCTCTTTAGCCCCCAGGAGGACGGGCGACTCGCCACCGGGGAAGTGTCGTTCACGTATCACGAATACGAGATCACCGTGTTCCGCCACGGCCACATCGGCGTCACGCCGCCCGACGAGCGCTGAGGTGGAGCTGCGGTAGAATCAGCTATTTCGGATCGTCGCCGTACCGCTCGGCGGCGGACTCGAACCCGAACTCCTGCTGTTCTTTGCTGCGACGCTGTTCGGCTTCCGCCAGCGCCTCGGCCTCGGGCGCGGCGTCGTCGGTGATCCGCGCCCACGAGTCGTGGACCTTCGCGTGACACCACCGACAGAGGAAGACCGTGATCTCGTGGGAGAGCGTCTCGCCTGAATCCGCGTAGGACAGGTGGTGTTCCTCCAGCAGCGGCCGCTCGTCGTCGTGTGCGAGCCGGCGCTCCTCGAGGCCGCAGCGGACGCACTCCCGGTCGGGTTTGCGCGACCGGAAGTGCGGGCAGTCGGCCCAGTTCCAGTCCTCGTCGTCGGCCGCGACCGGGCAGGCGAAGTCGTCGGTCCGGCGCTCGCGGGCGAACTCGGGGTCGTGCTCGGGGAACTCGAAAGCGTACCGGCAGCGGCCGTCGTCGGTGACGTGGTCGCAGACCCCGGCGTGCTCGTAGGGGTCGTCGACGCCGACCGACGTGCCCTCCGGCGTCTTCTCCATGCCCGATCGGTGGGCGCGCCGGCCATTGAATCCTCCGACTGGGACCGCGATCGATCTGCTGAAATCACAAAGCTAACGCCCCTCGAACGTCCGACACGACGCCATGCGGACGCACCTCTCGCTCACCTACGGGACGGAGTCACCACTGCCGCCGGCGTTCGACGACGACCACGACGTCCGGATGCCGGCGGTGCTCGTCGAGCGGCTGCTGGAGGAGTTCACCGAGCCGGGCGACCGAGTGCTCGACCCGTTCGCGGGGTTCGGGACGACGCTGACCGTCGCAGAGCGCCTCGACCGGGAGCCGTTCGGCGTCGAGTACGAGCACCGCCGGGCCGAATACGTCGCCGAGCGGATCGAGCGCCCCGAGAACGTGCTCCGGGGCGACGCGTTCGATCTCCCGCTGGATCGGTTCCCGACCGTCGAGTGCGTCTTGACGTCGCCGCCGTTCATGAACGAGTGGATCGAGTCGAACCCGTTCGAGAACTACTCGGGCGAGAGCAGCTACGAGCAGTATCTCGACGACGTCGAGGGGATCTTCGCGGGCGTCCGCGACCAGCTCGCGCCGGGCGGCGTCGCGCTCGTCCACGTCTCGAACATGAAATACGATGGCGACGTGTCGACGCCGGCCTGGGACGTCGCCGACGCCGTCGGAAACGTCCTCCACTTCGACGGCGAGATCGCCGTGACGTGGGAGGGCGGCGCCGACGAGCGGGAGGGGACCTTCGGCTACGGCTA